>PMSS01000299.1 GCA_003167515.1 Acidobacterium sp. | reverse complement strand
TCGGTGCGGAGGACGCCGCCGAAATGTGGCGAGGATTCGTAGAGAGTGTATTCGAGTGCGCCAGCGCGGCGGTGTTGTTCGAGGATGAAGGCGGCGGAGAGTCCGGAGATGCCGCCGCCGATGATTGCGATGCGGATCATGTATTTTAGTTGGAGTAATACCTCAGCGGCTAAAGCCGATGTGGAAACTTATAACGTTATCGCAGCGGTAAACCGCTGCGCCACCCAAAATCAGTTGGCACAAACGCTAGGCTATTTCACAGACGCTAAGTTATTCCAAAAATGCTAAGTTAATCTCCGTGCAGCGACTACCCATGCGAATACTCCTGCACGAAGCGCGCCAGATTTTTTACGTTGTCGACTGGAGTTTCCGGCAAGATGCCGTGGCCGAGATTAAAGATGTGGCCGGGACGTCCGGCGGCGAGTTGCAGAATGTGTTCGGCACGGGATTTCAATTCTTTCCAATCGGCAAACAATAAGACAGGATCGAGATTACCTTGCACGGCGCAGCGGTGATTGAGGTCGCTCCAGCCTTTATCAAGTGGGATGCGCCAGTCGAGGCCGATGACTTCGGCGTTGGTCTCATTCATCGCGGGAAGCAGCGTGGCGCTGTCGGTGCCGAAGTAAATAATAGGGGCGCCAGTTTTCTGCAGGCGCTGGACCATGATTTTGACGTGCGGCAGAACGTAGCGACGATAATCTTCAACGCTGAGACATCCGACCCAGCTATCGAAGATCTGAATGACGTCGGCGCCAGCGGCGACCTGGGCCGCGGAATATTCGGCGGTGACGTCAACCAGCTTTTGCATGAGCGCATCCCAAACATCGGGGGAGTTGTACATCACTTTTTTCGCGTGCAGATAGTGGCGCGAGCCTCCGCCTTCGATCATGTAGCTGGCCAGCGTGAAGGGCGCGCCGCAGAAACCGATCATCCCGAGTCGTCCGTGAAAATGCGCGACGACGCGCTGGATGGCTTCGCCAACGTAGCTGAGCTCGCCCGCTCGCGTGGTCTGCAGTGCATCGATGGCTGCGGCGTCACGAAGCGGCTTGTGAATCACGGGTCCCTCGCCCGCCTGAAATTCGAAATCGAGTCCCATGCACTCGAGCGGCAGCAGCAGATCGGCAAAGATGATGGCTGCGTCGACGGCGAGCTTTTCGGCGGCGGTAATGGTGACCTCCGCGGCCAGATCGGGGCGTTTGCAAATCTCAAGCAACGAGTGGTGACGCCGCACCGCCATATATTCCGGCATATAGCGGCCAGCCTGGCGGAGAAACCACACCGGCGTGCGGTCGACCGGCTGACGCAGACAAGCGCGAACAAACCTGTGCGAAGAAAGATCGGGAGTGCTCTGAAACATGAGGGGCTACCCAATGAAGGTAGCAGGAAGAGGCCGTGCGCGAAAACAGCACCCGCGGAGTCTGCGGAGGAACAAACTCCGGGTAGGACGCGAATCGTCAGTCTCTTTTGAATCGGCAGTTTCAGCGGGCCAGGATTACCAGCCCGACTTTTGTTGCGCGAGCATCACTTCGCGCTCGACTTCGACGAAGACTTCCTGGGAACCTTCGCGCCCTCTCTTCGCGCTTCGGAGAGACCGATCGCGATGGCCTGCTTGCGGCTGGTGACTTTTTTACCGCTGCGCCCGCTCTTCAGCTTGCCAAGCTTCATCTCGCGCATCTCTTCCCGAACCTTTTCCCCCGCTCGGGGACTGTACTTCCTGGCTCCGGATGATTTCTTTGAGGAACTTTTCTTCGTTGCCATTCAACACTCTCCCTTCTGCTTGTAATGGGAAGCAGCGCGGGATTGCGAGGTTGCGCGGGAGGAACACCGTCGCGCCATTAGCATTCAGAAATGCTGCTGACGATTCACGCGGCGGCCCGGGGCAACCCGGTCATAAGTCGTTAAACCAGGGCTGCATCCTGGGCGGGGAGGATGTCTTCGACGTCGATCCACTGCGTCGGGTACTCACCGGTGTAGCAGGCTACGCAGAATTTGTTGCCCTCGCCGCCGTCGCAGGCATTACGTAACCCATCCAGTGACAAATAGGCGAGCGAATCGGCTTCGATGTACTGGCGAATCTCTTCAATGGAGTAGTTGGCGGCGATCAGCTCGGCTTTGCGCGGTGTATCGACGCCGTAATAACAAGGCGAGATGGTGGGCGGACAGCTGATGCGCAGGTGGACTTCCGTGGCGCCGGCCTGGCGTACCATGCGCACAATCTTCCGGCTCGTCGTGCCGCGAATGATGGAATCGTCGATGAGGATGATCCGTCGGCCTTCGAGGAGATTGCGGACGGGGTTGAGCTTGAGCTTGACGCCGAAGTCGCGCACGCGCTGCTCGGGCTCGATGAAGGTGCGGCCTACGTAGTGGTTGCGGATCAGTCCGAAGCGAAACGGGATGCCGCTTTCGGCGGCGTAGCCGATGGCTGCCGTCACGCCGGAGTCGGGGACAGGGACGACGAGGTCGGCATCGACGTGCGATTCGCGAGCGAGCTGCCGGCCCATCTCTTCGCGGCTCTCCTGCACCCAGCGGCCAAAGATGCGGCTGTCGGGGCGGGCGAAGTAGACGTGCTCGAAGATGCAGCTGGTCTGATTCGGGGGCGCATATTGGCGCGACGTGACTCCGTCGGCGGTGACCATGATCAGCTCGCCGGGCAGAACGTCGCGCTCGTATTTGGCGCGCAGCAGATCGAAAGCGCACGTCTCCGATGCGAAGACGACGGTGTCGGGACCGTCGAGGTTATGGATGCGGCCCATCGAGAGTGGCCGGAAGCCGTGCGGGTCGCGGGCGGCAAAGATGCGGTCGCGCGTCATCATGACGATGGAGAAAGCGCCGTCGACCTGACGAAGCGAATCGGCGATGGCGTCGACGAGCGTGGTGGCCTGGGAGTGCGCGATGAGCTGGACGATGATTTCCGAATCGGAAGTCGTCTGGAAGAACGCGCCCTGGCGCTCGAGTTGGATGCGCAGGTTGCCAAGGTTGACTAGGTTGCCGTTGTGCGCAATGGCAATGAGCCCCTTGGTGGATTCGACGCGGATGGGCTGCGCGTTGAGCAACGCCGAGTCTCCGGTGGTGGAGTAGCGCGTGTGGCCGATGGCCATATCGCCTTTGAGGCGCGCGATGACCTCGTCGGTGAAAATTTCAGAGACCAGACCCATGCCTTTGATGTTCGAGAGGTGGGTGCCGTCGGCGGTGGCGATGCCGGCGGATTCCTGTCCGCGATGCTGGAGGGCATAAAGGCCGAGGTAGACCTGGCGGGCAGCGTCGGGATGGCCGTGGATGGCGACTACGCCGCATTCTTCGTGTAGTTTGTCCGAATCGTACGGCGATGCTATGGGTGTGTCAGCCCCCATGACCGTCGGGGATTCTTCGCCGGGAAACCCTTCGAAGAGCAGGCGACTCACGCGGTTACCTCTTCGGCGAGGTGGGATTCGAGTGATGTGGACCAGGAATGACTAAGTTCGGCGATGTCTGCCGAAATCAGAGTCTTTCCATCGAGCCCGCAATCGAGTCCTCCCGAGAATGTTTCGCCGAGAAGTTCGCAATAGAGTTTACCCTCGTCATTGACGATGGCTTCGACAGCCGCCCTATTCGCCGGATCGCACGTGATCACAACCATGCTCGCGGGTTCCTCGAAATATGCCCAGAACGGGTATGGGAAACACTTGCTTTCGCGATGGACGATGGCGCCGATTCCCTTTGCAAAGCTGGCTTCGGCAAGCCCGACTGCCAAGCCTCCATCGGAGACATCACGCGCCGAATGGATCAAACCTTGATCGGCAAGTTTGATAAGAGCCTTTTGCAGCCAGTGCTCGTCGCCGAGATCGAGGATAGGCACGCTGCCCCAAAGAGTCCGGAGAATCTCCTTGGAATATTCCGAAGATCCAAAGGAATGCAGGCGGTGATGATCCAAATGGTTAAGATTCGACTGAATCAACAGCACCGCATCCCCTGCGCGCTGGAAATCGGGGGGAACAGCTTTGCTCATGTCGTCCAATATGCCCACAATTCCGATGACGGGAGTGGGGAATATTCCCTCTCCTCGCGTCTCGTTGTACAGCGAAACATTTCCACCCGTAATCGGCGTGCGGAGCTCCTTGCACGCCATTGCGATTCCATCGATGGCTGCCGAAAACTGCGCCATGATTTCCGGCTTCTCTGGGTTCCCAAAGTTCAGGCAATTGGTCGCCGCTACAGGCGTCGCTCCGGTACAAGCCACTTTTCGCGCCGCTTCTGCAACGGCGAGAGCGGCTCCCCACTGGGGGTCCAGATAACACCAGCGGCCGTTTCCATCTAATGCCATCGCGAGACCACGGTTGGTGCCCTTAATGCGCATCACGCCTGCTTCGCCGCCGGGCCCCTGGACGGTGTTCGTTTGAACCATGCTGTCGTACTGCTCGAAGACCCAGCGCTTGGAGCAGATATTCGGCGAGGCCAGGAGCTTTTTGAGATCCGCGGTATAGTCACGCGGCTTCTTCAGTTCTTCGAGGATATACGGCGGCGGGTCGAGCGGGACTTTGATCTGCTCAGGCCGCGACCATGTTCCGACCGGCCGATGATAGACCGGCGCTTCGTCGGTGAGCGAACGGTTCGGAATATCGGCGACGATTTCGCCGTGATGGATCACGCGCAGGCGCGGTTCCTCGATGACAGTGCCAACGATGACGCCTTCGAGCCCCCATTTTTCAAAAAGGCTGAGCACTTGGTTTTCGCGGCCCTTTTCGGCGACGAGGAGCATGCGCTCCTGCGATTCGC
>PMSS01000130.1 GCA_003167515.1 Acidobacterium sp. | reverse complement strand
GGCATCTGGCGCTCGATCCGACAGAGCGGTGGGTGCTGGTGGCGAATCAGGACTCCGACACGATCTCGGTATTCGCGAGAGACGGGAAGAGCGGCAAGCTGGCGGAGACGGGGAAAGGGGTTCCGCTCTCGAAGCCGCAGTGTTTGGTGTTTGCGTAAGGCTCAGCGATCGGGTTTCGAGGCAATCACCGCGTCGAGGTCGGCAATGCGATTACGAAGAGTGGAGAGGTCTGGCTGCATGAGAGGCTGGCCGGACTTCAGCAGGAATTCGATAGACGAGGCCAGCTCGCTGCCCTGGGGTAATCCAAAAACGCCAAGAACGCCGGAGAGCTTGTGTGCCGCTTCGAGGCCGCTGGTGCGGGCTTCGCGGTCGGCCGGATTTTCCATGAGCGCGGTGCAGGCGGCGCGGAGGATGGTCATGCGTTCGAGGATTGTAGGCCGGCTGGTATGCCAGAGCTCGGTCAGTCGTGCGGCGATTTTGGCGGCTGGATCGTCGCTCATGTTCCCGGTCTCATATTTCCGGCCAACCCAGGGTCGCTGCAATTTCCTGAGCCAGCACCAGCGGGTCGAAGGGTTTGAACATCACTTTGACAACCCCGAGGTCGGAGAAGCGCTTCTGATCGGCGGCCTGCACTTTGGCGGTTAGCAGAATCACGGGGATGTCAGCGGTCTCGGGCAGCGAGCGGAGTTCGCGGAAGGTGGTGGGACCGTCCATGCCAGGCATCATGACGTCGAGCAGGATTGCATCGGGTCGATTTTCGCGGGCTTTGGCAATGCCGGCAGCGCCGGATCCGGCGACGATGACATCCCAGCCGGCTACGGTTTCGAGGCTGAGGGCGGCAACCTCCCGAATATCCTCCTCGTCATCGATGATCAAAACACGTCGTGGCATTATTACTCCAATTCTGCAACTGACATCTATTAACTAATTGTCGGGTTGATATTCATGGACTAAAATTCGCACCTGACATCGGCTAACCAATTCTCTACTTAGAATCTATTACCCCAATTTCTGTTCGAACTGGTTCTGCGTGGCCTCTTCGGCCAGGGAGGAAAGGGAAGCGCGTTCGGGCAGGTAGAAGCGGAAGATTGAGCCACGTGAGCCGTTTTGCTCGGCCCAGATGCGGCCGCCATGCTGGTGTACGATGGTGCGGCAGATGGCGAGACCGAGGCCGGTACCGCCTTTCTGTCGCGAATCCGAGGCGTCCACCTGCTGGAAGCGGTCGAAGATACTTTCGAGCTTATCGGCGGGAACGCCGCGGCCCTCGTCAATAACGCTGATCGTAACGCCATCCGTTGCGTGGACGACCGCGATGCGTACGGAGGAACGGGGGGGAGAGAATTTAATGGCGTTGCTCAGCAGGTTTGTCATCACCTGCAGAAGCCGATCGGAATCCGCCTCGATGAAGACTGAGGTTGGATCGCAGGCGAGGCGGACATTCTCAGCCTCTGCCATCGGCTGCATGGTCTCGATCGCCTGGCGCAGGAGTTCCTCAAGGGGAATGCGCCGGAAGGCGAGAGGAGCGCGGCCCGAGGTCATTCTCTCGAGGTCGAGAATGTCATTAATGAGGCGAACGAGGCGGTCGGAGTTGGCAACAGCGATGCGAAGCAGGCTGGTGGCCTTCTCGCTCACCTCGCCGAGCAGGCCAGCGGAGAGAAGGCCGAGTGCGCCGCGTATGGAGGTGAGCGGGGTGCGCAGCTCATGGCTGACGGTGGAGATGAACTCGTCCTTCATATGGTCGAGGGCATAGCGCTGGCTGATATCGCGGAAGCTGAGAACGCTGCCCACGGGCTCGCCTTCTTCAACCATGGGCATCAGGGAGAATTCGACGGGAAAGCTCCTGCCGTTTCCGCGGAAATAGACATCCTGGCCGGAGGCGCCTTCGGCGGTCTGGAAGGCCCTGCGGGTCAGGCAGTTCGCTTCACAGCCGGAGACCTCGGGATGAAGCAGCTCGTGGACCTTGCATCCAATGAGCTCGGATTCGCTGCGTTCCATCATGCGCGCCGCGGCGGGATTGGCGAAGGCGATCCGATTGGCGGAATCGACGCCGATGATGCCATCTGCGACGGAATTCAAAATGACGGCCTTTTGCCGGTCGAGGTGGCGAACGCGGGCCTCCTGACCGGCGCGGGCCATAAACTGCCCAACTGAGCCGCAAACTGTTTCGACGGTGGCCATCAGGTCAGGATCCTCGCGCATGAACTGACGGGAGAAACACTCGACGACGGCAATGACCTGATTCCCAACTCGCACCGGAACCGCCCAGGCGGAGATATAGCCATTGAGACGCGCAGCCGTGCGGCGAAGGAAGGCGGGATGCTGGCGCACATCGGCAATCCAGCAGGGCTTGCCGAGAGACCATACCGAACCAGGCAGGCCCTGTCCGCGGGACAGAACCATCGCCTGGGTTTCATAGAGAAAATCTTCGCTGCTGCGTCCTCGCGCACACCAGGAGATGCGCGGGCGGATGTAATGCTGAGTCTCATCGACGGACCATAGGGCAGCGAATTCGCAGGAGAAGGTACTGCAGAGAGCCTCCAGCACGCGAGTGAGCCCCTCATCCATCGAGGTAGTTTCGCCAATGATCTGACTGACGACCAGCTGGATGCGCAGGCGCCGCTCGCGACGATTCTGCTGGGTAACATCGCGGAAGATGCAGCGGACAGATACGGGGCCGGACTCTTCGCGGCGGCAGCTGAGGCTGGCCTCCACCTCAACATTTTCTCCCGCGGAATTCTGAAGGCGCAGGGGATGGTGCTCCACGCGAACGCCGTGGAGCGCCTTATGGAAGAGGGCGGCAGCTTCTGCCTGCACTTCCGGGGGAAAGGGGGATTCGAAACCGATCAGCGACTCGAATTGGGACGAGTCCATGCCGAAGAGGGCTTGCCACGAGGGATTGACATAGAGGTAACGGCCACGGGGGCTGAGCGTGGCGATCATCTCGGCGGAATTGTCGAAGAGGTCGCGGTAGCGCGCCTCGCTTTCGCGGAGGGCGTGCTCGGCGCGGCGGGTCGCGCTCAGATCGACGGCGATAGAAACCAGCCCCTCGACCGTTCCAACGGAAGAACGCGCGGCGGAGAGATAGACCATTGCGGGAAAAGTGCTGCCGTCTCTGCGCCGGTAACGCATTTCGAATCCGCGAACGCGGCTGGCGGGGAAGGTGGCTACGTATCGCACATACGGAAGGAGACTGGGCGCGGTATCGGCGGGCACCTCGGGGTTGGTTCTGAAAGGCGGCATGGAGAGCGCGAGCTGCTCGCCAACGCGGGCCATTTCGCTTTCGGGGAAAAGGTCGGCCGCGGTCAGTTTGCCGAGGGCGTCGTTTGTACGGTAACCGAGCATTCGTTCGGCGGCGGGGTTGAAGAGGCTGATACGGCCGCTGAGGTCGCAGGCGATCATCATGGGTCCGGCAGAATCGAGGATGCTTTGGTGCAGCCGGGCTACCCGCTGAAGTTGACGCTCACCTTGTCTCTCGCGTAGCGCGGCACTGAAGCTCGAAATGGCAATGGCGACGAGGAGGGCCTGGGCCAGAGTCCAAAAAGCGGCAAACCAGAATATCCAGGGATGGCTTTGTGTGGGCGGGCTACCGAAACGGGCAAGGATGATCGCTCCGACAAGGGAGAAGGCCAGAGCGATGACAAAGGCTCTTGTTACGGTATGGGTGTGGTTGAATCGGGTCACAACTCGATTCCGTGGAAAAGAGGGGATTTGCGCGCCTTATCAGTCTAAAGGGCTTTGGGCTCAGTATAGGAGAACGGGTAAGGGTTCCGACAGCAAAATCCGCCCGTATCAGCAGCCACAATGCAACTTTAGTGCTACGACTGTGCGAATCGAGCCCGGATGAGGAACGCGAATTGCTGTGACGGTCCTTAGACCGTCACAGGGTAGAGGATGCGACTCCAGCGGCGTTCGCGACGGCCGGCATAGGCTTTCTTGTGCCAGGCGTAGCCGGCGACGAGCGGGAGTGCGAGTGTGGCTTCGCTATAAACCATCTGCTCGAAGGTGGTATCGACTTTGCCCCAGGAGCTGGCTTCTTTCAGTGTGCTGGAGGACAGCGCGCCGTCGCGGACATCGGCAACGGTGATCTGGATGGCGTATTTGTGCATGGGGGCTTCGTTGCCGAGGATGTCGGCGGCGACGACGATGTCCTGTGCGAAGTTCTTGGGAACGCCGCCGCCGATCATGAGCAGGCCGGTGGTGGGGTTGGCGATCTTGAGCTGGGTGAGCTCGTAGAAGTCTTTGGCGGAGTCGATGGAGACTTTGGGCTTGTCCTGGCGCTTGTGCTGGTGAGCGACGAGGCCGAAGCCGGCGGAGCAATCGCTGAAGGCGGGACAGAAGATGGGGACATCTTTCTGATACGCGGAGAGGACGATGGAGTCGACGCCGCCTTTTTCCGGCGTTTTGCCGTTGGCTTCGAGCCAGGCGCCCATAGCGCGGATAAATTCGCGGGAGCTGTGGGGGCGGGGCGGGAGCGAGTCGGCGACTTTCTCGGTGGTCTCGTCGCAAAGGCGGAGTTCTTCTTCGTCGATCAGGGTGTCGTAGATGCGGTCGATCATCAGCTCGCGGAGGACGCCGTCCTGGGTGCCGGATTTGTAAAGGTCGTCGGCGATGTAGTGCTGAAAGCCGAGAGCTTCGAAGAAATCCTGATCGACGATATTGGCGCCGGTGGAGACCAGGGCGTCGACCATGTTGTTGCGGATGAGGTCGACGAAGATCTGCTTGAGGCCGGCGGAGACGAGGGAGCCAGCGAGGCAGAGGATGACGCCGCAGTCCTGATCGCGCAGCATGCGCTCGTAGATAGAGGCGGCCCGGGCGAGGTCACGGGAGCTGTAGGCCATGGACTGCATGGCGTCGACGAGGGCGACGACGTTGTGCTGGCGGATATCGATGTGGCGGATAGGGTTCTTGAGGAGATCGTGTTTCGAAGGCATAACGGATTCAGGATAGCAAAGCGAAATGAGGGTGAAGGTTGATGGGCGGTGAATTGAGTGCGGTGGATTCCCGGCTACAGGGCTGAGAACGAGTCGCTTAGGAAGGGGGCGGCGACGGCCTGGGGGTGAAAGGGAGAGGACGCGGAACGATTCCCGAAACGGGATTTGATTCCCATAAAGGTCGGGCCAGGAACGAAAGGAGAGGGAAAGCACCAAGGGTACATTCCGCAACCCGCCCGCCTCCGGTAAGCGTAGAGGTGGCACGGCAATCCGATGTAATCAGGAACGGTCGGCCGCAAATCGGAGGAGGGCGCTCTTGTTACTCCCGACGCCGATGAGGAAAACGGAAGGAGCCGGCGGGAAATCAGCGGGGACAGTGTCCTCGAAGGACCTGTCTACCGGCGATCCGGCAAAGGAGGGGAACGGATGAAGAACATGCTTTGCAAAGGAATTGCGGCAGCCGGGTTTCTGGCCCTGGCATCAACGATTGGCCTGCATGCCCAGGAGTTTCGGGTCTTCAGTCGGACCGTGCAGGTGCACGGTTTCGGAACCCAGGGATTCGTCCACACCGGCGAAAACAACTGGCTGACGATGAATACTACCAACGTGGGCAGCGGGGAGTTCACCGATTTTGGGGCCAACGCAACGGTTCCGCTCTTCGACAAAGTTCGCGTCGGGGCGCAGATCTACGAACACAACGTGGGGCAGCTGGGAAAGTGGCATCCGCAACTGGACTGGGCCTCCGCCGACTACAAATTCAAAACCTGGCTGAGTTTCCGGGGCGGCAAGGTGAAGACGGCGATGGGACTGTACAACGACACCCAGGACATGGATTCTCTGCACGTCTTCGCGCTGCTGCCGCAATCGGTTTATCCGATCGACATGCGGGACGCCACGCTCGCGCACCTGGGCGGAGACCTCTACGGCACGATCAAGCCGGAAAAGAAGCTGGGGTCCTTTGGGTACACGTTGTACGGGGGCGACAGGCGCGACAGCATCTACGGAGGATACCCGTACCTGCTGCAGATCCACGGGATTTCCATGCAGCAATACGGGGGCCCGGTAATGGGGGGCGATCTGCGCTGGAACACTCCGGTGAAGGGGTTCACGGCAGGGACATCCTATGTCTACGAAATCATCACGGGGACAGGCCAGCTGAACCCGTCCATCGCACTGGGCGGTCCCAACATCGTTGTGCCGTATAAGGAGTGGTCCAATAACGACTTCATGAACCAGTACTACGGAACCTGGAGTTCTCGTTCAGGCAAGCTGCGGCTGGACAGCGAATACCGCCGCTACTGGCGGGATCAGGACATCTTCAGCGGCCAGTTCTGGGTTACGACCGACGTACGGAGCTGGTATGTTGCGGGCTCCTACGGCATCAACAAATGGCTCGAGGTCGGCAGCTACTACTCTTATTTCACCAATAACTGGAATTGCGATGTACCCGGACAGATTCCCGCCCCCAGCGCGAGTTCTCCGGATCGCCATGTCTACGACAAAGCCGTGACCGCGCGTATCAACCTGAAGAACTACTGGTATGCCAAGGTCGAAGGCCACTTTATGGATGGCTACGCGGGCTTCATGTACCCGGACGGCTTCTATCCGCAGGTCAACCCGCAGGGTCTGAAGCCCAACACCAACGGCGTCGTCGTTCGTACCGGAATGTACTTCTGAGAGGAAAGGATGCGTAAGGAGACGAGTATGAAATATACACAATGGCTTCTACTGGCCGGCGCCGTCATGCTGATCGTTCCGCTCAGTCTGCGGGCGGCCGATATGAAGGTGATCGCCAACCCGAGTGTGTCGGCCAGCGCGGTATCGGCCGACGATCTGAAGGATGTCTTTCTCGAAAACAAGGATTCTCTGGGCGGATCGCACGTGGATCCGGTGCTCGAGAAGGGCGGCCCTGCGCACGAAGCTTTCCTCAAGGTGCTGGGCAAGAGCGATGCGGCGCTGCAGACGTATTACCGGAGCCTCGTGTTTTCGGGCAAAGGCTCGATGCCGAAGGCTTTGGCCTCGGACGCGGAAGTCGCGGCCTGGGTGGCGAAGACCAAGGGCGCGGTCGGCTACGTGAGCGGTGACGCCAGCGCTCCGGGAACCAAGGTGCTGGAAGTGAAGTGAACCAGGCGCGCCAGTCAATCACAACGCTGGTGCGGAGGGGAAGGACCCGCCAGGAGCGGGTCTTCCTTTTTGTGCGTCGCGTTCGCGGGCAAGCAGGCTCGTTGAGGAGGGTCTGCGTTGGTCCGGGGGTTGTCGGGAACTGGAACAAAAACTCTCGCGCCTGTTAAAGAGCGCCGCTGAATTGCCGAAGGAGCAAGTGTGGGCGCAACAGTGTTGGGAACCGCGGTCGGGAAGCTCCGACTCGCGGTGCGTCCTGACCATCCGCACACAGAAATCATCGAAGGAGTTCTCATGAAAGGGTTCAGGACACATTTGGTTGTGGCAGCTCTGGTGTGCGCCGCTTCGCTTACGGTGCACGCGCAGGACTTCAGGTTATTCAACCGCAGCGTGCAGGTACACGGCTCTCTGTCACAGGGATTCGCATATTCGAACGACAACAACTTTCTGACCATGAAGACCAGCGACAGCAGCCCGGCATTTACGGATGGGGCACTGAATCTGTCGACGGCGGTCACAGACAAGTTCCATGTTGGGGCGCAGGCCTATGACCGGAAGGTCGGGCAGCTGGACGATTTTCGTCCGCAGCTGGATTTCGCCTACGGCGACTACCGGTTTGCGCGCTGGTTCGGCGTTCGCGCGGGGCGCGTGAAGACCGCGCTGGGACTGTACAACGACACCCAGGACGCGGACTTCCTTTACACCTGGGCACTGCTGCCCCAGGGCACATACCCTCTGGACCTGCGCAACAGCATGATCGCGCATGACGGCGGCGATCTGTATGGGCAGATCCCGCTGAAGAAAGCGGGAAAGCTGAACTATACCGGCTACTACGGAAAGCGCACGTTCGACGACCGCAGCGGCTACTACATCTTTTCGAGCGACCTGGGCATGCCGATCGATTCGGCGTCCGGCCGCGCGCTCGGCTGGGATCTGCGCTGGACGGCGCCTCTGAAGGGGCTCACGCTCGGATCGTCGTGGATCGACATGACACAGAATCGGGTAGGTCATTACAACGAGGCATACTTCCCACCCGACACGCAATATCGGGCGCATTCGGCTCCGGATCGCACTGCGGTAGGTTATGCCGACTTCCAGCGGAACAAATGGGATTTCAGCGGAGAATACCGCGCGGAGAATTACTGGCTGAGCATTCTGACTCCGTCATTCGGCAACTCAGTGTTCCTGTGGAACGGAACCAATGAGAGCTGGTTCACGACCGCGAGCTATCACGCAACCAAGCGGGTGACGCTGGGTGTTTACCACTCGAATTACCACGTGGATTCGCCAGCCGATCCGACGAACAAGGCGACCAACCACATTTACGACGAAGTGGCGGCTGCGCGCGTCGATCTGAATCGCTATTGGGTGGTGAAGGCCGAAGGGCACTTCATGGACGGCTATGGTGATCTTTATTCGACTCACGGCTTCTACGAACGGTCGAATCCGGACGGCTTCAAGCCGCGGACAAACATGCTGATGCTGCGGACCAGCTTCTTCTTCTAGGCGGCAGGAATGAGAGAGGGGAGAACGATGAAAAACGCACAATTCTTTCTGATGGCCGCGGCCGCACTGCTGATCGCTCCGCTGACGTTGCGGGCGGCGGACATGAAGGTGATCGCGAATCCGAGTGTGTCGGCTGCTGCAGTATCGGCCGACGATCTGAAGGATGTCTTTCTCGAGAACAAGGATTCGCTGGCCGGTTCGCACGTGGATCCGGTGCTCGAGAAGGGCGGACCGGCACATGAGGCTTTCCTGAAAGTACTGGGCAAGAGCGACGCGGCGCTGCAGACGTATTACCGGAGCCTGGTGTTTTCGGGCAAAGGGTCGATGCCGAAGGAACTGGCCTCGGATGCGGAAGTAGCGGCGTGGGTAGCGAAGACGAAGGGTGCGGTCGGCTACGTCAGTGCCGATGCCAGCGCTCCGGGAACGAAAGTGCTTGACGTGAAGTAAAACAACCGTGCGCCGGGACTCCCTGTCGAGCCCCGGCGCGCACTGTTCAGGGAATCTGCGAAGGCGAGCTGAGGGAAATGAAAACCACACATATCAAGACCAGAATTCGGATGGCGATCGGGATTATCGGGGCCGGTTATCTTGCCCTGCTGCTGCTGGTGTACTGGACAGGGACGCGGACGCAGAAGTCCATGAATCTGGCGTCGGGCTCGTTGTTTCCGGCGACCTTATCGAGCCAGGAGGCGGGCGCGGGGTTTCAGAAGCTGACGAAGAGCTATTCGGATGCGGTGCTGACCCAGGACGCCAGTGCTCTGGGAAAGGCCGACGAGGCGGCGCAGGCCGTGACCGGTTCGCTCCGGTCGATCGAGCAGAATGTGGCCGGCGACCCGGTGCGGCAGAAGCAGGTCGCGGATCTGCTGGAGAAATTCACGGATCTGACGTCGCGGTCGCGGACGGTATACGCGGCGATGGCGTCGGGCGGGACGAACATCTCGGCCGATACGCAGAGCCAGATCGGGGGCCTGGCGCGGGAGAACCACGCCATGGAGGACTCGCTCGGCCAGCTGCGGACGGTGCTTTCCGCCGACTTCAAGGCGCAGCTCGACGATGTGACGGCGTGGACGAACCGGCAGCGGTTGTTCGGGCTGATTTTGTTTCTGGTGATGATGAGTTGCGCGGGGGTGATGACGCTGATGGTGGAGCGGCGGGTGTCGGGTCCGCTGCTGCGTGTGACGGAGAGTCTGAAGGACATCGCGGAGGGGGAGGGCGACCTGACGCAGCGGATTCCGATCACAGCGCAGGATGAGATCGGGGAGCTGAGTCACTGGTTCAACACGTTTCTGGAGAAGCTGCAGGGAATCATCCGTCAGGTGCAGGAAAACACGCGGCAGCTGACGGCGGCGTGCGAAGGGATCTCGGCCTCGTCGGCGGATATGGCGAAGGGGGCCGAAGCGCAGCAGATGCAGACGGCGCAGGTGGCGACGGCGATGCAGGAGATGTCGGCGACGGTGCAGGAGGTATCGAAGAACTCGAACGCGGCGGCGGAAAAGGCCAGTGGCGGAGCGGACGACGCGCGCGAGGGCGGCAGGGTAATGGAACGGACGATCGCGATGATGCAGAGGGTGACGGCGTCGGTGGATCAGGCGGCGAAGCAGGTCTCGGACCTGGGCAGCCGGTCGGATCAGATTGGGCGCATTGTCGGGGTGATCAACGAGATTGCGGAACAGACAAATCTGCTGGCGCTGAACGCGGCGATCGAGTCGGCGCGGGCGGGCGAGCACGGGCGGGGATTCGCGGTGGTGGCAGGCGAAGTGCGCCGGCTGGCGGAGCGGACGAGCGCGGCGACGAAAGAGATCGGGGAGATGATCGCGAACATCCAGCAGGAGACGCGGGCGGCGGTCGAGGCGATGGTGCAGGGGACGACCGAGGTGGAACAGGGGGTAAAGGCGGCGAGCGAAGCGGGGGCGAAACTGAATCGGATCATCGAAGGGGCGGAATATGCGGCCCAGGCAGTGTCGCAGATCGCGACGGCGGCGACCGAGCAGGCGAGCACGACCGATGAGGTGAACGTCAACATCAGCGCGATCGCAAAGATTTCATATGACTTCGCGGCGGGCGCGCAGGATTCGGCGCGGGCGAGCGGATCGCTGAGCCGGCTGGCGGGTGAACTGGATTCGCTGGTATCTCGTTTCAGGGTGGAGGGGGAAACGGGCGGCAGTGGTTCGCGAGGGACGAGGGATCGAGCGGGCGAGGCGCGGGCGGCGATGGTACCGCAGCGGGCGGGATGACGGCGAAGGACGGTGGCGCGCCGGTTGGGTCCATGAGGCGGGCAGCGGAGACTTTTCAGATTAGGATCGTTGACTAGCGGGTCTGCGGAGGGACGGGTCAGGCCGCTTCTGCTCTCGAGGGTTGCGATGCATGCTCTGGTCGGGGATGTCGTTACGGACTGCGGATGCTGATGAAGTCACCTGGCTTCACGGCCATCGCGATTGCTGCGCTGGCGGTGGGTGTGGGCGCGAACATCGCTCTGTTTTCGGTTGTGAACGGCGTGCTGCCGAACCCGCTGTCGTATCCGCAGTCGGGGCAGCTGGTGGCTGTTTATGAGAAGAATGCGGGGGTAAGTCAGGGGCCGATCAGTTATCTGAATTTCCCTGACTGGGAGCGTGAGACGCAGACCTTCTCGTCGATGGCGATCTATCGCAACCAGGATGACAACTTCACCGGCCTGGGGCAGGCGGAACGGCTGAGCGGGTCAATGGTGTCGGCGGACTTTTTTCGGACGCTGGGCGTGAATCCGGTGCTTGGCCGGACGTTCAGCTCGGACGACGATCATGTGGGTGCGGCGCCGGTGGTGATTTGATAGGAAGATATTGTCGGCAACGTGCAGCCGTTTTTGCTGGTGCTGCTGGCGCGGTCGTTGGGGAGGTCGAGCGAGTTTGCGATTCGCGCGGCTTTGGGAGCGAGCCGGATGCGCGTGATTCGCCAGTTGCTGACGGAGAGTCTTCTGCTGGCGGGGGTGGGGTGGATGCGGGCTGGCGCTGGCTTTATTCGGCACGAAGCCGGCGATCGGGATGTTGCCGGGGTCATTGCGGCGCGCGAGCGAAGCTGGGCTTGATGGGCGGGTTTTATTGTTCACGCTGGCGGTCTCGGTTTTGGCGTGGGTTGTTTTTGGGCTGGCTCCGGCGATGAGGACGTCGCGGATGAATTTGCAGGAGGTTCTCAAGGAGAGCGGGCGCGGGGGGAGCGGGGCGCGGCACCGGCCGCAGGGGGTTTTCGCTGTGGTGGAAGTGGCGATGGCGCTGGTTCTGCTGGTGGGAGCCCAGATGGCTCACTCGCGCGTGTAGCTGTATTCGCCGGAGGGATCGCGTTCCTTCAGCGCTTTGACCTGGCCGTTTTCGAGGACAAATTCGAAGATGTCGTCGGCAAACTGCGGGGTTCGGAACTGGAAGCCTTTGATGAGGATGAGCGGGTGCGGCGGTCCTCCGGGGAAATCCAGAGAGAGCCCACTTCCCGGCTGATAGAGAACCCGGAATCGCGTCTTGCCCGGCGTGATATAGGTTCCAGCCAGCTTCTGGAGGGTGGCCTCATCGAGCGTGGGGGGCTTGCGGGTGAAGGTGACCGCGGCTTCATCGAGCGAGCTGGAGATGCTGTCGATGTCGCCCTCCGGATTGGTGAGGAAGTTCAGGGAGAAGCGGCCGTACTGCTCGTCGTCGGGGGTGTCGAAGCGGTCGTAATGAAAGTGGCTGAGGGGGAAAGAGAACTCGTGGAAGCCAAAGTGGAGCCGATCGCCTTCGAGTGAGATCTTCACGATCCCGTAGGCGGGGTTCTCGTACTCGCCCACATAGGCGGTGAGCGAGTGGGACGGGGTGGTGTTGGGGACGCGATCGCCGCCGGCTTTGGCGCGACTTTCAGTGCCGGCTTTTTTGTCGGCGAGGCGCTGGGTAAGGCGGCGCTGGCTCCACGGCGTGAGGTCCATGCCGAGCAGCCGCTCGTAGACGTTGTAGCTCACGACGTTATAAAGCGGAGCGCTGTGGTCGCTGATGACGAGCACGATGACCCCGATGTGGTCATTGGGCATGAAGGAAATCTGGGAGTGGAATCCGGGCAGGTCGCCGCCGTGGAAGGTGAGGAGGTGGCCTCGATAGGAGGCGGTTTCGCGCGCCATGCCGTAAGCGGGATTGAGAATTTCCCAGAATCCCTGCGCTTCTCCAAGCGTGTTGGGAAGACCGATGGCCGGCTGGAGGGCTTGGCGGAGAACGTCGGATGGGAGGACCTGATGGCCGTTGTATTTGCCATCGTTCATGAGCGCGATGAGCCAGTGCGACAGGTCGTGGATGTTGGAGATGATGGCGCCGGCGGGAGCGACACCCTGGGTGTCTTCGTAATAAGGAATCTTGTAAAGCTCGAAGCTGTCGCGTTTCTCGCGATAGGGGACGCCGTGATCGGGATGCTGGAGCATGTCGGCGGTGGTGAAGGAGGTGGAGGACATGTCGAGCGGGGCGAGGATGCGGTCATGGACGAACTGCTCCCAGCTTTGCCCGGACTCAAGCTCGATGATGTGGCCGGCGGCAGAGAACATGAGGTTGTTGTAAAGGAAGGTTTCCCGCATGGGCTGCTCGGGCTCGAGGTAGCGGAGCTTATCGAATAGCTGCGCGCGGGTGAAGTCGGATTTGAACCAGATGAGGTCGTGGCGCGTGACACCGGTGCGATGCGAGAGCATGTCGCGCAGCGTGACGTTGTTGTTGAGCTCGTCGTTGTAGAAGCGGATGCCGGGAACGGAGTCGCGGATGG
>PMSS01000017.1 GCA_003167515.1 Acidobacterium sp. | reverse complement strand
GTCCTACCTGAGGAGCCAATTACATCAACAACTTAGATTGACCTCCCTCCTTCAGGTTGGGAAAACTTGGGAAAACTTCATCGGCGACCCGCTTTCCCGCGATGACTTTGGGCTGTCGCCCTGTCCGCCCCATCCGCTCTAACGCTGGCAACCATCCTTCAACGACCGCATTCGCGCGCGAGTTCACCGCGCGGAAGACGTTCTCGTCGATGGGCTGTACGTACACGTTCCCGGTAGTCGTGATGCTGGCATGACGCAACGCGCCCTGCGCATCTTTGAGCGTGCCGTGGTTTTGCAGATCGGTTCCCAGCGTGCGCCGCATCACCTGAAAGGTGATGAGACGGCCTGGGACGCCGAGCCGCACGGCGATCGGGCGAATCCGCGTTCGCAGGAAGTTCTTGCTGGAGTACGGAACCAGCTCCCCCTTCCGTTCGCCTCTGCCAAAGGTCGGAAACATTAGGGCCTCGGGCGAGGTGTCCGGCGCGATGCTCTTCCAGGCTTCGATGATGGACCAGACGAACTCCGGCACCACAATCGGTCCCTTGCTCGCCTTCGTCTTCAGCCGTCCGGGGTAGAGTTTTCCGTCATAGGCTGTGCCTCGCGGCAGGAGCGATTCTCCCGTCCAGCATTTCCACTGCAGGCCAAATACCTCGCTGGCGCGTGGACCAGAGAAGATGCCGATCGAGAGTAGGCAGAGATCTCTGAGATCCGTCACTGCTCCTAACACCGCCAGAATCTGCCCGCGGTCGATCACTGGCTTTTCAACCGGCATCGTCAGCGGCAGAACCACGTCCTCGGCGGGGTCTTCCACCAGATACTTCTGCTTCCGAGCAAGGCGCAGGATGGCCCGCACATTGCTGTAAGCCTGATGGACCAGCGACTCGCAGTATTTTTCGGCAAGCTGGTTCAGGTAGACCTGAATGGAAAAAGTATCCAGGTCACGGAGAGGCGTGTCGCCAAAGCGCGAGATCAAGTAGTGCTCGATGGCATAGCCGTTCGTCTGGCGGTAGGCCGGACTCCACTTGCCCTGCCGCATCGGAACATAGCGCTGCCTCGTGAACCACTCGAAAGTGACCGAATCATCCGGCGGCAGCGCCGAGGGCTTCCCCGGAACTGTGCCTTCTTTCAGAATGATCTGCTGGAGCATCTGCGCCGCCCTCGTCTTTGGTACTCCCGCCTTGGGGCAAATTGGAACATTGCGTTGCTTGCGTACCTCCTTTCCGTTTTTGTCCCGCTGATAGAGCAGGAACCGTCCATACCACATCTGAGGCTTCGTTCCACGGACGTAGACCGTGCCTCGCTGATACCTGATCCTCACTAGGGTTCTCCATTTCTGGTTCGTACCCTTGGCCGTGGAGAACGGTTCTATTGAACCATCCTTTTAGCGGCATTTCGAGTCATTTCTTGCTGCTAATTCCGCCAGAAACGCCTGCACATCGGGCCAGCGAAAGCGCACTAGGGGGCCGAGTTTTACGGCACGGATACGGGGAGAACGGCGGGTGGCGTGATCCCGCACCCAGCGCTCGGACACACCCAGGCGCGAAGCCACCTCCTGCGCCGAGTACAGGCGCTCATTGAAGCCGAAGGGTTCATCTGATCCAGGAGCGTCCGCTCGAAGTCGGGCTGGGAGAGTAATAGGGGAAGGGGTACGCATGGTCTCCTCAACGCACGTTTCACCGTGCATGGAAGAGCGTAGTCAGCATCCACAGCAGAAAATATGGAATTACTTTCCACTCGGTGTCCTGAAAGGACACCATTGTCGTGGGACATCGCAGCTGGCGCAATTTGCGTCATCATCTACGCAAATTGCGTAGATGTGTTGGCGTCACGAACGAGCAAATGCCAGGAGCGGTTGAATGTCGTTCTTATCCGCAGCCCGAAGCGCGTCGATGTAGCTCCGCCGGAAGTCACCGGCTCGCACAATATCCGCGCTACCCCATGTGAACGCCGGCCTGTCCAGTCTACGAACGACAACATCAGCCATAAGCCTGGCATGGCGACCGTTGCCGTTAGCGAAGGGATGAATCCAAACGAGCTTATGGTGGAACCGGACCCCGAGTTCATCCGGCTCGAAGGTCTGATGCTCTACCCAATAGCGCGCATCGCCTAGCAAGGCTGGCAGCGCCTCACGGATCTGGTAGTGCGGAATGCCGATGTTCTTTTCCGTGGTCCGGTAGGCCCCTGCCCACTTCCAGGTCTGATCAAACATACGCAGGTGCAGTTCTCTCACGTAGGCTTCTGAAAATGGATCCTGCCGATTCAAATTGCGCGAATCGAGCGCCCATGCAGAAGCTTCGAGGATGTTCTGGCGCTCCCACTCATTCAATTCTTCCTTCGTCGTGAGATCAGGGATGAGATCGTCCTGTTCTTCGGGAGACAGCGGTGTATTGCCATCTCCCGTATTGAATAGGGTCATCGGGATGTGCGCTTTCTGACGAGGCGGCGCGTCTCCGCTTCGACCGCCTCGTCGATTCTGCCGACCGCCTGGTTCTCAAGCGCCATCGAATGCTCGACGCCGAGGACGCGGTTTTTCGCCTCGGCGCGCGCGCGGTTTTCGATCAACTCCTGCATGCTGCCAGCGCGCGGAACGAGGGCATAGACCAAGTCGCAATCGAGCGCATTGGCTGCCGCGCGCAGGCTCTTCAAGGTGATGCGGTCTTCCGCCTCCCCCTTCTCCAGTTGCAGGGGGAGCTGGCGGCTCGTCCCCAGCCTCCGGGCCAGTTCACCCGAGGAGACTCCCAGCGCCTGCCGGATGGTGCGAATCCATCCCTTCGATGGACGCGGAGCCTCTCGCGCCGCACGGTATGGCTCCAGAGCGCGATCCAGTTGTTTTAGGCGGAGATTTTTGAACTCGCTGCGCATGACAAGATAAATATAGTCAATGTACATCGTAATGACAAGTATTATATTGTCAAATATTATGTACTTGACTATCTTTAGATTGTCATGTATGCGGTTGAAGATTGATTCTTAAGTCTTTGAGCACAATACCCGATGAACGGATATTGGTGGACGATCAATACCAGCGGGAACGGGATTTGGTGGAAATGCTTCGCGCGGGGCTGTGACCTAGCATGGTGGTACTCTCCCTGTTGCGGTATGCGGAGCGTTGTCTATCGCCTCGCCTGTAATGCCATTCTGGGATTGTCCGGCCTAGATGGCGAATAAAAAGAGAATATGCTGATATAGTCGTTAAGAAGGAGCGCCCTCTGATGGCCTCCTTCGGACCTCGGATTACGCGTTGCGCGTGCTATGTACCGCGCAGGCGGCGACAGCGCGCCCGGCGGCCAGGAGTAATTATGATGTTCTCTGCACCGCTCAAGGAAGCAGGCCCCATGCAGACCCTCACGATCGAGGTCACCCAGGACCATATCGACCGCCTCGCCGTGGCCGCACTTCCATCCTCCCCACTTGGAGGGAAAGTGTTCTCCTACTACACTCAGGAAGAATGCCCTGGCTGGCGGCTATTCTCAATACGGTTGCGGAGCACAAACAGGATCTTGCCTGCCAATTCTTTTGGCGCTAGTGTAGCGTCTCATTA
>PMSS01000160.1 GCA_003167515.1 Acidobacterium sp. | reverse complement strand
GCGAGTCCATCTTTGAAGGCACAATCACCAAGTGGCTGAAGCAGGTCGGCGATACCGTGCAGCGTGATGAGCCGCTGTTTGAAATCTCGACCGACAAGGTTGACGCGGAGATTCCGTCGCCCGCCGAGGGCGTTCTCACGGAGATCAAGGTTCCCGCAGGGGAGACAGCGCAGATCAACGCGGTGGTAGCCGTGATTGGCGGAGCGGGTGAAGCGGCGCCAGCGGCTGCGGCTCCAGTAACCGCACCCTCAAAAGCGCCCGCGCCTGTCGTCAGCACTGCTGCCATCAGCGCTGCTGCTCCCGAACCCGCTGCCGCGACAGAAGCCGAGCATGTGCGTTCTTCGCCGCTGGTGCGCAAGATTGCGCGCGAGAACAATGTGAACCTGAGCGCGGTGCGGGGCACTGGCTCTGGCGGTCGCGTCACCAAGGAAGACATTCAGGCCTACCTCGAAAAGGGCGGTGCTGCTGCTCCCGCTCCCGCCGTTGCGACTCCAGCGCCCAAACCTGCCGCTTCTGCTCCGGTGGCTGCGCCCATACCGGGCGAGCTCGTACCGCTGAGCAGGATGCGCTCCATCATCGCGCAGCGCATGGTGGAGTCGAAACGCACGAGCCCGCACGTCCACACGGTCTTCAAGATTGACTTCACACGCATCGTCAAGCTGCGCGAGAAAGAGAAGAGCAAGTATGAGCAGCGCAATGGCGTGAAGCTCACCTACATGCCGTTCATCACGCGCGCCGTGATCGCTACGCTGCGCAAGATGCCCATCGTGAACGCATCGATGGAGGGCGAGGCCATCCGCTACCACCAGCACATCAATATCGGCATTGCCGTCGCGCTCGAATGGGGGTTAATCGTCCCTGTGATCAAAGAAGCCGAAGAGAAAAACTTCCTCGGCATCGCTCGCGCGATCGCCGACTTGGCGGAGCGCGCGCGAGGCAAGAAGCTGAAGCCCGACGAGGTCGGTTCCGGCACTTTCACCATCACCAACCCCGGCATTTTCGGCGAGCAGTTCGGCATGCCAATCATCAACCAGCCGGAAAGCGCGATCCTCGGCGTCGGCGGACTCTTGAAGGAGCCGGCGGTCGTGACCAGCGAGGACGGCACCGATTCAATTGCGATTCGGCATTTCCTGCATCTGACGCTCGGCTTCGACCACCGCATTATCGATGGAGCGGACGCCGGCAGGTTCATGGCCGAGGTCAAGAAGTACCTTGAAGGGTGGAACGAAGACATCGGGTAGGGAGGGTACCCCCCTCCCCCTCATACCGTATCCGCTCCGGCATTTGATAAATCGATACTTAGCGATGTTATCGAGCTCGATAACCCCGGGCCGCCTGCCTACAGCCGGGACTGCGCTTCCAGCACGCGCTCCACGGCTTCTTCAGGCGTAGACCCGACGGCGGAAAGATGCCCCATCTTGCGGCCTTTGCGGGGCTGGTGTTTTTCGTACAGATGGACTCGAACGCCCGGAACTGCCAGCGCGCGGTCGAAATGCGGCGAATGGTCGAGCCAGAGATCGCCGAGCAGGTTAGCGATGGCGGCCGGCTGAACGACAGAAACGTCGCCCAGGGGCAGGTCGCAAACGGCGCGCACGCATTGCTCGAATTGGCTGGTGACGCAGGCACGCTCGCTGGCGTGGTAGCTGTTATGCGGGCGCGGGGCGAGCTCGTTCACCAGCAATTCGCCGTCGATGGTCAGAAACATTTCGACCGCGAGCAGGCCTTCGAGCGTGAAGGAATCGGCGATTTCGCAGGCCAGCTTTTGGGCGCGAGCTTCGATCTCGGGTGCGACAAGCGAGGGAATCACGCTCCACGCGAGAATCTGGTGCTCGTGGTGATTGGTGGCGGAGGGAAAACTCTTCGTCTCTCCACGCGGCGAACGCGCCACCATCACGGAAATCTCACGATCCAAATCGAGAGCCTGTTCGACGACGCACGGCTGATGGCCGAGGAGAAGCCAGGCGTCGGCGGCGGTAGGCTCGTCGCCGAAATCGGACCTGCTAAAGCCGACGCGGACCTGACTGCGGCCGTCGTATCCGCCCTCGGCGCTTTTGATGAAGCAGCGGCCACCAAGCGTCGAGACAGCTTCGGAGAGATCATGCTGCGATCGCGCCGCGTGCCAGGGTCCGAGCGGAAATCCATGCTCGCGGAGCCATTCTTTTTGGCGAATGCGGTTCTGGATAACGTGCAGCAACTCGGCCGATGGCCGGACCGGCGCATACTTCGCGGCGGCTTCAAGGCACGCGATCGAAACCTGTTCAATTTCTAGCGTAACTACGTCGCAGCCACGAGCCAGATCGGCCGCTGCGCGGGCATCGTCCCACGATCCCTCAAAACACGCATCGACGACGAATCGCGCGGGACAGGAGGGATCGGGATCCATCACGTGGATGCGGTATCCGAGAGAGCGAGCGGCCATGGCGACCATGCGCCCGAGCTGCCCGCCGCCGAGAATGCCTATAGTCGCCCCCGGAAGGATCGCAGTCATTCGGGTAGATCCTGCGCGAGAACTTCTTTGGTGCGGGCATCGCGCCAGATGCGCAACCGCTCGCGCAGATCGGGATCAGTGGTCGCGAGAATTTCGACAGCAAGCAACGCGGCGTTAGCGGCGCCAGGTCGGCCGATGGCGAGTGTTCCCACCGGAACGCCCTTCGGCATTTGCACGATGGAAAGCAGCGAATCGATGCCCTGCAGCATGGTTGCGGGGATGGGCACGCCAAGCACAGGCACGAGAGTCTTCGATGCCAACATGCCAGGCAAGTGTGCCGCTCCACCGGCCCCGGCGATGATCACGCGCAGGCCGCGCGATTCGGCCTGCGAGGCGTACTCGAAAAGAAGATCCGGTGTGCGATGCGCGGAGACCACACGCGCTTCGTACGGGACAGCGAACTCGCGCAGGATTTCGACCGCAGGCGCGAGGGTTTCGTAATCGCTCTTCGATCCCATGACCACGGCGACGAGAGGCGTCTGTTTCATCGAGGTCGATTCTATCGCTTCGGATGAGCCGGCATTCGATCGACCTCTCACTTGCGCCGCAGGAAATCCAGGAGGAATTGAATCAGGGTGACGAGGCCGCCGATAGCGATGGCAAATCCTCGCGCGCTTTGAAAGCGCTCTTCATGTTGTGAGACGCGTTGCTCAATGGATCCAATGCGTCCCGAGTTGCCATCGCCGACGAGCGTTGTCATCTGGTTTTTCAGAACAGACAGGTCGGCGAGTACCTGTGCTTCAAAGTCAGTCATGGGTTGAGATTCCTTGGGGTGAAAGATTTGGTCGGAGCCGGTAGGCAGTAGCCGGTAGCGTGTAGCGAATGGCGGGTAGCGGGCAAAGCGCAAGGCAAAAGAGGCAGCGCGCGATCCGCTCCGGGCTAACTGCTGAGCGGCAGGTTGACGAACACGGCGCTTGAAAAGCGCGAGTAGTTCGGAGGAGTCGATCCGTCATACATGCGGATGTAGTACTGCTCCATGGCTGCCTGGCGCGGGATAGTGAAGTTGGGCACAGGCGAGCGCAGGACGAGGTCCGGGCCGGGACCGGGCGTAAATGACCAGTCGCGCCGGCGCACCTCGAAGCCGCCGCCGCTGGGAGCCGCGACCCCGGCTGCGATTTGAATCACGCTGCTCGTGACAGAAGTGATCGCGAGCGAGTTCAGGTTCGAGAGAGGCGTTGCCGTCTCAGGCTGCTGCGGAAGCCATGCGTCGGCTGGCACGCTGGAGGACGTCTTAATAGACAGGTCGTCGGCCCAGTCATTGGCGAAGGAGATGGTATATTTCGCGAGGCTGGGCCTGGTGTTGGCGAGGTCAAGCTGCACATTGCGTACGACGAGGTTGGCGGTGAGACCGGCGGATGATGATGCAACTGCGAGCACGTCGCCGGGCCAGACGTCGCCCTGCTGATCGGCGTTCCACTCTGTGTACTTGCCGGTCCATGCGGCCGCACGACTGGTGGCGACGGCGAGTATGGCGCTGGCAGCGTTCTCGCAATCCGTCGAGCTGCGCGGAGCGGGGCTGGTGACCGAGCCAATCCAGCAGGCGGTTCCAGGCAGTTTGCCGCCATTGCTTTCTGTGGCGATGCTGCCGGAGTTGGCCAGGCGAGCGACGGAGCGGCGGCTGGTGCGGTAGGAGACCGCGATCAGTTCGCCGGCCTGCGGCGTGCTTGCGGGATAGAAGCGCAGCTTGCCGGTGCGCTCCAGGGTGCAGTCCGCGCCCTGCGCGGTTGTTCCCAGGCGGCGCACGATGGCCGAGCTGCCGGGGGGCGTGCTCATCACCCAGTTCGGCCCGTTCTGTTCCACGGTGACGTTGCCGATGCTGCATTGCAGATAGCCGCCGTTCAGCGGCGCAAAAAGGCAATAGGGGCTGGGCGATGAGGCAAAGCTGCCGGAGTAGAGCACGGCGGGCGTGCCGGCGATTCCGTTCGTGGTGTCCTGCACCTCGAAGACGATACTGGCGACGGCGGGCAGCAGATTCGAGCCAAAGAGTTCCAAACCATTAGTGGCGCCGACGACATAGTAAGACTGCAGGATGCGCTGAATGTCATTCGCGTAGAAACGTAACCGTAACGTGTACAAATGTCCCGCGACAGCTGTAAAAGTGCTGCCCGCGACGGTCCCGTTGACGACCGGAGCGATGGTGGTGGCGGAGCTGACCTGGCCGATCTGAAATCCGGCAACACAGGCGGAAAGACCCGTCTCGCCGGCGCCAAAAAGGCCGTTGATGATGCCTGATGTGTTCGCGCCAAACTGAACGCCACCGGCTTCGATGACCAAGCCGCCGCCCAACTCGAGATTGGAAATGGCGGACAACACCACGGTGCCGAGAATGCTGCCGCCGCCACCACAGATGAGGCCGGCCGAGGTCAGCGTGAGCGCGTCGCCGGGATCTTCGATGTTCCAGATTTGCGTGTTGAGGGAAGGCCCCTGAAAGCTGTCGGTCAGCGGTTTTGTCTTCGACGGCGGAGGCATCCAGGGATCCTCGGTGAGATCGAAGAGAACCGTTGTGCCGTCGCCCTGGAAAAATTCGGTGACGTAGGCGCTCGGTTCCACCTCTCCGCAGACCGTGACGTCGTTGGCGAGCGCTTTGACCATCGCGACCTGGAGCGCGCTGAGGGACAGGGTGCCCTGAGACTCGCTCAGCGAATGGGTGACGCTGCCGACCGGGGTCATGGTGAGCGTGCCGTTCATCAGCAGATACGCGCTGCGGGCGGCTGCGGCGAGCGCACCCGCATTCTCCGCCCAGGTACGATTGCTGTCCGCTTGAAACTCTGAGACGTTCGCCGTGGCCATTGAAAGGGATGTCGCGATGTTCTGGATATCGACGCGCGCCAGCATTGCCTCGAGCGCCTCTCCGGCGGTAGCGCCATAGACAGGACCGCTCTGCGGAATGACCTGGCGGTCGAGCAGTATTTCGTCACTGATCGCCGAAACGACTGCCTGGTACACTGCGCCCATTGTTGCCTGGCCGGCCAGTTCGAGTGCGGGTTCCGCGGCGACATAACCGGTAAAGAGAGTGTTGCCGCTGTCGTCAGTGACGATCATGCGGCCGTTGCGCGCGGGCGTGGCCAGGCCCTGAGCGGGGAGTAGAGTCACGGCGCAGGTGACCGGCTCGTTGATCCTGCGCAGAATGCGAAAGGGCCGTCCGGCGACGACAGAACTGGTGTAGTCCACCGGGCCGTTGCCGTCGTAGTTGTCGATGGTGAGTTTCATTCGGCCTCCTGGTTAGACCAGCGTCACAGGGCTGGGCAAAAAGCTGCGGAAACAGACGACCTGCTCGCCGTCGATGGCGTCGGTGACAGGCAGGGCACGGAAAGAGGCGCTGAGGGCAATGCGCTCGAGGGGCGGGACCAGCGCGGATGTGCTCTCCGCCGCTCCCGCCATCGATTGCAGGCGCGGGTAGTGGAAGAGAATGCGCTCGCCCTGTTCGCCATCGATGAGAAAGAGCGCGGACCATTCCTGGAAGAAGCTGCCGCCCTCACGATCGACGAAGCCGGAAATGGGCTGCACGCGCATGGTCGCGGTGGGAACGCCGGCGATCAGAGGCTGGGCGAGCTGGAGTCCGGTGGACGTGCCAGTCGTTGAAACCGATGCGACGCGCGCAACGTTGAATGAAACGCGGCGGATGTAGTCCGGATCGCTGTTGACTGCGCTCGCGCTGGTTACGTAAGCGGCGAAGACACCGCTGCCCACGTAGCCGGTCTGTGCGGCGTAGTCAACGTCGACGGTGACCAGCGAGCCGGCTGAAAACCCCGCGGCATCGGAAGCGGCGAGCGCCAGAAAGGTCGCGGTCGAGCCTGTGGCGAGGTTCACCGGGGTCACACCTTTGCTGCCGGAGCCGTTCGCCGTTCCGCCCGCTGCGGGCACGATGAGGTTCATGTGCTGCGAACCGGCGGCGAGCGCCATGGAAAGCTTGCTCCATGCCTTGAAGCGAAAGGCGACGGTAGCGTCGACGGTCTCGCGAATTTGGAACTGCGTTGTGCCAGGGCTGCCGGTGACTAATTCACCAAACTTGCTGGTGGACTTGCGCGCGAAATCTTCGATCCAGCCGAGTTCAATCCAGGGCTCGGGTGGCGTGCTGGCTGCGAACCGTCCATTAACGGAGGGGTCGAAAAGCGTGGGCAATCCGTGAACGCGATCGACTGGCGCGAAATAGGCGCGCACGGACCTGCCTGTAGGCGGCAATGCGGGCATTGGGGTAATGGCGGGCGTGGTCATTGTTCTCCCTGCTCCTGATAGGCGAAGACAATTACTTTGGCGGCGCGGGTGAGGCGGTCGCGCAGCGTGACGATGGGGCCGAACTCGGGTTCAGACCAGAAGACCATGGTCTCCATGGGCACCGCGGGATTCTGTGTGTAGTTCATCTTTTGTGCCGAGTACGGATACAAAAGCTTGAGCACCTCGTAGTCCATTTCTTCGAGCGCGCGGCCGCGATCGAGGCCGGCGTTGGTCTGGGTGCCTGCGGTGCTGTACTGGATTTCGCAGGTCATCTGCGCCAGAATCGCCGACAGCTGCAGGTCGGTCTCGAGGCCGGTCCAGCTCAGCGCGAACGCATCGAGCAGAGGTTGCGGCATGGGAGCCTCGGCTTCCTGGACCAGGATGCCGGGGCGCGTAACCGCCCGCAGCGTCATGGTGCGCGACGGATTCACCGTTGCCAGGCGGGTGCGCAGCGTGATGTAGAACGTATCTTTTGCATTTTGCATAATAGGTCACTCACTCGGTTACAAATGCCAGCGGTTCGAGGCGAGAAAACAGCGCGCTTTGGGCGCGACGGCAGCGATTCGGCATTCGCGGGATCACATGGGCCATTCGCCGCAGGCTTCCTGTAACAACAGCCGGTACAAATACACCGCGCCTTGACTCTCCGAAGTGGAAAGCGCCTCGATGAGGAAGAGCTTGCCAGCAACGACGACTCCGCTGGCCATGAAAAACAGGGTCTGAGCTGAGCCGAGCTGCAGTTGCGTTACCTGAGCCGCGATCGCATCCGCGGAAATGAGCAGCTCGTATTTCGGAAGTTGCGCATTCTGCATAGCGACGCGCGCTTTGCGGAAGACCACCGGCGAAAGGGGCAGCGAAAGGAAACCTGGAGCGTCGATGCCGATTTGGCCGGCGTTCGTCGAGTCTCCGGCGAGCGGCGGCATCTGCAGGCAGGCTGTTGTGCCGCCTGAGGCGCGCAACAGCGCGGTCGCCACGCGCTGCGCGAGGCCGCATGGATTCTGGGTACTGAGATCGGCCATGGCTTATCCCATCCTCACGGAGACCCAGGGCTTGAGCATCGACTGGACGGTTGGATCGATGAGTGCGCCGGAGAAATAATCAAGCTGCAGGGTGTCGATCTTCGACGACTTCACGTTCAGACCGGGCGTGGCCTGAGCATTCTTGACGATCTGTGCACAGGCGCACTTCACGACATTCGGAATCGTCGCGAGCCCCGCTGTGTAGATCACCTGAACCTCGTTGTAAGGCAGGCCCAGGATGTTGAGCTGAAAAATCAGCTCGCCGGTGTCGGCGAGAAAGTCCACCGTGGTGGGATCGACGGTGGTCCATGCGCCGGGCAGCGAAAAGGCCCAGAGGACCTCCTCCTGCAGGGGATAGACAATTTGACCGCGCCGCGGTTTCGCATAGCGCGCCTGGATCGAGACGAACGGCAATGTCGCCGGAGCAATCGGCACGAGCGGCAGATGACTCAACCTTGCCGTCTGCGAGCCTTCCACAATGCGCAGACGCTCGGTGTACTGCGTCGGGTTGAGGCTGGTGCGGCGGCAGTGGCTGTCGATGAGCGACGACGCGGTTGTGATCCAGTCATCGGTGACATCGGAAGCCAGTCCGTACGTCTGATACTCGGTTGGTTGAAGATAGGACGCCATAGATTCTCCCTGGTGAGAAAAAGGAGGGGCCGGTCCAGGTTCGGACCAGCCCCTCCCGAGTTGCTTTGCCGGTTGGGCAAAGGGATCAGCTTACCGATCGACGAGCACCTGGTAGTGGGCATAGTTGGCGCCCTTGACGACCGGCGCGCCGAACTTGACAACCACATGCTGCGAAGCCAGGGAGCCGGGCAATCCAAGCTGGAAGACGCGTGGATTGGGCTCGCTCAGCCAGTGGTACTCGATCAGGTCCTCGGTGACGATGTAGGCCGGAAGCACCGCGCTGCCGGTACCGGGAGTGCCGGTATAGGCCAGCGACCAGTCCGGAATCAGCGGCAGCTCGCCCGCCTGCGTGACGAGCATCTTCACCGTGAACCCGGCAGCGATCTCCTTCGTGTTCATAACCACGTTGAACTCGGCCTTCATCTCGCGATCCAGCAGATCCAGAAGCACCGGGTTCGCATAGATGGCCGTGGGCCGCACCGCGAAGCTGGTGTTGGCGCACATCAGCGCGATGGTCGATTTCAGACCGTCGGTAATGCTCGCCGTCGTCGCGATCGTCGTGGTGTTCCCCCCCGCGGCAATCTGCCCGGCGGCGCCGAAGTACTGCATGGTGGTGGGCGTGCTCAGCGAGGTATCGCTGCCATTCCACAGCGCGACATCGTGGGCCAGCATCACGCCGTCGATGGTGTCCACCAGGTCCTTCGCCTGCANNGGCACGCTGCGCTCGACGCGGGTGGGCGTGACCACGGGCGCGACGATGTTCCGCGGATCGACGAAGCCGGCCGTCGAGGGGTTCGGAATCGCCGTCTGCTCGAAATAGCGCGACGGGTGGCCGGTAGCCGGCACCTGCCGGATACGCTGCCCGAAGAGGTTGCGGCGCCGTACGATGTCGAGGATCTCGGTCTGATAGAGAGGAACTTCAATCGCGCCGGGACCGATGTAGTCCGCTGCGGCATGGATGTCGAGGAAATTGGCTGTCATAGCTACCTTTCGTGAAGAAAATCTGTTGGCAACAAAAAAGCCGGCGCTCAGGCCGGCTTCAGGTCCGGTGTGGACGATGCGCGATCAGCTCACCACGCCCGCGCGCAGCAGCTGCGCCTTCACCGCGATGCGCTGTTCGAGTCCAAGCCCACTGAGCGCGGCGTCCAGCGCGCCCGCTTCGAGGGACTCGAGCGACGTGATGCCCTGCTTGGCCAGAAACTGCGCGGTCGAGGCGGGGACGGTTTTACGCGCCGCTTTCGGCTGCGACGCGGACTTCACCTCGATCCGGGATTCGGCCTGGGCCTCGACCTGGGACTCGATCTGGGCCCGCAGCTCCGCGATCTGCTGTTCGGCGGCCTCGAGCTTCTTCTGGAGCTCCGCCTCGCGGGTGGTTTCAACGGCGGCGACGATCTTCCGCACCTCTCCGCTCATGGAGCTTTCCCGCTCCTCGAACAGCGTAGCTGCCCGCTCAAAGAGCGCGGCCGCGGCTTCGATCCGGGCTCCCATGCGGGCCTCCATCTGCTCGAGGCTCTCGCTCAGCGTTACCATGTTTTCGCCTGTCTGTGATTCCATGTTTGTTCCTTTCTTCCGTCGTTCTTCGGGAGGGCCGTGCCTGCTCTCTCCCGGAGGTGTTTTGTCGTACCGGCGTGTACCTGCTGCGGGACCGCGGATCGATGGATGGTCGATCGGCAGCGCCCCGCCGCCAGTTCAAACGAGGTGTTGCGATAAGCGGCTTTCTCGCGCAGCAGAATCGCCGCTCCGGTAAAGGTCGCCCGCGTCAGCGTCCAGATCGCCGCCCGCATGTCTTCGACGTGAGCGTCGGCCAGTTCCCAGGACATGCCCATAACGCCGGGCAGGCCCTGGCGCATCTGCCGCTCGACTTCGGGAAAGTCCTTCGCAAAGAGATAGCCGGCGACCAGCAGCCGCGAGCCCTCCACATCGGCGTGGGTGATAATGCCGCACTTCCGCCGCGCGTCATGTCCGTCCCAGGACGGCGCGTAATCCACCGCCATCCCCAGCAGGGACGGCAATGCGGCCAGAGCCGCCTTGCGGGTGAGGATCACGCGATGTCCGCGCGCTCCCGATGGCGGCTTTGTGCTTGGCTCGTCCACCTGCGTCAGCACTCCCGTAAAGGGAGCGCGATTCGGATGGCCTGCCACCTCCGGCAGCGTTACTGCCATGGCTTCCAGTTTCATTGCGTCTCCTGTCATCCCTGATTTTCCTGATCTGTAACCGTGATTGTGCCGTTTACCTCCTTCTTCGTGGCCACATCCGCACCCGCGTCAGGCAGAGGCGCAAGACCTCGCATGCCGCGTATTTCATTCACGGTGAGAACACCGGCCGCCAGCAGCGCGGTTTGCATCTGGACCTCCTGCATATCGTCGGTCGCATCGAGATCGTTGAAGACGAACTCGAATTCCGCCCAGCCCAGGCGTTTCGCAAACAGGTCGCGGGTCAGATGCTCGGCGACCAGCCGTGCCAGCGGCACAATAGCGCTGTGAAAGGCCTCGTCCAGCAGCGACTCGGCGGTCGAGCGGTTCACATCCTGTTCGAGGCCCAGCAGCACAGGCGGCAGCGAGAAGGCATTCGCGATCATGCGAATCAAAAACTCCTGCCAGGTGAGCCGCAGATCGGCGTCCGTGCCGGAGGCAAAGCGCAGCACCTCGGGCTTCTGCTCGGTGCTGAGCAGGGGAACGCGGCCTGTGCCCTCGATCTCGTCCTGCCACCAGCGGATGAGCCGCTCATGCTGGGTGGGCGTGGTTTCGTTCAGCCACAGCGCATACTGCACCACCGCATTGCTGGCCAGCTTGCCCGCGAAGCGATGGGCGCTGAGGAACGAGTTGACGGTCTCGAAAGCGACCTCCAGCGGTCCCAGGCCAAAGGGCGTGTAGCTGCGGGGATTCATGCGCACGTAGATCAGCTGGTTGTCCTGAAGCGGGATCACCGAGTCGGTTCCGATCAGCCCGGTCGCCTGAGCGAAGCGCACCGACTCCGCACTGCCGTCCCATTTGGGGTCGATGCGAATCGTCGCTCCATCGACCGCCCACAGCTCGAAGGGCTTCGCCGGATCGCCGGTCAGCTCCATCTCGATGGCGCCGAAGCCCCCTACCAGCGCGTCCTCGATGGCCTGCTCGATGAGCGTCCGAAACGAGTCGGACGCGTTGGGGAACTCGAGCGACCGCCGCAGGATCCTGGCGCGCTTCGCCGCGAAAGCGACCTTATCGGGATCGTGATCGCGCTTCAGGCGCACCTGCCAGTCCATGCTGGCCACGCGGTCTTTGATAAGGTTGATGGCGCGCCGAACCACCGGGGTCTCCGCAAACTTGCGCAGATTGGCCGGCGTCGGTTTGGGCAGCACCTTCGCGGGGAAGGCATACGGGGAAAGAACGGACGGCAAGGCCACCGTCTTCCGCTGCGCTGTTTCTTCTTTGCGCCCGGCTTTTCCCTGCCCCGCCCCCAAAAGCGCCAGCGCGTTTTTCCATTGCTCTCTGATCTTCACGTTTCCTCCGTCTTCCTTTTCCAAAAGAAAAGGCATGGCGCGTGGCCATGCCTCCTCGTCAACCGGACTACCGATATCGTTACACCCGCAGTTCCCTCTTTGCCGTCTCTGCTACGCGCTCGAGGTCATTGACCGTGAGCACGCGGATTTGTTGCGCCTCCATCGCTTCCACACCGAAGCGATACTGCTCGATGCGATCCTGGTCGCCGGCGACATGACCGTTGCCATCCCGCAGCGGCTCGACGATGGCTGTCAGTTCGAGCTCCGCGTTCTCGATCCGCGCAACGCCCGTCCGCAGCGATGGCGCGCTGAAGGCCAGTACCTTGGCCAGTTCTACATCGCCGGTGAGCGAGACAGCATGAAACATCCGGACCACGCCGTTGGGCCGGTAGCCGCAGTCGATCTTCAGCGGATCGCCGGGCTGCGTGTAAGCCGAGGCGGCGATCCGCCTGCGCATCAGGTCCCAGACCCGTGCGTGCTCGAAGTGCATCCGCATGCTGCGGGCGATGGCCTGGCGCCCGCCCAGTGCCTGCCGCGCTTTCTGCGTGCGCGGCTCCACGTAGAGACGCATCAGCTGATCCATCTCCGCCGCCATGTTTTCCGCCAGGCACCCCTTCGGGCCGGTCATTTGTAACTGATGCGAGAACGAATCTTCGATTGTCTTCAACAGCGGATTCGTCTCCGGACCCTTCTCGGGATTCTGTTCCAGCAGCTGCTGCCGCATCTCGGTCTCCATCGCCTCCAGCATCGCAACGTCGGCGTCCGGATCGACGCAGCGCACCCGCGCCCAGTCCTTCGTGAAACGCACTGCGACCGCATCGGGGTGCGCAACATCCCGCAGCATCACTCCGATATTCACGAACTCATCCTTCACCGGGTCCGGCACATACCGGATCAGGAGGAATTCGCACTGAAGACGCCCGTTCACATCATCCTCTCAGTTACCCTATCGCCCCACCCTGGCCCAGGAAACTGCCGTGACCGAGCACCGGATGCCACCTTGTTCCAGTTTGGAAAGGGCTGGCGCGAGGATTCCCGGAACGTCGTAATCAGATCCCGCACCTGAGATCGCCGCTCAATCAGCTTGTTCACCAACCCCTCCAGAACCTCCGCGTCGCCTTCGTACCACTCCGGCGGCAACCTCTCGGCGATCTCCCAGATCCCCTGCGCCCCCAGCTCTTCCACGCGACTGAGCCACGGCTCAAAGCTTTCCCATCCCGTCACGTCCCGATAAACCACGTTGCGCGCATACACGCCGCGCAGAGGCGCATCGATGAAGCGCCACTCGCCGGCGTTAAAACAAAATCCCTGATCGATGAACGTCGCGCTGTAGCGCCGCTCCCGGCCCTTTCGGTAAAACAGCGTCTGCCGGCCGTTCGCGTTGCAGGTCCATTTATCCAGCACCAGCGCTCCGGTGAACTCATGCAGGTTGCGCACCTCGGCCAATTGCTCCTCGGGCAGATAATCGGCCACGTGACCGGGCATCAGGCCGCCCACCAGCTGCGATCCGAAATGCAGGCCTGGTTTGCAGCGCTCCCGCCTCTGCCCGAAGTCCATCTCCAGCTCCGTGGTGCGCTCGATCAGCCACGGCGTCACCTCCACCACATCGCAGTGCGGCACCGTCAGTCCGATCAGCGCACCCAGCCGTGTCCCCAGCAATTCATTGGGCAGAACCCGCAGATGCTGGGGATTGTTCTGGAATTTCACCACCCACGCGTTGTTGTCTGCGCCCAGCATCAGGTGGCTTTGCGCGCCGCCCTGCATTCTGCGGATCTGCTGAACGATCAGGACCGCCACTTCTCCTCCGGATTCCTCATGCTAATTAAACGCTCCCGCCGTGAGCCGCTCGTCGCGGACCGCCAGCGCAATCGCCATGGCCATGACGCAGTCGTCGTGCTCTCCCGCCTGGGCTTCCGCGCGGCCGCTCGAGTGGCGCACAAAGCTGCGGCACTCGCGCAGCAGCCGTTCGCTCGCGAAGATCTGCGATGTTTCGACCAGCGCCGAGGCGAGCCGCCCCAGGATGCGCGGCCGCGTGATCGCCGACGTGAGCCATCCCGTCTGGTCGGCTGTCTTATAAATACGCTCATAGCGGCAAACCGTTTCGAGGTACGCGAGCACGGCCGAACCATGATTATTGCGCTCCACCACCAGCAGCGCATTGTTATATTCCCTCGCCAGGGCAGCCGCTTCCTCGGCCAGTTCCAGCGGACCCAGTTTTCCGCGCAGCTCCGCGCATTGCAGGCCGGTGGTGAGGTCGATGATCTCGACGGCTGCGAAGTCCCCCTCTGAGCCGCCTCCCGCCGGATCCGCCGCCGCCAGGTACTCGCGACCCCTGACCGGCTTCAGCCAGACGTGCAGTTGTCCGTTCGACTGCTGGGTCACAGGCGGGGTTACCTCCCGCAGCCGCGCATCGATCGAGGCGGTATCGAAAATGCACTCGCCGCTCGCGAGAAAACATTCCGTTGCATCCTCGGCGAATTCCTGCTTCGCCAGGCCGCGGAAGTTTTCCTGTAGTTGCCGCCGATAGCCAATCTGCTGAAGGCTCAGCCCGTGCTCGCGCATCAGGTGCTGCTCTGTCTCGTTCAGCGAATCCTCCTTTACAGCTCGACCGACATAGGCATCCTCCATCCACCATGGAAAGAAGTGCCGCACCATGCCCGTCTTCTCCGCATCCTGCCATTCCTTCCAGAAACATCCTGCCGCTCCCATCGGCGTCGATTCCAGCACCAGTTCACCGGCGGGCGACAGCCCCGCGCGCAGCCCCTGCAGGACCTCGGCGGGATCGCCTGGCCACCGCGCTACCTCCGAGCAATGGAGATTCGTGATGGTCAGGCCGCGGCCCGCATTCGGGGCCCCCGCCGTTTCCACGCGGTACTCGCTGTCCATGCCCGGGAAAATAATCTGCCGCGCATTGACCAGCGATGTCTTGAGCGCCCCCCGGCACAACGATGGCGGAAGGAGGCGCAGAAAGCGATGCACGATGCGAAAGATCGACTCCGCGGCCTCCTGCGTGTGCGCCACCTGCACCGTCAGCGTGCCCGGATGCGTGATGGTCCTGAGAAAAAACTGGCCCGCCACCCACGTGGTCATGCCCAGCTGGCGGGCCTTCAGCACGACGTTGTTTTGCCCTCGCTTCGCTTCATAGGCGCGCTGTGCGCGATTGGCCGCGAGGGGAATGTTTTTTCCGCTCCGGCTTCTCACGCGCAGCACTTTCAGGGCCAGCTCAATCGCGCCGGCATCCCGTTGTCCCGCTAGCCCCGCGTCCAGTGCATTGCCCAGACGCTCCAGCTCCGGCCGGTCTGCGGCTCCCCAGTCGAGATTCATGGTGGCCATCGGTTATTGGTTCATCGTGTATTCCATGGTCAGCTGGGCCGACCCGGCATTCGTGTTGCACCCGGCGGCGGCTGTCTGAACTCCCATGGACAGATTGTGGCCCGCAGTAATCGATACCCCGCTCACTGCGTTGCGGTAGCTATAAGTCCCGGACGCGAGCGTCACGGTCTTGAGCCAGGCGGACGAGGTGCTGTCATAGACTCCGATCACCGGATAAGTACTGCATCCGGACGGCGCTGTCCCGACGGCAATGTCCAGCCGCGTCATATTGATCGCTGCGCTCGGCGACCAGATCGAGCCGAGAGAGTTATTCGTCGAAGTTCCGAACGTCCCGGCAAAGTTACCGTACCAGGTAAAATGCCAGGACTGGAGACAATTAGCCGTCCCGTTCGCCGTAACTCCCGTTGCATAGTAGCCCGCGGGGCATTGCGACGGCGTAGCAGCCAGAGCCGTGGCCGTACTCGCATTCCCAGTGGTAGACGCTGTGAGCGCAGACGGGAGCTGGGCGTTGCTGGCCTGACCGCTGAGCTGGCTGAAGCTGTAATCGTTGCTCGCCGGTGTCACGGCTCCGCTGCGGCCATTGAACGAAGAAACGCCGCCGCCGGAAACCGTCGCGCTGGCGCTGCCCGCAATGTACCAGTTGTAATCCGGCCCGCAGACCAGGGTTTGTGTGGATGGCGAGGACAATACCAGCGTCGCTGCCGACGATCCCTGGGCATAGATCGACTCAGAGCTCGTCGTCTGCAGCGTCACCGGGTTCGATGAAGTATCCGACTTGACGATGGTGAACTCAAGCCCGGTTGGCGATGCCCTGTCCGGCAGCGGCGTATAGCAGCTCGGCAGAGTAATCGTCTGCGCGCCGCTCGCGGCATTCGCGATCACGTTCTTGTTAGCGGCGGTCAGCGTCAGTGTTGAGGCCGTGTTGATGATGGTGCTCAGCGCGATCCCTCCGCTCGACCGAATCGTCCCCTGATACGTGATGTTGAAGAAGGGGTTTACTCCGGAAAAGTGCGCCTGGAATGCATCGCCCTGGTAGCCGGTATACATCTGCGCCGAATACGCTGGGTAAC
>PMSS01000236.1 GCA_003167515.1 Acidobacterium sp. | reverse complement strand
CTGCGGGCTCAGACGCCCGCAAGACGGCTCAAGTTCGATTCCCGCCTCGCCCATTACCCGAGGTTATCCTTGTCTCCATGGACCTCGGCCTCAACAACAGCGTCATCGTAGTCACCGGCGGCGGCGCCGGCATCGGCCAGGCCATCTCCCGCGCCTGTCTCGATGAAGGCGCGACCGTCGTCGTCCTCAGCCGCGCCTCCGACAACGTCAAGAACTTCCTTGCCGAGATGCTCAACCGCCGGCGTAAATGCGATTTCGTCGAGGCGCATCTCGAAGACACAAGCCAGTGCGAGCGCGCCATCGAATACGTCCGGAGCAGGTACGGCAACATGCTCGGTCTGGTCAACAATGCCGGAGCCAACGACGGTGTTGGCCTCGAAAACGGCTCGCCGGAGCGGTTTGTCGAAAGCCTCAAACATAATCTGCTCCACTACTACACGCTGGCACATTACGCGCTGCCCATGCTCAAGGCCTCGCGCGGGTCCATCGTCAACATCAGCTCGAAGGTCGCGCTCACCGGCCAGGGAGGAACCTCAGCCTACGCAGCCGCCAAAGGCGCTCAACTGGCTCTCACTCGCGAATGGGCAGCCGAACTCGCCCCGTTTGGCGTGCGCGCCAATGCCGTGCTGCCGGCTGAAGTGATGACGCCGCTCTACCGGCGATGGATTTCCACGCGCGAGAATCCCCAGCAAGCGATCGAGGAAATTACGCGCCGCATCCCCCTCGGCCATCGCTTTACCGAGGCCGCGGAAATCGCCGCGATGACCGTCTTTTTGCTCTCACCCACGCAAAGCGGCCACACCACCGGCCAGCAGATTGTGGTCGACGGCGGATACACGCATCTCGATCGCGCCCTGACTTAGCCAGCGCCAGTACTCGCCACAATGCAAAACGGGGACTTCAGAAAGTCCCCGCCTCGTCAGCTAATACCCTGTTCCCTGCCCTACTGAATCATCCCACCCATGCGGTCCAGCTCTTCGCGCACATGCTTCAGCCCATGCATGCAGCGCTCAAATTCATCGGACAGACGCGCAAAGAGCGGCGCCTCATCCCTGTATTCGAACAGGTCGAACTGCGAGACGATGTAGTAGCTCTCCTTGCCCGTCTTCACCATCTCGACGAAGCTCGACTCCCCGCTGTGCCGCCACAACTGCATCGACTCTGGGTACATCCCCGTCGCGAACAGCGCATAGTCCCCGATGTGCCGCCGCACTTGCCGCTCTTCGTCAAACGACGCAGCTGCGCCAAAGACCGGATCCGACGCCGCTACCATCTCGCGCAGATCCTTCAGCGGTTTTCCTTCGGCATCGCGAATGCGGTAGAGGGTCTCCGTAGCCGTGAACTCCGTCAGCAGATCCCCCACATAGGAGGTCAATTCCGGATCCGTGATACCACTGTGTCTGTGGTAACAGCCGGCAACCACTTCATGAAACAGCTGGCGTAATGGATGGCGTTCGGGAATCATTCGTTCCTCCGCGCTTCTTCGCCGCGCCGGTAGGAAGGAACGATGTTCTTCTCCGGCTCCCGGCTGAAGAAGCTTTGCTGTCTCTATGAATCGGCACTTTACCGCATTTGTTGCGCCAAACCATACACCTTTTTGTGCATTTCACAACTTTCCTGGCAGTCTGCGCCCCGGATTGCGAATTGGCGAGTCACAAAGGCTTTACCTTCCCCGCGGCCAAATCGCCTATCCTTTGCATAGGAGAGGCTTATGCCCAAACGCACTCCCCCTGTTCACAAGCCGAAGAAACGTCCCGGAAAGCCTGCCCACACCACTCCTTCGGTAACTGGCGACCCGGTCTTCGCGCAGCCTTTACCCTCGCCCGATCCTACCGGGTTCAAAGATCCGGTCACGGACCAGAACGATACTGAAATCGCCTCGGCCGAGCCGGTTCCCCAGGCCGCCGGCAACGCCGTCGAGCCGATCCTCACCCTCGCGCAGGTCTACGGCAGCCAGGGAGCGGCGAAGACCCAGGCCATCACCGCCTCCGGCCAGATCGTCTTCCACTCGGTCGGAGACACTGGCAGCGTCAAAGGTCCCGACACGCAGAGCCTCGTCGCAGACAAGATGGTCACCGACTTCAGCGAAGCCAACACCGCCGATGTGCCCTCGTTCTTCTACCACCTCGGCGACGTCGTCTACTACTTCGGCGAAGCCACTTACTACTACGACCAGTTCTACGAGCCGTTCCGCGACTATCCCGCTCCGATCATCGCCGTTCCCGGCAATCACGACGGAGTCGTCTACGCGAGCGATCCCGAAACCACCCTTGAAGCTTTCCTGCGCAACTTCTGCGCCGCCTCTGCCGCGCCATCGCCCGACGCCGGCGGTCTGCTGCGCACCACTATGATCCAGCCCGGCGTCTACTTCACGCTGGAAGCGCCCTTCGTTCGTATCCTCGGCGTCTACAGCAATGTGCTTGAAGACCCTGGCGTCATCTCCGACCAGAACGGCACTTATTCGACTCTCGACCAGCGTCAGATTGCCTTCCTCACCGCGGCCCTCAAGCGCGTGAAGACCGACAAGTTCACGGGCGCCGTCATCATCGCGGTGCATCATCCGCCGTTTACAGGCGGCACCACGCACGGCGGAAGCCCCGACATGCTCGCCGATATCGACAGCGCATGCACCGCGGCCGGGGTATGGCCGCACGCGGCCTTCTCCGGCCACGCGCATAACTACCAGCGCTACACCCGCACCATCAACGGCCTCTCGATTCCCTACATCGTCGCCGGATGCGGAGGCCACTCGCCGCTTGAAGCGTTGCGCGGCACCTACCGCACGCCCTACCCTATCGACAGCACCCTGACCCTCGAGAGTTACGATGGCACCGATTACGGGTATCTTCGAGTTATCGTCAACGCCACGACACTCACCATCGAATTCCACCCACAGAGCGACGGCGGCACCACCAAAACGCCCGACGACGTCGTTACCGTCACGCTCGCCACGCACGCCATCAGCTAACGACAATTGCTGATCGCTGAATGCTGTCCTGTCTCCTACCTGCTGGCTGCATCTACGGATGCAGATCGGTCTTCGACAGCATCGCGAGAAACTGCTGCTGCGAGCGCTGATCGATCGCCTCAGCGATCAACTTGCCGTCCCGGTCAAACAGAAACGTCCTCGGAATTCCCTGGATATGGAACTGCAGGGAGACCTTGCCGCCCTGATCGAGAAGCACCGGCGGGTGATACTGTGCATTCGCTGCGAAAAAGGAAGCGACTTTAAACGCGTCCTCATTAGTGAGCGACAACACCACGAGGCCCTGGGGCTGGAAGCGCGTGTAGAAGTAGTCGAGGTAGGGCATCTCCAGCCGGTATGGCCCGCACCACGTCGCCCAGAAGTTGACCATCACGATCTTGCCCCGCAGCTCCGACAGCGTCCACTTCTTTCCGTGCAGGTCCTTCAGCGTGAAGTCCGCCTTCGCGTAGAGCGGGTCGTTCAGCTCCTCCGCCGCACCCTCGTAGCGCGCCAAGCTGGCCAGGTCCATATACGGCATCGGTACCTCGGCCTTCTTTGCGGGAATCGGGGTCTCGGCAAGCGACTGCCGCAGCGTGTCGGCGACTGCCTGAACGGTGTCCTGGCCCTGATCGCCTTCCGTCACTAAGTGACCCAGTTCATCGGCCAGCTTCACTTTGTTAACGCTCAGCGGCAGCGCGCGGATATCGCTGGCTAACTGGACGGTAGCCTGGCGCCGCTGCGCATCGGGCAACGAATGCAGCTTCTGCATCTGGCCAGCGATCTTAGACTCAACATCGGCATGAAGAAAAAATGGAGTCGTCAGCGACAAAGCGGAAAACAGCAATACTCGCGGCAAAAATGACATGAAGGCCTCGCATTCCGGGAAAGCGCCCCCATGATACTCCGCGATCCAATCCCCGCAAATGACCGCCGGTCACCTTCGCACGAACGCCAAAGCACCGCATTTCTGAGCAGCTGATCGCTGTTTACCGATATCCCTTCGTGCGGAATCGCGACACCGCGACATAAAACGTATTCGCGTCCGTTCCAGGATTGTGTTCGCTGATGTTCGCGTTCGACAGGTGCTGATACCTGTAGCCCAGGCTCCAGTCCTGGCGCGCCTTCCGGAACACATGAAGACCGCAGCCGAAGTCGATCGTGTACATCCATTGCGATCCTTCGGGAGAAAGCACGCGCTCGCCGTAGTAAACGAATCCTCCGTTTGTACTCAGGAAAGGCTGAATGCGCTTCTGTGGCAGAAAATCCGTCTCGAAGCCAACCGGAGACACTCCGCTGCCGTACGCGCGCGTTCGCAGATACTGGGCAGCCGGCTCCGCCTGCGTCGGCACCGCTCCCGGCACCGGCCAGTCGAGCATGGCCAGTGTCGTGACTTCCGGAGCATAACGCAGCGTCCAGATATCGTGGGGGCTGATCAGGTACGTGTACCGCACGTCGATGGGCATGTATTTCACATCGCCCGAGTAGCCCCAGATGTGCCCGCTCATCAGCGACAAACCCCACCACGCGCCAAATTCGTGCTCGCCACCGGGATGCGGCCACACCGGCAATTCCGGGGTCGGGCTCCGCATCACGGCGGATGCCGCGGGCACCAGGGACGATACTTCCACATCCGTTTCCTTATCCGCCGAGCCCGAAGCCGGAACGAACTTCACCTCGTTCTCCCCCGGCGGATCGCTCCAGAACGACTTCGCCTTCACCACGCGATCGTCCCGGTACCACGGCGGACGAAATCGCAGAATATTCGCGGTCGCATGCGCGGGTTCCAGAAAACTCAGCCCCAGCAGGGCAAAGGGATTGCGTCCCGGAGCCTCGACGGGCGCGACCACGTGCTTATCCAGCGAGTCTTCAGCCATCGTCCACAATGCCCCACCCACCGGCGTGGTCACCAGTTCCACCACGCCCGTCTCGGTGGTTGTCCTGCCGCCGGATTCGTCAATAATATGATCGCCGTCGTGGCCAAAGCCCGCTTCCCCCAGCGGTCCCAGCTTCCACTCAAAGCTGTACGCAGTGGAAAATGCCCCGGCTCGCAGCATGCGCCGCCAGTACGGCCACGTGTTCGACTGCTCCACGGTCATGCTCCTGGGGTCGTTCTGAATCCACAGATCGTTCGTGATCGCACCCATCATCGGATGACCGACGTAGTCATCCAGAAAGGGATTTTGATCAGCCCAGGAATTCCAGTGCCAGTCCGCGGCCGAGTTGATCCAGCGATCGAACCAGTCGCCCTCCGTCGTCTCCGTCCGGTAGTAATAGCCGGTATAGAGGTTGCCGGCATTCTCGAACGCATTGAAGATCGCCGTCGAGATGATCAGCTGATGCCAATGCACGCGGCATCGCCGCGAGTGTGTCGTGTCGAGCGAGCAATCCTCTGGTGACGCCTGATCGGCCACAGTGCTGGCGGTCACCACGCTTGTGGTCCCGGAGGCCGCGCCATCCATCACGGTAGCTGAGGGTGTCGGCGCATCCGGAAGAGACGCAACCGCCCCCGTCCCCATGGACCCCACATCCTGCGCAACCAGAAATTGCCCCAAAACAAGCTGCCCAGCAAGAAACAGCGTGCACTGCCTCATTGGCCTGCTTCCGGCTAACCGCGAAAACAGCGCCCAGGCGCTCCGAACCAGCATCCTTGTCACCGACCTGATCTGCATTTGTGAGAAGTGAGCGAACAAAATGACGAACTGGATCCGGGAAACCGGGCTGGCTTTTCTCCGAAGCCGAGCAACGCCTGACTATTGCCCTGCAATCAAGATAGCCGATCCCGTGGGCATGGATTGCGTCTGACTCAGGATTGTTTCAAGCTGAATCTCAAACAAGGACAGGCAGCCCGCAAGGCTGCCTGTCGTAACCCGCATTGTCTCCGTTCAGAAGTCGGAGTGTTCAGCGCCGAAGTGCTCAGCGCGCGCCTACCGGCTTCGGTGAACCCGCCTCCAGCTCGCTCAGCCGCTTCGTCAGCAACTGCTCCAGTTGCTCGAGCGCCTTGGTGAATCCATCGATCCCTTCCTTCAGCTTGTCGTGCGCCATGCGATCGGCCGCGTGCATCTTCTCGAACGTCGCCTCGTCGATGGTCAGCTTCTCGATCTGCATCGACTTCGCCTTCGCCGGATCGAGCTTCCGCTCCAGCGTTCCCTCAGTCGCATTCAGTTCTTCGAGGAAATGTGGAGAGATCGTCAGCAGGTCGCAACCCGCCAGCTCGATAATCTCGCCCGTGTTGCGGAAACTCGCCCCCATCACCTGCGTCTTGTATCCAAATTTCTTGAGGTAGTTGTAGATCGTCGTCACCGACTGCACGCCCGGATCGTCCGCGCCCTGGTAGTCCTTGCCAGTGTCCTTCTTGTACCAGTCGAGGATGCGGCCCACGAAGGGCGAAATCAGCGTCACGCCCGCATCCGCGCACGCAATCGCCTGATGAATGCCGAACAGCAGCGTCAGGTTGCAGTGGATCCCTTCCTTCTCCAGCTTCTCCGCCGCCTTTATCCCCTCCCACGTCGACGCAATCTTGATCAGCACGCGGTTCCGCGACACGCCAGCGCTCTCGTACTTCAGAATGATCGAGTGCGCCTGTTCCATTGTCTTCTCGCTGTCGTACGACAATCGCGCATCCACTTCGGTCGAGACGCGGCCCGGGATGATCTGCAGGATCTTTTTGCCGAACGCGACAGCGAGGTTTTCAAACGCCAGCTTCGTCACCTTCGCATCTTCGGCGTCCTCGCCCAGCTGCTTTTTCGCGTCGAGCAGCACGTCATCGACAATCTTGCTGTAGGCGGGCATCTGGGCCGCCGCAGTCAGCAGCGACGGGTTGGTTGTTGCATCCTGCGGCCGCACCTTCTCAATCGCGTCGATGTCACCCGTATCGGCAACCACCGTGGTCATAGTGCGGAGCTGTGCCTGTAATGTCGCCATTCCATCCTCCTGCCTGTCTCTCGATTATCCTGCATTCGGCCTTGCTCTGCCGCTCCGCCGGGCCCGGAATCCTGCGAATATTCGAAGAATACCCTTATGCCTTCTTAGATGCCGGCCCCGGCGCCTGGGTCTCAACATCCACTGGGAACCGTGCTGTCCGCCATCGTTCTGAACGCTAGCTTTCCACAGGATTCTCGAGCGTGCCAATCCCCTCGACCGTCACCTCCACCCGATCCCCCGGCTTCATCGGCGCCACGCCCGCCGGGGTGCCCGTGGGAATCACATCTCCCGGCAACAACGTCATCGCCGCCGTGATGTGGCGCAGCAACGCCGCAATATCGAAAATCAAATCGCGCGTAGTTCCCTGCTGCTTCACCTCGCCGTTCAGCCGTGTTTCCACAGTCAGCCCCGCGCGCGGATCGATCTCATCCGTCACCAGCGGCCCCATCGGGCAAAACGTGTCGAATCCCTTCGCCCGCGACCACTGCCCATCCGACTTCTGCAGGTCCCGCGCCGTCACATCGTTCACGATCGTGTAGCCGCGAATGTACGGCCGCACATCTTCATCCGCCCCGAGCTTCGTCGCCCGCCGTCCGATCACCACTGCCAGCTCGCCCTCAAAATCCACCCGTTGGGACAACGCCGGAATCCGAATCGCCTCGCCCGGCGCGATCACCGCAGACGGCGCTTTCAAAAACAGCAGCGGCTCCTTCGGAACCTCATTCCCCAGCTCCGCGGCGTGCTCCCGATAATTTCGGCCGATGCAGACGATCTTCGACGGAACCACCGGCGCCAGCAGCTTCACCGTCCCAAACGGCACCGGCTCAAACCTCGCGACCGACAATTTCGTCCACGGGTCTTCTTCGAACGGCGGCAACAGCCGCTCAATCCAGAGGGTCCCTGCCCGAACCACAACTTCGCCATACTGCGGTCCCGCTTCTGTCTGAAACCGGCAATATATCACTGTGGCAATTCCTCCTCAACTTCTCCCGACCGCGCGCTCTCATTCCCATCCGCATCCACCGCGCTCACCGCGTAAGCATACCGATGCCCAACCACCACCGTCGCGTCCGAAAACGATGGAGGCACTACCAGCGTCTTCCCCGAAATCCGCTCCAGCGCCGTCCCCGCCGTCACATCCCGCCGATACACCACATACCCAGCCAGATCCGCTTCCGTATCCGGACCCCACGACAAATCAATTGCCTTGGCCTGCGCGTCCACAACCGCCTCCAGCCCCGCAGGAACCGCAGGCGGAAACACATCCTTCGCATCGATCGTGATCGCCTCGGATCGGGACCCCGCAATCTCCAGCGCATGTTTGTCGATGTCCACGCGGACCACTCGCTCCGCCGTGTATTTCCATTCACGATCCAGAACCGCATCACGATCCAAAGCCACGCCCGGATCGGCAATGTCCAGATCCACCTCCAGCACCTGCTCCTCCGGTGGAGGAACCCCGTTGCCTTGGTTCGGCTTCGACGAACCCGGCCCAGTCGCTCCCGGTCTGCTCACAAGCGTCCTGTGAATCCGAAGCACCATCCCCTGTTCCGGCGGAGCCGAGTCCCAACGCAGCACTACTCCTTCAGCCCGCGCCTCGAGGCGCAGCTCCGTCACCGCTGGCGGAGCCGCGCCCGCCGCCACCCACACAGCATTCGACGGTCCGGCCGTCTTTCCCGCATGATTTTCGAGTTCCACATAATAGCTCACCGCGCGCGGCGCACCTGCGACCAACTCCACGGGCATCTTTGCCGTAAAATCCGCAGGCTTCTCCGGCGCAAACATCCCGTCTCCCGCAGGCCTGCACGTTTTCGGATCGAAAATCGGCACCGCCCTTGGCGTAGTTTCAGTCTTCCCCGCGGTCGCAGGCTTTCCAGCCATCCCAGGCCCCGCAGCCGCCGCAGTTGATACTGCCACCGGCTTTTCCGGGACAAGCGTCTCAGTCGCCCAGCAAAAATGCGCTTGTTGGTCGCCCTTCAGCGTCACTTTGTCGGT
>PMSS01000360.1 GCA_003167515.1 Acidobacterium sp. | reverse complement strand
ACTATTGCAGAAACTGCTCTAACGCCCGCACCGCCGCCTCCACCAACCCTTCCAAATCATGCGGATCGCCCTCCGTCACCGGCTCCCACCCATATTCCCGCAAAGTTCGGCTCGTAATCGGCCCAATCGACACCGCCCGCATCGACTCCGGGCGCGCAACGCCCGCCTCCCGCAGCAAATCCAGAAAATTTGTAACTGTCGATGAGCTTGTAAACGTCGCCACATCCGGCGGGCGCCCCCCAGGTCCAAATATTGTGCGGATCATTGTTACAGAATCCCCCGGAATCACCGTCCGGTAAGCATCCACCACATCCACTGTCGCGCCCCGTGCCCTCAATTCATCGGGGATCACATCCCGCGCCACCGCTGCCCGCGCCAGCAACACCCGCTGCCCGCATACCTGATCGCCCAGCGCTTCCAACAACGACTCCGCCACATACTCCGTCGGCGTGACCGCGACCTCCAACCCCATTTCGAGCAGTGCCTGCGCCGTAGCCGACCCCACAGCAGCAACCTTCAAGTGCCCGAAATCCCCAACTCCTACCCCCAGCAACTCCAGCCGACAAGCCAGAGCCGTAACCCCGTTCGCGCTCGTCGCAATCAGCCACTGATACTGTGACAAATTCCCCAGTGCCCGATCCAGCTCCGCATACGATTCCGGCGGCGCAACCCCGATCGTCGGAATCTCCACGACCTCCGCGCCCAGAGCCCTCAGTTTTTCCGATAATTGCCCAGCCTGCTGCCGAGCCCGCGTGACCAGGATCGTCTTCCCCGCTAACGCCTGATTGTTTCGTGTCAATGGAGACCCGCTCACGCCGCCCCGGCCGGCCCCGGCCCGAGCGTCTCCGACCCGAGCGTCCCCGCCTCCCCCATCCCCAGCAGCCGCTCCGCACCCTGCCGCAACAACTCCGCTGCGATCTTGCGCCCCAGCGCCTCCGCCTCCACGCCCGCCTGCCGGTCCATCACCACGCGCAGCACCTCCGACCCATCCGCGGCGGCCACGGCAGACACAACACTGTACCCCTCGTCCCCCGCGAAGCAATGAATCCCAATCGGCACCTGGCACCCCCCGCCCAACGCCGCCAAAGCCGCACGCTCCACCGTCACCGCATAACGCGTTGCTTCATTATTTAAGAATGAAAGTGCCGCCAGCGTCCTTTCATCCCCCGCTCGCGCTTCAATTGCCAGCGCACCCTGTCCCGCCGCGGGGCATAGCACCAGCGGCGAAAAACACTCCCGCCGATGCGCCGTCAGCCCCAACCGCTCCAACCCCGCCGACGCCAGAATGATCGCGTCCACCTGCCCCTCGGCCAACTTGCGCAGCCGCGTGTCCACATTGCCGCGAAACTCTACGCACTCCACATCCGGCCTCTGCGCCTTCAGCTGCGCCTGCCGCCGCAGACTGCTCGTCCCAATCCGCGAATTGTGAGGCAGCGCCTCAAAGCTCGCATGATGCACCGACACGAACGCATCGCGAGGATCCACCCGCTCCGGAATCGCTGCTATCGTGAACGGCTCCGCCAGCTCCGTTGGCAAATCCTTCAGGCTATGCACGGCCAGATCGATGCGCCCATCAAAGAGCGCCTCTTCGATCTCCTTCGTGAACATCCCTTTCCCATCGCCCTGAGCTCCGCTAACAGTCCCGCCACTCACCTGCGCGAAGGGCACATGCTGCATCCTGTCGCCCAGCGTCTTGATAATCTCCATCGAAACTTCGTGCCCCGCTCCCCGCAGCCGATCTGCAATGTGATTCGCCTGCCACAGCGCCAGCTGCGACCCACGCGAGCCAATGCGCAGCACCCCGCGCTCGCCGCTCGCCATAGCACTCTTGGAATTTGCAGAAGAATCACGCATCGGCAACCAGAATATATCCCGCTGACACGAAAGCCACCCCGTTGCCGTGAAAGACAGGGACAGGCGCTTTTTCTGCGACTTCGGAAGCCTATTTCTCGTCCTGCCGGTCGCCACCCGGCTCCGCATTCGCAGCATCCGGCTCCGCCGTTTTCCCGCCGATATCCCGCTGGAACATCCCTCGAATCGTCTCCAGCGCCGCCGCATCTCCATCCCGCGCTGCCGACTTCAGCGCCTGCAAAGGCAAATGCAGAAACTTGCTCATCAGCCCTCGCGTCATCAGCTCCACCGCCGCCTGTTGTTCCGGCGTCAGCGACCCCAGCAGATGTCGGGCCCGATGCAGCTCCGCCTGCCGCAACTCCTCCGCCGTACCCTGTACTTCCACAATCGCCGGCGCAATGTCGATCGTCCGAATCCGCCGCCGGAATCGCTCCGTCTCCTCAGCGATGATTGCCTCAGCCCGTTCCGCCTCGCGTCCCCGATCCACCAGATGCGACGCAGCCACCGACTGCAGATCGTCGATGTCGTACAGGAACATCCCTTCCAGCTGGTTCACCCGCGGATCGACATCCCGCGGCACCGCAATGTCGATCACAAACACCGGCCGATTCTTCCGCCGATGCAGCATCTCCTGCGCCTGCTCCACTCCCAGAATCTGCTCCGACGATCCCGTCGACGTAATAATGATGTCCGCCTCGTGCGCCCGCTCTTGCAAATCCTCAAACCGGATCGCCTCTCCCAGAAACTGCTCCGCCAGCCGCACCGCGCGCTCATGGGTCCGGTTCGCCACCATCATGGAGTCGGCCCCGTGCTGCATCATGTGCCGCGCGGCCAGCTCGCTCATCTTGCCCGCGCCCACAATCAAAATCTTCTTCCCCTCAAGCGATCCAAAAATGCGCCGCGCCAGGTCCACCGCCACCGACGCAATCGACACCGATGACGACCCAATCTCCGTCTCCGTCCGCACCCGCTTCGCCGCGGAAAACGCCCCCTGCAGCAGCTTGTCCAGCGGCCCCTTCACCGCCCCCAACTCCCGCGCCACCGTCCACGAATGCTTTACCTGTCCCAGAATCTGCGCCTCACCCACCACCATCGAGTCCAGGCTGGCTGCCACGCGGAACATGTGCCGCACCGCCTCTTCATCCTGGTAGCGATACAAATGCGGCTCCAGAACCGACCGGTCCAGCGCGAAATGCTCCGCCAGAAATCCAGGCAACTGCGGCTCGAGGCCGTTGTGCGAAACCAGCAGCTCCACCCTGTTGCAGGTCGACAGGATCATCGCCTCTTTCACGCCCGGCTCGGCCAGCAGGGCACGCGTCGTCTCCGGCAGCACGTCGCAGCCAATCGCCAGCCGCTCCCGCAGCTCCACCGGCGCCGTCGTGTGATTCAGACCTGTGACCAGAAATCTCATTTCAAACCGAACCTGTGCGCCGAATTATGCACCGACCCCAGCAAATTCGTCGCCAACACGCAGAGCATCACCACAAACACACCCGACGACAGCCACGCCGCCCGCCGCCCCCGCAGCCCCGTGTCTCGCTGAATAAACAAAATGACGACATACAGCCCCCACATTACAAACGAAGCCAGGACCTTCGGATCGGCGAAGTAGCGAATCCCCACCTGCTCCTGTGCGATCAGCGATCCGGCAAACAATCCCGCCGTCATGCAGAAGAAACCCAGCATCAGCGTGCTCCGCGCAATCTGGTCCATCGTCGCCAGCGGAGGCAGCCACGTCAGAAACCCCTGCGGCCGCGTCTTCACCCGAGTGCCCACCCCCGCCTTTGCCCAGTCCTTCCCCTTCAGCCGCTTCTCCTGGATCAGGTACAGGAAGCTCGACAACATGCTGAACAACAGCGCCGCATACGCCGCCATCAACATCACCACATGGAAGGCAATCCAGCCATTCCGCACCATCGGCGAGCTGAACGTATACCGCTCCGGCCCGATCGCCGGAACTACCGTCAGCAAAAACGCCAGCGGCAGCGCGAACAGCCCAAACGAAATCGTCCGATAGACAAAGAAGACAAACAGAAACACCGCGACAATCGCCAGCGCCAGCGTCGAAACAATCTCATCCGCCATCACCGGAATCAGGTGATGCGCCGACGCCAGCATCTCCACCGACGCTACCAGGTGGAAGAACCACCCCCCCAGCGCCACCGGCAGACAATAACGATGTCCCCTCGGGCGATTTCCGAGCACAGCCGGAATCGCCAGCAGACTGGCGACCCCGTACAAACCCGCCGCGATTCGGAGCCACAGAAGAAACATGGGGACACTCAAAAGGAAGGCCGCACTCCGTAGGTATGAAAAGTATAAATAACTGCCCGGAATGCAGCCCACCGCCCCATTATCTAAACCACGTCTGCCTCAGAATGTGAGCAACGTCACAGTTGAGGATTTTTGAGCCCACCGCCGCCACGGCCGAGTCGCCGCACGGCAGTGAGTTGAACCGCCTTGGAGAGTATCGACATATAGGGATGGGCAGCGATGATACGCCCTACTCCTGGAACCCGGCCGGAAACAGCGCCTGCGCCTTGCCCGCCCCAAAATCCACCTGGCTCCGCAGCAGACGATTGTACGTCGCCACATCGCCCGCCTGGATCCACCAGCTCAGCACGTGCCCGCTTACCGCCGTCGCCGCTACGGCGATCTCCTGCGCGTCGCTGTTTTGCAGATCGCCCTTCGTGACCGGCGTCCCCTGCGCCGCGGCAAAGCGCACACGGTGCCCCTGTATCTCGTAAAACATTGGCTCCTCGATCGGCATCATGCCCAGCGCCGTCGTCCCCTGCGTCGTCAAAATCGTCAGCAGGTTGTCCATCGCTTTCTTGTTCCGCAGCGCCTTCGCCGGCAAACACCGCACATCCATGTCGAACAGCGCAATGCTCTCCTGGCCCCCGCTGCCATCCTTCCCCACCGACAGCAGCACCTTCATGCACGTGCCCGACGATTTCTGCTGACCGGGACTTTCCTGACCCGGACTCTGCTGATCCTGATCGGGACTCGTATCCTCCCCAAGCATCATCCGCCGTCCCACCGCAGCCACAGCCGTAGCATCCCGAGGCCCAAGCTCCGCAGGATATGAAAACGTCAAATGTAACGCTGGATTCGTGTAGACCTTCATCGCGGCCTGCGACCCCGGCGCCGCTCCCGAAGCAACCTGCCCCGCAATCTGCGCCCGCACCACTCCCGCCGCGCACACCACCACCGCAAACAACACCACCGCGCTCGAAGCCCGAATCATCCCCGCCAGCCTACCACCGGCTCCGGGCTCCCAGCTCCCAACTACTACCCCTCACACCCGAGCCGGCTGCCGCTCCACCAGCTCCGCAATGTGCGCGCGATTCCGCCCCGTAGCCTTCGCCAGATACAGTGCGTTGTCCGCCGCTGCCAGCAGCTCCTCGATCGCCAGCAGTCGAACCTCCGGCCGGAACACCGTCACCCCAAAACTACAGCTCGTGCGAATCTCCCGCCCGTTGTCCAGAAAGATGTGGTCCCCGACGCTCGCCACCAGCGCATCCATCCGCGTCTGGCTCGTCAGCGAATCGCAACCAGGCATCAGGATCAGAAACTCCTCGCCACCGTACCGCCCAATCGAGTCATATTCGCGCAGGCAGCTCGCCAGCCGCTCCGCCGCCTCTCGCAACACGTGGTCCCCGCACAGGTGGCCGCGCGTATCGTTGATCAGCTTGAAGTGATCCAGATCTGCAATCACCACCGCCAGCACCGTCCCCTCGCGCTGCGCTCGCGCCACTTCCCGCTCCATCAGCTCCAGGATCGCGCCGCGATTCCACAACCCGGTCAGCGAATCGTGCGTCGCCTGTTTTTCCAGCTCCTTCTGCGCGTCCTTCAGCGCCAGCTTCTCCTCACGCAGTTGTGCCGTGCGCTCCGCCACCAAAACCTCCAGCTCCTTGCGATGCCGCAACAGGCTCCTCGTCCGCAGCTCCACCACCCCCCACGCCAGCAGTGCCACCGCCAGAACCCACAAGCACCACGCCATCGTCGTGCGATACCACGGCGGTAAAATCAGGAACGACAGTACCGCCGCGTCCTCGCTCCATCCGCCGTTGTGGCGCGCCACTTCCACGCGGAATAAGTACTCGCCCGGTGACAAATTCGTATAGCCCGCGCTGCGCCCGTTCCCCGCGTCCACCCATCCCTTGTCGTAGCCCTCCAGCCTGTACCGGAAGCGCAGCCGCGTCGGCGCAACAAAGCTCAGCGCCGTGTACTGGATCGCCAACCGCCCCTCCCCCGGCCCCAGCCGCGGATTCCCCGCCATCCGAACCCCGTGCCCGTCAAACGTCACGCTCTCGATGCGCGCCTTCACCACCGCATCCCCGCTCAGCACCCGCGCTGGATCGATCGTCGCCACGCCATTCAGCGTCGCAAACCACAGCCGCCCATCCCCACTCGCTGACGCGGTCCCCGTTCCCCCCTGCATCGTCTCGCGCGACCGCAGTCCGTCGGCCGTGTCATACCCTATGCTGTCGATCACAGGGATCTTCCCCTCCGCAAACTCCTCCAGCTCCCCATTCGTCACGCGAAAAATTCCGTTATCCGAGCCCATCCACAAATTGCCGAACCGGTCTTCCAGAATGTTACCCACCACCGAATCCGACAGCCCCTGCCCCTGCGACCATCCCGTCACCCGCCCGTCCCAAATCCGGTTCAGCCCGCCCGGCGACGTACCCACCCACACCGACCCATCCGCGTCCGCCCGCACTGCCAGCACGTGATCGCTCAGCAGCCCATTCTCCCTCGTGTAGCGGACCATCCCGCCATTCTGCAGCCGCTCTACACCATCGCCATCCGTCCCCGCCCAAATCGCTCCATCCGGACTCTGCGTCAATGCCACGACTGCCACATCGGCCAGCACGTGCGTGAACTTCCCCCCTTCGAATCGCGCCAGACCCGCACCATAAGTCCCGACCCAAAGCGTCCCGTCGCGATCCTCCAGCAACGCATTCACCGACGCATTCTGCGCTGCGGCGTCCTGATAATTCCTGAATCGCCCCTCCCGATACGACGTCAACACCCCGTGCCGGTTCCCAATCCACAGCGTCCCATCCCGCCCCAGCAGCAGCGAATGGATCACCTCGCCCGACAACCCATCGCGCTTCGTATAGACCCGCACCCTCCCATCCGCCATGCGATGGTTCAGTTCGCCCGTCGACGTGGCCGTCCATAAACTCCCATCCGGAGCCTCAACCGCACACCAGTTCACATTCGACGAAAGCCCCTCCGGTTTTCCAAACACCGTGAACTTCCCGTCCCGCAGTTGCGCCACTCCGCCGTCGAACGTCCCCACCCACAGGCTGCCCTCCGCATCCTCCAGCAGCGCCTCCACCGTCTGCCCCGGCAATCCGTTGTGAGTATCCGCCAGTGTCAGCGCGCCGTCCCGCAGCCGCGCCAGCCCCGCGCTCTGCAATCCGATCCACAGGTTTCCATCGTGATCGAACAGCATCGCCTCGGCATCGTTCTGCGGCAGATGCACCGCCTGCTTCTCCACATGGCCCGCCACCACTCGCGACAGCTCCCCATGCGTAGCCGCCACCCACACCGCGCCGTCCCGCGCCACCGCCACCGCCGACAGCGCCTCGTCCCCAATCTCATTGCGGCCCGTATACGACCTGAAGTGCTGCCCGTCGAAACTCGCCAGCCCGTGCCTCGTCGCCACCCACACCACGCCCGCAGCGTCCACCGCCAGCGCCATCACCCTCTCGCCCGGCAACCCGTCGCTCGTATGCCACACCTGGACGCGGCCGTCGCGGATCCGATCCAGCCCCGCATCGGTCCCCACCCACACGCTGCCGTCGCGGCTTTCCGCCAGCGCCCCAATGTCCTCGCCTGACAGTCCCGTCTTCGCCGTCCACGTCGTCCACCGGCCGTCCTTCAGCCGCACCACCCCGCTGTCGGTCCCGATCCACAGGCTCCCATCGCGCCCCGCCAGCAGCCGATGAATGTAGTTCGACGGCAGCGCAGGCGTGTTCTGCTGGTTCAGCACCGCGAACCGCACGCCGTCGAAGCGCGCCAGCCCCAGCTCCGTCCCCATCCACATATATCCATCCCGCGTCTGCGTGATCGAGTACACCGACGTCTGCGGTAACCCCGCATCCGTGGTCCAGTTCGTCAGCACATACTGCGAAAAAGCCTTCCCCGGATCGAGCGCCCGCGCCGGCGCACACCACCCCGCCAGCGCCAGCGACATACCGCAGGCCACCCAGCCCCTCGCTGCGCGAAAGATCATTCTGCTATCCCCATCGGTGAAATCCGCGCGACCTTCATCTCCCCCCCCCGGCGCGTGTCACTCCGGGACACAGATGGCTCCAGGCATTCCGAGCGCAAATCATGACCCCGGTAACGACCGCAGGCCGGCTTTCAAACCGGGCACCTGATCGTACTACCGCTGCCCCGCTGTTGAACATGCCCCCAACGCATCATGATTGCGCTGGTCATAAGTGAGTAAAGATCGGAAGATACAGCACTCTATCCGGCGAGCAGCCGTGCTCTGCGCGAGCGCGCCCGCCTGGACGGCCAGTCCTAAAAATCGCTGAAAGCATACTGCGGCGACAACCCACCCACCGCCCCAACCTTAGCCTCCCCCGCCAGCTCCAGCACCAATCTCTCCAGCACCAACCGCTTATCCGGAGGCTGCGACCGCAGCTCCAGATCTGCCCGCGCAATCAGCCGCAGCGCCCGCGTCAGCTCCCGCCGCGACTTATACCGCCGCGCCTGCCGAATCACATCCTCCGCCGCAAATGGAGGCATCCGGAACCCCTGCCACAGCGCCTGCCAGATCGCCCGCGAGTCCCGCACATTCTTCTCCAGAATCACCAGCATCTGCCGAAACGTCCGCGCCAGCATATATAAATGCCCGATCGCCGAGTCCTCCCCGCCATCTGAAGCATTCAGCAACCCGTGCAGCAAACTCAGCGCCCGCGCCCGATCCTTCGCCGAAATCGCATCCGTCAGCTCATACAGCGACCGCTGCTTCGCCGCCAGCACCATCGTCTCCACATCGCCCAGCGTCACGTGCTGCTTCGCCCCGGCGTACAGCACCAGCTTCTCCATCTCGCTCGCGATCAGCATCATGTCAGCGCCCAGCGCATCGGCCAGCTCCCGCGCCGCATCCTGATCGACCACCACCTCGCGCCGCTTCGCCTCCGCCGCAATCCACTTCAGCGCATCCGCCTCATCCACCCGCGCCAGCTCGACCAGCCCGCACCAGTCCCCCAGCGTATCCCGGATCCGCTCGTACCGATCCTTGTCCTGCATGTCCATCCGTCGCGGGTCCGACGGAATCCGCAGATGATCCGCCACAAAAATCACCAGCGCCTGCGGATTAGGCGATTTGAAATATGCCGAAAGCGCCGCGAACTCCTCCTTCTTCGCGCCCCGCGTGTACAGCGTCTTCAAATTGCGGATGAACAGCACCTGAAACGGAGCCATCAGCGACGGTGTCTGCGCCCGGTCCAGCGCCTCAAAGATGCTCGTCTCCGCTAGGTCCAGATCCGACAAACAAAAATCCCGCAGATCCACCGGCACCAGCGTGTCGAGCACAGCCCGCCGGCACCGCTCGTAGAGAAACACATCGTCCCCAACGAGCACATACCCCGCCCGAAGACGATTCTCCTTCACCTCAGCCAGAAACCGATCCGTCGCCGCAAATCCCGCGCCCATCCGCTCCAGTCTACGATTGAACCGCGTCTCCCGCCCAAACCATTTTCCTCATCTGTCATCCCGAGCGAAGCGACGAGCCGGACCCGACCGAGTCGGCAACAGGCAGCCCAGCCAAACACCATCTCGCGTTTCGCTCTACCCCTCAGCCCCCAAATCCCTCCTCCCTTCTACCTCCTATTGACATTCTGCACGAGCCATTGCAGACTCATATAGCCAGCCGATAGGAGAACCCCGCCAGCATGGACCAGAACCAAACCAACCTCCTCCAGGGCACCCTCGATCTCCTTATCCTCAAGGCCATCGGCGCCGGCGAACTCCACGGCCTCGGCATCTCGCGGCGCATCGAGCAGATCACCCACGGAACCTTCCGCGTCAAACCCGGCTCCCTCTTCCCCGCACTCCATCGCATGGAAGAAGCAGGCTGGCTCTCCTCCGACTGGGGCGAATCGGAGAACAACCGCCGCGCGAAGTTCTACCGCCTCACCAAAGCCGGCCATCGCCAGCTTGGAACCGAGACCAGGCAATGGGCAAAGGTCGCCCTCGCAATGGCCGATGCCCTCAAGGCCACCTAAGGAGACGAACATGGCCCTCCGCATCCGCGCCGCACTCCGCAACCTCCTCCACAAACGCCGCGTCGAGGCCCGCCTCGACGCCGAGGTCCGCTCTTACACCGACCTCCTCACCGACGAAAAAATCGCCGCCGGCATCTCGCCTGATGAAGCCCGCCGCACTGCCCTCGCCGAATCCGGCGGCCTCGAGCAGATCAAGCAGGCCGTGCGCGACCGCCGCGCCGGTGCCGCCTTCGAGGTCTTCTCGCAGGACTTCCACTACGGCCTGCGCCAGCTCCGCCGCAGCCCCGGCTTCGCAGCGCTCGCGATCCTCACCCTCGCCATCGGCATCGGCGCCAACACCGCCATCTTCAGTTTCGTGAACGCTGTCCTCCTGCGCCCGCTCCCTTATCCCAACGCGGACCGCCTAACCATCCTCTTGTCCGGCCTCGGCTATTCCAATCGCGCGCCCTTCTCCTCCTTCGAGCTCTACCAGCTCCGCCAGCGCACCACGCAGTTCGATCAACTCGCCGGTATCTGGGTCACCAACGGACCCCTCCCCGGCGAAGGCGATGCCGAACAAGTCAAAGTCGCCGACACCACCTCTAACTTCCTGCCCCTCCTCTGCACCCGCCCCGCGCTCGGCCGCTTCTTCACCCCACAGGACGACACCCCCGACGCCCCCAACACCCTCATCCTTTCCCACGCAGCCTGGGTTCGCCGCTTCGGCTCCGACCCGGCGATCGTCGGCAAATTCGTACCGTTCGGAAGACAAAAGGCCCAAATCATCGGCGTCCTGCCCGAAAAGTTCCGCCTCGTCTTCCCCGATGACGCCAGCGTCCCCCCCAACGTCGAAGTCTTCAGCTCCGTCCCCGTCGGCCCTTGGGATCCTCAGGGTCCGGCCTTCCTCCACGTCATCGGCCGCCTGCGCAGCGGTAGCACCATCGCCAGCGCCCAGGCCGAAGCCGACTCCGCCGCCCGCCAGATCAACGCGCTTGGTGGACGCGCCTCGCTGTCCAACTTCCGCCTCTACGTCTTTTCCCTCCAGGCCGATGACGTGCGCGAAGTCCGCCGTACCCTGCTCTTTCTCTTCGGTGGAGTCGCGCTCGTGCTCCTCATCGGATGCGCCAACATCGCCAACCTCCTCATGGCACGCGCCCGCCAGCGTCTGCATGAAACCACCATTCGCGCCGCCCTCGGCGCATCGCGCAGCCGCCTCGTCCGCCAGCTCCTCACCGAAAGCCTCCTGCTCGGCGCTTTCGGAGCCATCGCCGCACTGGCCCTCGGCTATGCCGCGATACGCGCCATCCTCGCCGCCCGTCCCCCTTCTTTCGTGAACTTCGACAACGTCACCCTCGACTGGCGCGTACTCGCCTTTACCTTCGCTGTGGCCATCGGCACCAGCATGCTCTTCGGCCTCGCGCCCGTCGTCGCCACACGCCGCCTCGATCTCACCCGCAACCTCAAAGATTCAGGACGCCAGTCCGGCTGGCGGCGTCGCCACTGGTCCAGCGCTCTCGTCTCCGCTGAAGTCGCCCTCGCCTTCGTTCTCCTCCTTGCCACCGGCCTCCTCACCCGCACCTTCGTCAATATCCTGCGTCTCGACCCAGGCTTCCATCCGGAAAACATCTTCACCTTCCGCATCAACGCGCCCGGCTACGCTCCTCTGCACCAGCTCCAGCAGCAGCTAGCCGCCCTTCCCGGCGTTCAATCCGTCGCCGCCATCTCTCATCTCCCCCTCGACGACGCCGGCAACTGGTACGACTACTACTGGAAGGAAGGCGCACCCCCCGAACTGCAAAACACCGTCATGGCGGACCATCGTTCCATCCTTCCCGGATTCTTCTCGACCATCGGCGCGACCCTCCTTCAGGGCCGCGACTTCACCGAATCCGACGACGCCGCGCATCAGCACGTCGTCGTCATCGATGACGTACTCGCCCGCCAGCTCTGGCCCAACGGCGACGCCATCGGCAGCAAGCTCAACATCTCCGACTCTCCCCACGGCCCTTACCAGTTTCAGCGCGACTGGGCTGTCGTCATCGGCGTCGTTCGCCATGTCCAGTACCACTCCCTCACCGCGATCGTGCGCCCCCAGATTTATGTCCCATACCAGCTCGCCCCGCGCCCCTCGATGTCCTTCGTCATACACACCGCTGGCGCCATCCCCAATCTTGCGGACTCTGTGCGCAAACAAGTCACCAACGTCAACCGGCAAATGCCCATCACGCATCTCGAGCCCTTATCGCTGCTCGTCGATCGCGCACACGCGGAGAGCCGCTTTGCCTCACTCCTCGCCACGCTGCTCTCCGCCATAGCGCTCCTGCTCGCCTCGATCGGCATCTATGGAGTGCTCTCGTATTCCGTCGCCCAGCGCACCATGGAAATCGGCATCCGCATGGCCATCGGCGCCCACCGCGCACATGTGATGAAAATGATCCTCGCCGATGGATTCGCATGGGTGTTGCCGGGAGTGCTCGGAGGCGTCCTGCTCTCGCTCCTCGTCACCCCACTGCTCGAACGCCTGCTCTTCGGCGTCAAGCCAGGAAATCCGGAGAATTACGCCCTCATCCTGGCCGTCGTGCTGCTCGTCAGCGCCCTCGCCGCATTTCTCCCCGCGCGCCGCGCTATGAAAATCGACCCCCTCACCGCACTGCGCTACGAGTGATGCCTCCTGACACACAAATGCCACCCATAATAGGGTGGCATTTGCTTTGGCGCACTCAACCGCCGACAGCGGCACCTGACAAAGTTCCGGCGCTGCCTTGCTGCTTAGTAATTGATCTTCATCGAGAGCACCACCTCGCGCCCAGGATTCGATCCATCTAACAGCCCAAAGAGCCCGACCGTGCCGGATCCTCCGCCGAAGTACCCGGTGGTGCGAACGCCGTTGCAGGCCCCGCAGGAACTGTACTGTCCCCACCAGCTTGCCGGCACGCTGAAGATCGGCGTGTTCGTCAGGTTGATGAACTGAGCTCCGACAGCGACGTTGACCCGTTCCGTTACCGCAAACTGCTTGGTCAGGTTGAGATCGGAGGTCTTCAGGGCAGGTCCGCGCAGCGCGCCGTTCTGGCAGTTTCCGTATGTGTAATTCGCAACCTCGGTCACTGCTCCAGGATTTAGGTTCGTCCGTCCGATGCTGCTCCCGATTTGTACCGTTTGCATCGGTTCCGATTGCGCTACCCCGGCGACGCAGTCCGGCCGAGGCTCATACGACCCAGTTAGCGTCGCTGCCGAAAGCGGGTTCTCGTCTCCCATATACGCACCCGCAAACGGGGTGATACCAAACCCGGAGCGGAACGAGAGATCGAGCGCCGTCTGCCAGCCCCCGATCACCTCGTCCAGCCCGCGGTTGATGTTGCCCGCAATCAGCTTCCCCCGGCCAATCGGCAGGTTATACACCGCATACGCCTGAAGGTTCTGGGAAGTATCGATGGTGCATCGTCCATAGTCAGCTAGCGGGTTGTATTCATTCTGGAAGAAGTTCTGGGTCGCCTGCGTCTGCGATTCGCCGGCGCCTTCCTCATCGCCGTACGACCCGAAGTAGCCCAGCGAGTTAGCCAGGCACTTAGACCACGTATAACTCGCCTGCACATCGAGACCATGATAGTTTCGCTGAGCGAAGACCGCCTCCAGCGCGTTGTAGCGCGAGATGCCGTCCGAAGCGTTGTAACGCGCCTGGGCTCCCGCGTTCACGATCGGCTGCATAAACGGACCCGGAACCACAGTGTTGTTCGCCCCGAGTACCTTCTGGTTGTACAGGTAAATGTCCGACATGTGGTCGTCCTTGTTCCCCACATACTGGAGAGTCCCCGTCATATTCCCCTTAAACTGGTGCTCGACCGCGACGCTCCACTGCTGATCCACCGCGGGCTGAAGATCCGGATTTGTCGCGTGCGCCTGACCGCTGGCAAAGCACGCCGGTGCGAACGCCGCCAGCTGGGTGGGCGTGCATGCGGCGGAGAAAGGCGTGTAGCCCTGATCCAGCGTTGTCACCGGATACTCCAGCCCGGCTCCCGAGTTATTCACCTCGTCGTGCAGCTCCACGTTTGGAGGGTTGACCACGGCCATGTTGTTAACGCCGTTGCCCTCCATATAACTCGAAATATCATAAGCGCCCCGGAAAACTGTATTCGGCGCCCACGCCGGTTGCCATGCGAAACCGACACGCGGCTGGAAATTGTCTCTCCCCGTATAAGTGTCGTAATTAGTCCCAATCTCCGGCGTCCCTGTCAACAGGTCGAAGTTAACGTTGTTGCTTGTTGTCTTATCGCCGCGCGGCGTCGTCAACTCGTAGCGCAGGCCCAGGTTCAGAGTCAGGCTATGAGTCACCCGGTAGTTGTCCTGGGCAAATCCAGCGAACAGACTATTCCGCAGGTGGAAGTTAAACGGCACACCCTGCTGAACATTTTGCGGCAGGCCCAGCAGGAAGTCGGCAAACGCATTTCCGTAGTTACCATTGCTGCCCGTGTATTGGCCATTGAAGGTGAACGAGCCGGCGGCGCCCTGGTTTCCGGCGTACACGTCGTTCATGATGTAGTGATAGAACTCGAAGCCTCCATGAATCGTGTGTTTGCCATGCGTCCACGTCAGCGCGTCCTCAGCCTCGATCGTCGTGTCATGGAAAATCTCCACGCCATCCGCACTCCCGATCCCGGTGTACCCGAAGCTCATGGCCGGAAGAATGTTTTCCTGAACGCCAGGCAGGTTGAACTCCTGCGGCAGGTTTCCGCTCACCGGACTGGCATAGATCTGGTCATTGGCGGGAAAAATCTGAATGCCCGCCCTCAGGTCGTTTACTAACGTCGGTGAAATCGTCCGCGCGTAATCGACGACGATATTCTTCAGCGGATATTCCCTGGTCAGATTCGGAGTTAGCTGGTCGATGCCGTTACTGCTCGTATTGATCGTGTACATCTGCGAGTAGCGCCCCATGATGTGATCGTTCTGGGACGCCTGCCAGTCGATTTTCATATCGCCCTGGTAGGAGTGCACGTACCCGCTCGTGTAGTAGGTCGGCGTCTTCTCCTGCGTCGTGAAGAGCTTCGATGCAACCAGCGCCGACGCCACCTTGCTGTTGATCGGCACCTGATTGTTCGGGAATGGCTGACGACTGGCCACTGGAGCGACCTGGCCGGCATTGGGCCCGGTGAGGTAGGTCGGGCTGTAAAGCTGATACGCCGTATTCGAGCATACGCCGCCTGCAAACGCAGCCCCCTGGCTCGTACAAAGAGCGCTCAGGTCGCCGGTCAGAAACGCTGACGGCAGCACCGTATTGGTCTGCGCGGTTCTTGGCGTATTGTTCAGCTCGTTCTGCTCATCCGCAAAAAAGAACAGCTTGTTCCTGATGATCGGTCCCCCAACTGTCCCGCCAAACTCGTTCCATTGCAGCACCGGTCGCGGCAGTGTCGTTGAAGTCACACTTGGGATCGCCAGAAACGCGTTGGCCTTGTCTTGCCACGTATTCGCATCCAGATCGGTATTGCGGACAAACTCGAACACATCGCCATGAAATTGATTCGTGCCCGACTTGAGTGTCTGAACGATCACTCCACCGATGTAATTGCCGTAATCAGCGGGAGCATTGCTGGTGATGACGTTGAAATTCTCCAGCGCATCCGGGCTGGGCACGTACGCGACGTCGTTGTTATCGGGCTGGTTCACATCCATCCCATCGAGCGAAGAGTTGTTGTCCTGTTCGCGTGCTCCATTCACGTACGGCCGGCCTGTGCCGAACGTAGTCTGGGATGACTCAAACGCAAAAATATTCGGGCTGACCACACCCGGCACCAGCAGGGCGAGCTGGTTCACATCGCGGGTAGCCAGCGGCAGTGACGTCACGTCTGCCGCGCTGAGCACCGTCCCCACTTCCGTCGACGATGCCTGCAGTAGCGGAGGAGCCGCACTCACGCTGACCGTCTGACTCACCCTTCCCACTGCCAGGGCAAAGTCCACGCGCGCCACCTGATTCACATCCAGCGCGAAAGAAGTCCGCTCCTGCACCGCAAATCCCATAGCCTCTACCTTCACGGCAATATTGCCGGCCGGGATCTGCGGGAATTCGTAGATCCCCGCGCCGTCGGTTTTGGTCGCCCAGGTAGTTCCCTGATCCACGTTGCGGGCAGTCACGTTCGCATTCGGCACCGCCGAACCCGATGGATCGGTCACCGTCCCGGTTATCGAGCCGCCCGCCTGCTGCGCCCACATCGATACCGGCACGCTGAACAACATCGCCAGCAGACACGCGACTCCTGACTTAAACAGCAGCTTTTTCGAGTTCACTGGAATCCTCCTGAAGTGTGGTCGCAGACGTTTTGCGATTCGATGGGGGGTCAAACCGCGCTATATAGCACGTTGTATGTTGCTATATAGCAATGTCGGACAGGATGTCAAGCGAGCCCGCGCCGGCGCCCTGTGGATATCTCGTCCATTTCGTCTCCTCCAAGCTTCCTTGATCGTCGATCGGTGGTCGCTGCAAAGCTTTATCTGCGCTATTAACGGCTGAGTATGCGCGCTCATATTGCAGGAACTCCGCGAGAATCCATCCACCCGGCCAGCACCGGGCAGAGATCCGCCATTCCCCGTATTTACAGATTGTCGATCCCCGTGCTATCGTCCGCTCTATAGCACTTCGCGTATAGCACTGCGTACTGCTATAGCAGTCATTCCTCGTCGATCTGGTTCTGATATGGTGTTCAGGAAACAGCTGCCCAAACTCGCTGATACGGCTCAGGATCGCGGCCGCAACGGAAATTCCAGCACGATGGCAAACCGCAGCGACGAACCGGCATACCGCAAGATTCAGAATGCGATCCGCCGCCGCATCGACTCCGGCCAGCTGAAGCCAGGCAATGCCGTCCCCTCAGAGCGAGAGCTCGCCAGAATCCACGGCGTAAGCCTCATGACTGCCCGTCACGCCCTTACCGAGCTCGCGCGCGACGGGCTCGTCGAACGCCGCCACGGCGCCGGCACTTTTGTCGCGCCGCCAAAAGTCCACTTCAACAAGCTCCTCGGATACACCGAGCAGATGGCCAGCCTCGGCCTCACCGCCCATTCGCGCATCGTCTCTTCGTCCATCGTCCACCGCGAACACGAGATCGCCGCCCGTCTGGGGCTGCCCCCCAACGCCCGCCTCGGCAGACTCGAGCGCGTCCGCCTCGCCGGCGATGAACCCGTTGCCTTCGAAGTCTGTTACTGGTCCACCGAAGAGTACCCGGCGCTCATGAACGCGCCCCTCGACAAAGTCTCTCTTTTCTCGGTGCTGGAGCGCGAATGCGGCGTCGAGCTCGCCTATGCCGACGAGGAAATCGATGCCACCGACGCGGATCCCCGCATCTCGGAACTGCTGATGCTGCCCAAAGGCGCGCCGCTGCTGCGCATGCGCCAGCTCATCTTCTCAACCACCGGGCGCGCCACCGTCTACGTCACGGGATTCTACCGCTCCGGCCGTCACACCCTCAGAATCCGCCGTTTCCGCTAGTGCCGCGCCGCTGCTCCAGCAACCGCTACCCCGTGTCGCGGTTGAGACCGAAGAAAAGACAATTAAGTCCCCCGTCACGCCCCCTCAATACAACCGCCGCAGCGCCGATAAGAAAGACAGAGGAAAACCTCGTCGAGGTCAATTGTGTCTGGTGCTGTTGTTACTGTCGCGCATACGGGTCTGATAGCAGCCGTCGAACAGGCGGCCGACGGCATCGTCATCACCGATGCGCTCGGCGCCATTCAATACGTCAATCCTGCCTTCACCGCGCTCACCGGCTACCCCGCCGAAGAAGTCCTGGGGAAAAATCCCCGCCTCCTCAAATCGGGCCGCCATTCCCCTGCATTCTATGCAGAACTCTGGAGCACCCTCCTCTCCGGCCGCGTCTGGCATGGAGAAGTCACCAACCGCCGCAAGGATGGCGCCCTCTATGACGAGGAGATGCGCATCGCTCCCGTCTGTGACGAGCAGGGCGTAACCACCGGCTACATCGCCATCAAGCGCGACGTAACCGGCCGGCGCGCCCGCGAATCCGCCCAGGCATTTCTCGCCGCCATCGTGGAACATTCCGAGGACGCGATCGTCGCCACCACCCCGGCCGGCACCATCCTTACGTGGAACCATGGCGCGGAAGCAATCTTCGGCTTCACCGCGCCGCAGGCTATCGGTCAGAACGTGTCCCTCTTTATTCCGCCGGATCGAATGTCCCGCATGGCCCGCTTTATCGATCGCGTGTCGCATGGAGAGGTGCTGTCGAACTACGAGGGTATCTGCCGGCGTGCAGACGGGCGCAGAATTCACGTCAGCGTTACCGGATTCCCGATCAGCGACCCGTCGGGAAAAGTAACGGCCACCGTCGCCCTTCTGAGAGACAGCACCGAACGCGATCTGTCGGAGCAGAAGCTGCAGGAGAGTGAAGAGCGTTTCCGCACCATGGCCGACGGCACCCCATCGATCATGTGGGTCACCGGCGTCACCGGCGAGATCGAGTTCGTCAACCGCGCCTGCCGCGAGTTCTTCGGCATCACCTCCGAAGAGGTTCACGGGCGGAGATGGCAAACCGTGGTGCGCCCCGACGATCAGGCCGCCTATGTAGCCGCATTCGAGCGCTCCGTGCGCGAACACCTTCCTTTCGAAGCCGAGGCGCACGGTCGCCGCGCCGATGGCGAGTGGCGTTTTATGGGCTCGCGCGCCCAGCCCAGATTCTCGCCCGCCGGTGAATTCATGGGCCACATCGGCCTCTGCGCCGACATTACCGAGCGCCGCCGCGCGGCACAGGCGCTGCTGGAAAGCGAAGAGCGTTTCCGCGCCGTCTTCGAACACGCTCCGTCCGGCATTTGCGTGACAGGCATGGACGGGCGCTTCATCCAGGTAAATATGGCGTTTTGCCGAATGGTCGGCTATTCCGAACAGGAATTGCTCGGCATGCCCTGGTCCGCACTCACCCACCCCGACGATCTGGAGTCCTCTCTGCGGACGAAGGGAAAAATCTCCAGGAACCCGGGCGGATGGGAGGAAGCCGAGAAACGCTACATCCACCGCAATGGATCTGTTGTGTGGGTGCGCATAAGGCTCGCTGTCGTACTGGACTCCGACGCCGTCCCGCTGTGTCATCTGGTCCATGTTGAAGACATCACCGAGCGCAGGCGTGCGGAACAGGCGCTGCAGGAAAGCGAAGAACGCTTTCGCATCATGGCAGACAGTTGCCCGATCGGAATCTGGGTCACCGACCCCCAGGGAGAAACACAGTTTGCCAACGGTACGTATCGCAATTTCTGCGGAATTGCCTCCGACCAGGTCGATCAGGACCAGTGGAAGCGGCTGATTCACCCGGACGATGGACCGGAGTTTCTCAAAGCATTCGACCGCGCCCTGAAAGACCACAAGCCCTTCATGGCCGTATGGCGTCTCCGTCGCGCCGATGGCGAGTGGCGCTGGATCGAATCCCACGCCGCGTCTCGCTTTTCGCCCGATGGTGAATTCCTGGGGCTCGTCGGCGCCAGCAAAGACATCACCGACCGCAGGCAGGCCGAGCAAGCCCTCAAAGCCAGCGAAGAAAAATTCCGCCAGCTGGCGGAGAACATCCACGAAGTCTTCTGGATGGTGAACGCGGCCGGTGCCGAGATCCTGTATATCAGTCCCGCCTACGAGCAGATTTGGGGCCGCTCCTGCCAAAGCCTCAATGAGAACCCCATGGACTGGCTCGATGCGATTCACTCCGGCGACCGCGAGCGGGTGCGCGAGATATTCGCCAAACAGATGCAGGGCGAGTTCGTCGAGATGGAGTACCGCATATGGACTCCGGACGGCCAGGAGAAATGGATCAGGAACCGCTCCTTTCCCATCCGGAACGAGAGCGGCCAGTTCACCCGCATCGCCGGAATCTCCGAGGAGATTACCGAGCAAAAGCGCTACGAGAGCGAACTCATTCGCGCCCGCGAGGACGCCGATGCCGCCAATCGCGCCAAGAGCCGCTTTCTCGCCAACATGAGCCACGAAATCCGTACCCCCATGAACGGCGTCGTCGGCATGAACCAACTTCTCCTCGAAACCAGCCTCACTCCCGAGCAACGCCATTTCGTCGAAGTCGCCCAGGACAGCGGCCGCACCCTGCTCACCCTCATCGACGACATTCTCGACCTTTCCAAGATCGAAACCGGAAAAATGGTCCTCGAAAATGCCAGCTTCAACCTGAGCCATATCGTCGAGGACGTGGCTCGCCTCCTCTCCCTTCAGGCCCACGCAAAAGAACTGCGCCTCGATGTTCGTGTTTCGCCGAAAATTCCCCGTCTTCTGCGCGGCGATGCGCACCGGCTGCGCCAGGTTCTCACCAATCTCGCTGCCAACGCCGTCAAGTTCACCGAACGCGGAGCCGTCACTCTCCATGCCACGCTCGAAAGCGCCCGCCCCTCCGGCGCTACAGTCCGCTTCTCCGTCGCCGATACCGGAATCGGAATATCGCAGGAGCAGATTCCCGGGCTCTTCTCGCCCTTCGTCCAGGCCGATGCCTCTACCACGCGCCGCTATGGCGGTACCGGCCTCGGATTGACCATCTCGAAACAGCTCGTCGAAAGGATGGGAGGCGCGATCGGCGTGGAAAGCCGCCCAGGAGAGGGATCGACCTTCTGGTTCACAGCGACCTTTGAACACGCGGCTGCCGTCGAGCCCGAACCTCGAACCGGCCGAACGACTGTGCCTGATGATTCTGGCCTTCGCCGGGCTGGCCCTGACGTATCCGATCCCGGCGCGATTTCCATCCCTTCGCCGCAGGGATCTTCCGGAGAGCTCCGTTCTCGGCATGACGAGAGGATCCTCGTCGCCGAAGACAATTTCACCAACCGCGAGGTGATTCTCGCCCAGCTCAGGAAGCTCGGATACATCGCCCACGCCGTCTCGAACGGTGCCGAGGCCGTCGATACGGTTCAGCACGGAGGCTACGACCTGGTGCTGATGGACTGTGCCATGCCGGTTATGGATGGCTATGAAGCGACCCATCGTATCCGCCAGTCGGAGCACGCGCGCATACCCATCATCGCTCTCACCGCCAGCGCCATGGCGCCTGACCGCGAACGCTGCCTCGTTGCCGGCATGGACGACTACCTCGCCAAGCCCGTCGAACTCCCGCGCCTCGAAAAAACCCTCGCCCGCTGGACCCAAAAATCGAGACGGTTCCCAATATCTGCCCCAAAATCCGGTTCCCGTCCAACCAGCCAATCCTCACCGCAGCCGCCGGACCCCGCCGTTCCCGTCTTCGCCCCGGACTCTCTGCTGCGCCGCCTGATGGGCGACCGCGAACTGGCCGCGACCGTTCTCCAGGCGTTTCTCGGGGATGCTCCCCTCCAGATCGAGCACTTGCGCGCTCGCCTCGCTGCGCAGGATGCGCCCGGCGCGCGATTGCACGCTCATTCATTGAAGGGAGCCGCTGGCAACGTCGGTGGAGAGGCTCTGCGCCACGCCGCCGCCGCCATCGAAACGGCCGCCGCCGCCGGCCACCTCGCCGAGGCCAACCGCGGTATGCCCGATCTGGAAGCAAAGTTACTGGAATTGAAACACGCAATCGAGGAGGAATGGTATGCAGACGAAAACCAGCGCTCAGATTGAGCAGGAACACATGATCGAGGCAGCCGGCCTGCTCAGAGACGACCTCGTCGCCCTCTACGAAGACTGCACCGCCAATCTCGTCGAGGCCGAGAACGCTCTTCTGGATATTGCCGAAAAAAAAGCAGCCGCCTCATCGGACCTCGTCAATCGCATCTTCCGGGCCTTCCACAGCGTCAAGGGCGCAGCCTGCCACCTTCTCCACGAGCCGATGAAGAACCTGAGCCAGGCGGCCGAGAATGTCCTCTCCCAGGTTCGCGAATCCCAGGTGCGCGAAGAAAAGATCGAACTCGACCCTGCTCTTGCTGAAATCCTGCTCAGCGCCGTAACTCGCCTCAAAGAAATGGCTGCCGACGTCGATCGCCTTCTCGTGATCGACTGCCACATCGAACTCGCCAGCCTGAATGCGGTCCTGAACCCGGCCAAACCCACAGGCTTCCCGCTCCATCTTGTCGACAAGTCCAACAAGTCTCCGGCCCCAACCGGCAGTGAGCCACCCACCCCCATCAAAGCCCTGGTCGTCGAAGACGAACTCACTTCCCGCATCATCCTCCAGGATCTTCTGTCGAAATATGGCTACTGCCACGTTGCCGTCAACGGTAAAGAAGCTGTCGAGGCATTTCGTTCCGCGCTCGTCGCCGGCAAAGGCTACAACCTCATCTGCATGGACATCCGTATGCCCGTCATGGACGGTACCGACGCCGTCCGGCAAATTCGCTTCATCGAAGAGGCTCACGGAATTTACTCCTCCGAGGGAGTGAAGATCTTCATGACCACCTCCATCCACGACGTCAGAACCATCGCCAGGTCTTTCAAAGCCCTCTGCGACACCTATCTGTTCAAGCCCATCGATGCCACCGAACTCAATGGACACTTAAGAGCCTTCCGCCTCATCCCTTCCCTCGCTCGCCGCCCTGCTAAGAGTGAAGAGTAGTGTCCTGCTATGAGTGAAAAGTAATATCTGTTATGAACGAATAGTAATGTCTGTTATGAGCGAGGAGTCGGCCGGGTCCTCACTGCCCGATCACATCGATCTCCACCGGCAACTTCCGCGGCGGAAAACAAGTGTTCGTGTCGCACGCCTGATAACGCAGCCCACCTTCGAGCATATGATCGCCGTGCTGCGCAGTCAGGTGCATCGTCAACACAAACTCCCCGTCGTAGACGCTCAGCTTCTGGCTCGGATCGGCCGGAAATGCGTAATCAATCCCCTGCGGAAAATCGACCGAAGCAATTTTCACGCCCGCCGGCTCCGCTTCAATCAACTCGGTCCGGATCAGGCTCTTCTGCCTCGGCTCATGCGAATTGATGTGCAGCCCCTCATTGATCCGGAAATGCATCTCGATCGTCTCCGGCTTCCCCGCCTGCAAAGTCACCTGTTGCGGATAGAGAAAGTGAACCAGCTGCGGCGGATTCGCGCCATCGCTGCCCGGCGTCTGCCACGGCAGCTTCTGCGCCGATCCTCCAACGGTCAGCAACAGCGCCCCACAAGCCACCGCAACTGTTACAAATCTCACGACGCCCCGCTCCCGATCGCCTTTTTGATGTCCGCTTCGATCTCGTCGCGCGGCGCCAGCCCAACCGTCGACGCAACAACCTTTCCGTTCTTATCGATGAAGAACGTCGTCGGCAGCGCGTCCAGCCCCCCGTACGAGTTCTCAATCGATGCCGCATCGATCAGGATCGGATAATTCATGTGCATCTTTGTTACAAAATCCGAAATATCGCGCTTCTCTGTAAACAGCTTCGCCGGGTCGTCCTTATCCAGATCATCGGCGGAAACGCCGATAATCTCCAGCCCCTGGCTAGCATACTGATCGTGCAGCTTCTCGAACCACGGAATCTCAACCTTGCACGGACCGCACCACGTCGCCCAAAAATCCACCACCAGCGGCCTGCCCTTGTAACTCGAAAGCGAGACCTTGTTACCGTTCAGATCCGGAAGTGTGAAACCAGGCGCAATTTTCCCATTCAGTGCCGTAGAGTTACCCTCATCCCCAACCATTTCCGGCGATGAAGTATCCGCACTCGCCCCGCCCGACCCGCCGTCCGGCACCAGCGTCATCTTCATTCCCTGCATCCTGGCCTGCTCGATCTTTCGCCGATGCATAAAGTTAATCACGCCCGCCGCCACCATCAGCGCCAGCGCCGCCACCATTGCCGTCAATACCAGTAAGTTCCGCCGCAAACTCGCCGTCCCCTCTTTCGTATCCGCCATCTCCATTCTACAAGTGCCGCAGCGCTCTCCGCAGAGCCAGCCCGGCGCCGCATGGTGGTAGCATCACCAGTTGCAGAGTTCATTCGCAGCATGACCGACCTGGCATGACAGACCTCCACACTCCATCCCAGCTCGTTCGCATCGAAGCCCAGGCCCTGCTCGCCCTCGCCGAACGCCTCGACGGCCCCATGGCCGCTGACTTCGATCGCGCCGTCACCCGCATCCTCGAATGCGGCCAGGCGCGCGGCCGCGTCGTCGTCACCGGAATGGGCAAGAGCGGCATCGTCGCGCAGAAAGTCGCTGCCACCCTCAGCTCCACCGGAAGTCCCGCCCCCTTCATGCATCCCGCCGAAGCCGTCCACGGCGACCTCGGCATGATCGCCGAAGGCGATGTGGTCATCGCCCTCTCGGCTAGCGGCGAAACCGAAGAAATTCTCCGCCTGCTCGCGACCCTGCAGCGCATGGGCAACTCGCTCATCTCCTTCGTCTGCGAAGCGAAATCGACGCTCGCCGCCTCCAGCGATGTCGCGCTTGACTGTTCCGTCCCCGCGGAAGCCTGTGGACTCGGCCTCGCGCCCACCGCATCGACCACCGCCATGCTCGCGTTGGGCGACGCGCTCGCCATAGCCGTTTCCCTCCGCAAAGGTTTTCGCCCCGAGGACTTCGCCGCCCTGCATCCAGGTGGCAAGCTCGGCAAACGCCTCGCCACCGTCCGCCAGCTCATGCACACCGGCGATGCCATCCCTCGCGTCGCAACCGCGACCTCCATGACCGACGTGATCTACGAAATGTCCCGCAAAAAATTAGGCATGACCACCGTCGACCACAATGGCAGCCTCGCCGGAATCATCAGCGACGGCGATCTCCGCCGCCTCCTCGAACGCGACGGACCCGAAGGCCTGCGCAAAACCGCCGGCGAAGTCATGAATCCAGCTCCCAAAACCATCTCCGCCGCGGAACTCGCCGCTCGCGCCCTTCACACCATGGAGGAAAAGAAGATCACCTCCCTGATCGTGGTCGATGCCGAGAACCGCATCGAGGGAATCATCCATCTGCACGACCTCTGGGGAACCGAACTGATCTGATGTCACCCCTGTGAGTCCCTCACGCTTCTCACGCGTCTAAAGACTAGGATGGTTCCCATGCGGCGGATCTTGTCAGTCGCGTCTCTCTCGCTCCTGCTGATCACGCTGCCCCCGGCCTTCGCTCAACGGGCCGCCGGCGGTTTCAGCGGACACGCCAGCGCCGGCCACAGTTTTGGCGGCAGCTTTTCAGGTTCCTTTGCCAGACCCTCCGGATTCGCTCCGCGCAGCTTCACCACCGCACCGCGCATGACCTCTACCGCTCCCACCCGCGCATTTTCCCCCGCATACCGCATACCCTATGGACCACCTGCCGCATCGCAAGCGGCCCGCAACCGCAACGGCTCCCGTTACCGCTCCCCCTACCGCGGCTATGCAGCCTATGGCGGCTATCCCTACGCCAACTCCTGGCAGCTACTCCCCTGGGACCTCGGCTATCCCGACTTCACCGGCTACAACACCTCCGACGCAGGATCGGACCCCGCGCAACAGCCTACCGCCTCGGTCGCTCCGTCCGACGATGGCTATCGGCCGGATTACGGCGATCCTGTCTATCAGAATTCTGCCGCAATCTCTTCCACGTCCATCGCACAGGAGCCGCAGTTGACGCTCATCTTCAGCGACGGCCATCAGCAGGCAATCCGGAACTACGTCCTAACCTCTGACACATTGATCGTGCTCGATCAGGCAGCTTCCGGTTATCAGCAGCGAATTCCGCTCGCCGCCCTCAACCTGTCCGCAACCGAGCAAGCCGCTCAGCAGGCTGGCCTCGACTTTTCCCCTCCCGCATAAACTTCACACCGAAGCCCCCGCCTCACACCCGCACGCCGTCCGTGATAACCCCGAATGCAGCAAGGGTCCATAGGCGGCGTAAACCCCTTCAAAAACCGCATCCCACGATGCTTTCAGAGCATATTCGCGCGCGCAGACCCGCATCGTCTCACGCAACACCGAGTCCTCCAGAATCCGGGCAGTAGCAACAGAAAAGTCCGCATCGTTCGCAATGAACCCCGTGCGCCCATCCTGAACCAGGGAGCGCGGTCCCCCATCGGGCGTCACCACTGCGGGAACTCCCGACGCCATCGCCTCCAGCACTACGTTGCCAAACGTGTCCGTGTGCGAAGGAAACAGAAAGACGTCCATCCCCGCGTAGGCGCGAGCCAGAGCCTCTCCACGCAGCACTCCCGTGAACTCGGCCCGAGGCAAGCGTTGCCGCAGCCATCCTTCCTCCGCTCCCTGTCCCACGATCCGAAAGCGAAAGTCTCGAATGCCGCGAGCCTCCAGCTCCGTCTGCACCCGGGCCAGCAGCGCAACATTCTTCTCCACGCTGAGTCGCCCCACAAAACCCAGCACGAAACCCGAGCCGGACGATCCCCGGTCGCGACGCTCCGGAGAGAATAGCTGCGCATCGATCCCACGCTGCATCAGGTGACAAGGCCGACCGGCCCGCGCTTCGAGCAACCGGCATAGCTCGAGATTGGGCGCGAAGAGGACCGACGCCCGTCGATAGAAACTCGCCACAATCCTGAGCACCAGTTCCTCAATCAGCCGCGCGCCAGCGGCGGCCTCACGCTTTGGCAGCCAATCCAGAAACCAGCGAGAACGAGTCGCTGCATATTCGTGCACATTCGTATGCCACGACGCGGCCAGCGGAACCCCCAGCCGATGCGCAAGCCAGGCGCCCAATATCCCCAGTTCGCTCGGACCCGTGATGTGAATAATGTCCGGCCGAAACGCTTGCACCGTGCGCGTGATTACGGGAATGTGCCGCACCCATGCCGGATCGAACTTCAGATCCTTATCCAGCGGAACAGAAAGGATCCCGCGCGGAAGCTCCAGCGTGGTCAGATTGTCTTCCACCACCAGCGCCTCTGCGCGATCTCCTGCACGCACGCAGAGAAACGGCAGCTTCCGCCCCCGCGCATAATCCTCAAAATGCCGGGAAGTATGCGCAACGCCATTGATCTCGCGGAACGAATCGGGAAAGTAGGCGACTCGTGTCAAAGCGGCGACGGACCCCGTTCCATGCGGCGGCTCGATAAGCGAAACCCCGGCTCGATTCCTGCCTAAACCCCGTCCTCGCCCAGGGCAAACTGCAGCTCGCGCGACTCGCGCCATGCCAGGCGCAGGCTGTCGGACACCGGCCGGCTCCCCATCAGTCTCACCGCGCTTAAAATGGCGGTCATCCAGGTTGGAGCCGTGCCGTCCGGCCAGAGTTCCTTGACCGGCCGAACTACGCCGTTCTTGTCCGGATGCCACACCCGCTCGTCCCATGTCCGCGAACCCAGCGGGAAATCGGGGTAATTACGAATCACATCCAGCGTCGATTCGAGAATCCGATGCTTCCAGGGTTGGGCATATTGCGGCATAAAGAGAACGTGGCTGCGTCCCTCATACCGAACCTCGTGCACGAATTCCGTAAACGTCGCCGCCTGCGAAAGGTTCACATTCCCATTCGGCTCCCGCCCATGCCGGTCGCCTCCGGAGATCAGCAGCTTGTTCCACTGCTTCGCCAGCTGCTTCACCCTCCGGTTCTCTTCCCAGTGGCGCAGCCCGTTCAGCTCAAACGCGTCCATGAACTCGTGATTCGCTTCAAGGAACTCCCGCACCCGTTGCGCCGCCTTTTCCTCCCCAATCAAATACAGATCCCACATCGGGTGATTGAAAACGATCAGCACGTTTGGCAAGGCATGCAAAGCCGCCAGGATCTCCGTCAGCCGCTTCTCATCCGGCTTCGCCGTGTACTCCTCAAAAGTCTTCATCCACGCCGCGCCGGAATCGCTGGGCAAATTATGAATTCCGAGGTGAAACGACTGATCCCCTCCAAATGGCGCGCTCCACTCCACCGAAACCGGAATATGCCGAGCCGCCGCAACCGTCCGCAGCAACATCGGTGCCGCGATCGTATCGTGGTCCGTGATCGAAACCAGCGCCATCCGGTTGAGCTTCCTCTCAATCTGTCCGCTCTCCACGTCGAACGCGATGCGCGGCGTCAGCGGCGGAGTCCAGTAAGCAGCCGCAAAATTCACGGGTATCTCGTGCCGCTCGCGCGATCTCCGCTCCGCCCGCGCAAGAATCGGCCGCAGCAGCGGATACTGGTTCCCCAAATTCGCCAGGAAATCCAGCGTCTCCTTCGACTGGTTCGTGTGACTGTGCAGCGATACCGCGGTCGAATATTCGCGTGCGGCGTCAGGTTCCTTCCACAGGTAAGAGATGCGGCGCAGACCGGCCATGGAAACCTCCCGGGGGTCGTGCTACTGCAATCAGTATCCGTATGCACCATGAACGGGGCATTACGGATGCAAGAATGATAGGTCAAATCCGAGAAACGTAACGTTACTCCCCAGATTCTCCTCCGCCGCAAGTCTTTACAAATTAATGACTTCCTGCCCTAGCCCCCAATTCAGCACTGCCGTAACTCACCCGACAACTGCCCGCCGCAACGTTGACATTTCCACTAACGCCGCGTCTGCGCAATGTCCGGCAGATCCCCGTCCAGCGCCCCCCCAGGCTCCAGATGATTCCGCGTCAGCCCCTCCCGCAGAATCTCAAACGCCTGATCCGTAGTATCCGCCACCTGAAAAAGCTCCCGATCCCGCGGCGAAATCGTCCCCTTGTCCACCAGCACATCCAGATTGATGACATCGTGCCAGTACTTCGACCCGTACAGTACCACCGTGATCTTCTTCGCCAGCTTTTGCGTCTGCGACAAAGTCAGAATCTCAAACATCTCGTCCAGCGTCCCGAACCCGCCCGGAAAAACCACCAGCGCCTTCGCCAGATAAGCAAACCAGTACTTTCTCATGAAGAAGTAGTGAAACTCGAAATTGAGCGAGGGCGTGATGTAGGAATTGGGATTCTGCTCGAAGGGCA
>PMSS01000210.1 GCA_003167515.1 Acidobacterium sp. | reverse complement strand
CCATGAGTTCAGAAGCCCATCGTTCCAGTCAGGGCGCTTCCGCTCGACGATGTGACGGCTGAGATAAGGCTTGAGGTCACCGCCAGCTTTGATGAGAGCGACAAGCGCCTCGTAGTCCTGCTGGAACTGAGGAGGGATGGTAAGCTCTCTTGATTCATGAACCGTCCTCGGTCTTGCCGTTGGGATGCGCCGGTTATATGCATTCAGGAAGCGAATGATGTTGTCTTCTGGAGACAGCTTGTCCTTGTACTTGAGACCACACGCGGGAAGACCAGTCGTGCGCAGGTAGCCGATCCAGTCATTTTTAAAGTCGAGCTCGATCTGATTGGCGCCGGGAACGCTGTTGTGCTCTTCGGGTGCCAGTGCGGCCAGCATGGGAACGAACGTATCGGAAAGACGGAAATAACGACCAGCCTCCTGACTCCGAGCGGCCATCATTCCGGCGACCGCTACAGCAGCGTACGGGTTGGTGTTTGAATGGACGACGGATGTCCGTGAGTACTCCTTCAACTTCTTGAGAAGATCCTCTCCCATTGCTCCCTCTCCAGCCGCGATCTGGTTGACGAAGTACGGAGTTTCCTTCGCGTTCAGGATGTTCTCCAGTAATTTACAGATCCATTTTGCTTTCGCGGTCAAAGCATAGCAATATTGCTACGTGACAAGTACTAATTCACAGGTTAGTATACGACTGCGAACGACTTGGACATTTCTCAGATACTCCTCTCCTGGTACTCGCGTGCCTGGAGTCTGGACCGAAGCATGGAAATTCCATGCTCCGTCAAATCGAGACTCCGTACCGGACTCGGCTCGGTCCGGGCGGCCTGTACGGCGCTATTTCGCGGCTTGAGGCTAAGGGGCTGATCTCCGCCCTGCCGATGGAGGAGCGCCACCGTCCCTACCAGATCACTGAGGCAGGCCTTCGTCTTCTCCGCGCCCAGTTAAATACCATGACCCGATTGACCAACCGAGGCTCCGCCCCGGCCGAACCGGAATCCCCGCTGCCGATTCCCAGCTTCTACGTGGCGGAATCCGACGAGGAAAAGTCTCTTTACTTCAAATTTTCTTGCGGAAGAGCCAATATCCTGACCATCCGATTAAGACAATGCCCAGATAAAGATCAGTCGGCTGCCACTGTGTCCGCTGCATACGTATCGGCAACCGTATCTCTCGCAATATTGAGAAGCCGGTCGGGCATATTGTCCCCAGGTCGGACTAGCCCTATCTTGTTCCACGGCAGGACCTCCGCACCAGCGGCACGCAGCCATTTCCCCACGCGCTTCACATCGCGCATATTTTCAATCGAACTGACGACGAAGATCAGCATCGGTCCGAACGATATAGCAAGAACCCGCCGCAGCGAAACGAGAACCTCGCTGGACCTGTCAGACGGCAAATCCCTAGTTGAGCTCGTCGCTCACAGTTCCTAGCGAACCGCCAACCGCACCTCTCCGCCATTTTGTCAAGTTTCCACCACTTACCCAAAGTAACAAATGCTCATACCAAACCACTTACAAGCCAGAAAAGTTGGCAGTTTTTTCCTCCCAATCTGCTATTCTGGACTTAATAGAGTAAAAAAGAAAAAGCCGCCTGGAACCAACCGCGCAACGAGCCTGAGATCGAAGCACAGAGCCTNNAGAGCCTGACGCCGCCGTTTTCTCAAGAAACGGCGGCTCGTCATTTGCTCCTCAAAGAGCCTCGTATTGCGCGGTTGGTTCTCGAGGCGGCTTTTCTATTGCTGGAGGAACCCCCAATGGAATGCCGTTTCACCTTCCCCAACGGGAAACGTTGCCGCTGCCGTGCCACGCCCAGCCATGTCTTCTGCCGTCAGCATGCGCCCCAGGCCCATCTGCCCCGCCCGCGCCCCCTCCAGCCCCAAAACGCCGGCGCCGGCACTTCCTTCCGCAACTGGCGCGACCTCGAACGCAACCTCATCACCCTCGAGCCCGAGGAACTCGCCGCCGAAGCCTTCTACATCCTCGACGCTCTCCTCAACGACGGCCCCCGCGGCATCTCCGAGCGCAACGCCGGACGCCTCCTTCGCGCCATCCTTAGCCGCCTCGGCTTCGTTCCCTTCTGCCTGCCTGACGATCGGGCAGACGAACCCGAACCCGCCGCCACTCCCCAAGCCGCTCCCAGTCCCGTCTCCGGCTACCCCGTCGACCCCCAAGCCTTCGAACGGATGATCTCCATCCTCGAGCGCTATGCGCCCTTCATCACCGGCCAGCCCACCTGCCAGTCAGGGATAACCAGCGTAACCCATCACGCAACCCTAATGGAATCATCAGCCATCCCGCACTTCGACCCCCCCAGGGGGTAGGCCCATACCCATGCAAAACAAAAATCACGCCTCAATCAGAAATTTCCCCTCCCGCATAATCAACTCATCCTCAATCCAGATGTTGAATCGCAGCCCGACCACATCGATATGCGTCGAAGAACGCCAGGCCGCGCCGGTATGTTCACCATACGGATTCCCAAATGCAATATGAATGCCCGGAAATTTTTCATCCTGAAGAATGTTGCCAATCACCCGCTCAACCCCAATATTGGTCCCAATCGCAAACTCGCCCACCCGATCGGAATTCTCATCGGTATGCGTGTAAGCCTCAAAATCCGCCTGTAGCTGCCGATTCTCCGACCGGCACTCCACAATCCGATTGCCCTGAATCTCAATCGTCAAAGGAGAAGCTTCCAGCAACCCATACTGCGCGCAAAGATAGTCACCAACCACGCCATCAACCACTAAAATACCGTTCACCTCGCCCGGCGTAGTAAATATCTCCCCGCCCGGCAAGTTACCCCACTTATCCCGCGAGATGATTCCCGATGTCTTCAGCCACTTATACTCCGGATTCATCTCCGCCCGAATATCGGTCCCGGCCGCCGTCGTCGCCCGAATAAACCGCGCCTGCCGCGCCTTCTCGATCACCTTCTGCGACAGTCGATCCACGCGCTCGTAATCCGCCCGCATACCCTCGCACATAATCTGCGGCGTAATGTTCACCATATGTGCATGCCGCATCCGTCGCCGATTCACGACCTCGGTCATCTGCATCCGCGACTTCAGCTCATTTCGCTGCACCTGCACCGCGAAGATGCTCACGTCCGACGTCTCCATATCGGCCAGAATCTCCGCCGGCATCGCGGTCAGCGGCCGCGGCGCCAGATCCTCAAGCACGAACGCGTTCCACCGGCACCCGTTCGCCGCCAGCTCCTGCGCCAGCGACGCCGCAATCGGCGCCGTCTCCCGATCGCAGATCAGCGTCACCTTCTCCACAGGCTCAACCCGTAGACAAATGCCGATCGCCGCTTTAGCTCCCGGCGCAAACTCAGGAGGAAACGCCAACTCCATCAACATCGAACGCGCAGAAGAACCGGAAGAAAGGAGAGACGAAGACGAGTCACTCATCTGCTCAGGCTACCTGAAATATTCATAGGCCAGAAACTATAGATACGCGCCCCGAATCAGGCAACGCTCCGCGTTGTCGTCGCGACCGGTTCAAACAGTCCGGCCTTCGTCTCCTCGGCCATGTAATCGACCACGGCCTTCAGATCGCCGGTTTCCTCAAACTTGCGCAGCTGCCGGTCCGCGCCCGTGCCCATTTTCAGAATCGTCCGAATGTACTCGATCGCATCGCGGCTCCCCAGCTCCTCGACCTCCGGCTCGATCAGTGCGAGATACTCCTCGATCAACTCGCGCTCCGGAACTTCCTGCTGCTTCCCGAAGTCGATCAGCTTGCCGTCCAGGCCGTACCGAACCGCGCGAAATTTGTTCTCCATCAGCAACGGTCGCGCATATTGCCGAAAGTCCTGGTTCGCCGCGTGCAGCCGATAGAGAGTAGCCGCAGTCGCCTGAATCAGCGCCGCGATAGCAACCGTCTCCTCGGCGCGCAGCGGAATGTCGCAGGCCCGAACCTCCACCGTATCGAAGAACGGATGCGGCCGAATATCCCACCAGATCTTCTTGGCATTATCGATGCAGTTAGTCCGCACCAGCAGCGCAACATAGTTCTCAAACTCCGAATAGCTCGAAAACGCATCCGGAATTCCAGTCCGCGGAAAGTTCTCAAAGACCTTCGCGCGATAACCCTTATAACCGGTGTTCAGGCCCAGCCAGAACGGCGAATTCGTAGCCAGCGCCATAATATGCGGCAGAAAATAACGCATCGAATTCATGATGCGGATCGCCGCCTCCCGGTCCTCAATGCCCACGTGCACATGCAGCCCGAAGATCAGGTTCGACCGCGCCACCAGTTGCAGGTCCTTTACCACCTGGTGATAGCGCGGATCAGGATAAATTTCCTGCGTACGCCAGTCGGCAAAAGGATGCGTCGCACCCGCAACCAGCACCAGGTTGTGCTCGCTTGCCAGCTTGATCATCTCGCGGCGCAGTTCATAGATCTCTTCGCGAGCTTCGCCGATCGTGCGGCAAACGCGCGTGCCCACCTCAACCACAGAGGTATGCATTTCCGCCTTGACGCGCTCCTCGAGGCGCATCTTGCCCTGAGCCAGCATCTCGGTCGCAATGTGCGAACGCAGATCGCGCGTCACCGGATCGACGGTTTGATATTCCTCTTCGATGCCCAGAGTGAAGGAAGGCCGCATGGTGCCTACCGTTGTATGACGAATCACGGCGTCAGTGCAAGAGGATTAGTGGCCCAGGCACCATGTTTCGTATTCGCGCCAGCCTTCTACCTCGCAGCCTTGCCCGCCGCTTTCGCAGCCGGTTTGGCCGCCGCTTCCTTTTTCGCGGACGGCTTGGCGCCCCGACTCTCTCTCGCAACTTCCTTTGCTGGAGCCTCTGCGCTCGCCCCCAAATACGCGCTCCAGTGGAACTCCGGCACCTTCGGCTTCGCCGTCCTGGCTTTCTTCACCGCCAGATCGGCAACCGCATCCACAATCCAGGCAAAGTTTTCTTTTCCCACCGAATGCAGGTCCGCATCCGGCGCAGGATTCATGAAGTCGATCGCGTACGGAACCCCATCTTCCACGGCAAACTCGACCGTGTTCAGGTCGTAGCCCAGCGCACGGCACAGGGTCAGAGAATCCCGCTCCACCCTTTCGAGTAGCTTCTTGCTTGCAGGCGGCGGATTCAGCACATACCTCTCTGCATGAGGCCGCCGCGGATCGTAATACATAATGCGGACCTTCTCCTGGCCAACCACGTAACAACGGAAATACTCGTTGAAGTTCACCGCCTTCTGCAGCATCATGCAGAGGTCGCGACTTTGGTCATATGCACGGAAGAATTCCTCCCGCGTGTGAACGTGGTACACATCCCGCCAGCCGCCGCCATTCACAGGCTTCAGAAACGACGGAAATCCGACGTACGAAAACACGCCGTCCCAGTCGAGCGGAAACTGCAGATTCCGCATCGACCGCTCCGTGGTTCCCGGCGGATATGTCTTGTGTGGCAGAATCACCGTCGGCGGCGCAGCCACGCCCAGCTTCGCAGCCAGCGAGTAGTTGAAAAACTTGTCGTCCGCGGACCACCAGAACGGATTGTTAATCACCGTCGTCCCGTTCAGTACCGCATGCTTCAGAAACGCCCGATAGAACGGGATATCGTGCGAGATTCGGTCGACGATCACCGACCACGCCGGTGGGCGATCCAGCCGAATCGCCCCTATCTCGACAAACTCCGCCGTAATCCCATCGAGATCCCTCTCGTTGATCTTCTCTACAAGCGCGCCGGGAAAAGTATTCTCCATACCGAACAGAACGCCAATCTTCTTCACGTTGCCGCCTCTCTTCAGTAAAGGTTGCGCCGCCTGCGCTCGCTCTGGCCACGCCTCGAACTACGGTTCCACATTAGCCGACCTCTCCCGCGCTTGCAAAAATCGGCGTGGGGGGGGGAATTCCCCGCACCCATGCCTATCGCCGCTTGAGCGCTTCCAGCTCGTCCAGCGTGCGCGGCCAGTCCTGCTTTAAAAGGCGCGAAAGCCCGCGATCAGCCAACAATTTCCCCCCCGTCTGGCAACGGGCGCAATAATCCGTCTCGTTGTCCGCGAAACGAATGCGCTGGATATTCTCCCCGCACCGAGGGCACGGCTGCCCGAATCGCCCATGCANNCGAAACGCCGTCACCTTCTCCGGAAACCCATCCCCCGTCTCCACACGCAGCCGCTCAATCCACAGTTGCAGCATCCCCCGCGTCGCCTCAAACAGCCGCTTCCATTCCTCATCGTTCAGCCGATGCGTGAGCGTGACCGGCGAGAGCCGCGCCGC
>PMSS01000453.1:21517-21730 GCA_003167515.1 Acidobacterium sp. | reverse complement strand
TACCAGTCGATATTGGGGAACTTTGAAGAGGGGATGATCGCCGAGAGAGACACGGAGAGCCATCCAGGCCGTTGCCGAAGCCAGCACCACTGCGCCCATCACCGGTGCGTTAAGATCGCCCACAATTTCTTCGAGCGCAAACAGCACCGCTGCCAGAGGCGTATTAAACGCGGCTGCAATGGCCGCCGCCGCTCCCACCGGAATCAGTTTCTT
>PMSS01000453.1:0-21398 GCA_003167515.1 Acidobacterium sp. | reverse complement strand
AGCCGCATCCCAAATCGTTCCGTAAGCACAATGAATGCTGCGACCGCGAAACCGGTCAGTGCGCCGATCACGATTGCCAGGACCAGAAAAATCTGGTCCTCAGATTGCCGCAGTCCAGCCAGGCGGGTCAGCAGTAAGGTTTTCCACCGGGTCCGGCTCGTTATCGGGGAATTTTCGACGTTTTCACCCATCTCCAAAGAAATGCTCCACGATAGGATAACCCGCTGAGATTAGTTTGGAAGGCTACTAAGCTTGCCGCGTCTTTTTGTGTCATTCTTGTCAACTGTCGAGAGATCGCCGATCCGCTCATCGAAACACTGCGACGCGGCGGTCCCTCGCCTTGTGTTGGGAAAACGTCCAACCATGTGGCATCATCGTGATTAGAGCGCAGTGACTATCCCACGCCCCACTTCATTCCGCGATAAGACTCCAGGCTTTCGCGCTCTCGCGTTTGGACTTGTGTTGCTGGCTGTGTGCGTGTTCGCGTGGGGGCTGAAGTACAAGCTTTCGCTTTACGATCCGCCCCGCGCGGTCTCCCACAATATGCCGGCGGCGAAGCTGCTGGCGGGAAAAGAGCGCAGTGTTCCTCTCGCCGGAGCCCAGCTCCGGGTGAATCCAGTCGTCCCGCCCCTGTTGAGCACTCTGGCGGTCGCGTTCCTGGCGCTGGCAGCAGCCAAATCGCGCGTCGGCTTCGGTGGCTGGATCGGGAGATCGTCGACGCTTCGTATCGTGCCGGCATGCGCTCGATCCGGTAATTCTTTCGTTCGACCCCCGCCGCGCACCCGCTAATCCTCATCTAAGTACGCGCCAGCGGCTGCGCAGCCTCCCCAAAAACTCGGCGCTGCGAGCACGCCAGCGCGTCCTTTTCCGGTCAATCTTCCGATCAGGCCCGGGGCCTTCAATGCACAGGAAGGTAGTTTCCGCACATGCGCAAACGTTTTTGGATCCTCGTCTCCGCCCTCGCTGTCGCGATGGTGGTGGTGGTGTTGGTTTGTTATGGTCATCGCCGCCCTGCGACAGTCGAGGCCGCGCCGGGCCCGCCCGCGGCGCAGGTGGCCGTGGTGCAGCGCGGCAATATCGAACAGGTGCTCACCCTGGCCGGACAGTTTCAGCCCTACCAGGTCGTCGATGTCCATCCCAAAGTCTCCGGCTTCATCCGCCACATCTACGTCGACATCGGCGACCGCGTGCACCGGGGGCAAACGCTGGCGGTTCTGGAAATTCCGGAGCTGAAGGCCCAGCTCGCCGGCACCGTCTCCGAAGTAGCCCGCGGCAGCGACGAGATCGTGCGCGCGCAGCATGAAGTCAAGCGCGCCGAGTCAACGTACGATGCCCTGCATTCGGACTATCAGCGTCTCCTCCAAACGTCGCAGGCGCAACCTGGACTGGTGGCGCAACAGGAACTGGACGACGCACAGGCCAAAGACTTGTCGTCCGCCGCGGAGGTGGATGCAGCCAAAGCGGCTCTCGCCGCGGCTGGGAAGGGCATGGAAGTCTCGCAGGCCGACAACCAGCGGGTCAGCGCCATCGAGGATTACACGAACGTGATCGCCCCGCTCGACGGCGTAATCGTCTGGCGCTACGCCGATACGGGCGCGCTCATTCAGTCCGGCATCAGCTCCAACAGCCAGGACCTGCCCATCGTGAAGCTCGCGCAGAGCGGGATCATGCGCCTGCGTCTGCCGGTTCCCGAGGCATATGTCCGCTACGTGCATCTCGGCGACACCGTCAAGGTGCGCGTGGACGCGCTGGGTCGCTCCTTCACCGGCACGGTGGTGCGGTTTACCCGCGAACTGAATTTCGAGACGCGCACCATGGAGACCGAAGTCGACGTCTCGAACCAGGACCTCTCCATCGACTCGGGGATGTATGCGAATGCCATGCTCCGCCTGAACCATGCAGACGATGTGCTCACAATTCCCGCGGGGGCCATCGTTCTGAACGACAACAAACAGCAGGTGTATGTGCTCGACAGCCGTAATCACGTGCACATTCGCCGGGTGGATGTCGGCATCGAGGGCAATCAGCTGGCGGAGATTGGGGGCGGCCTCAACCCCGGCGATCGCGTGATCCTGGCTGCCCAGGCAAAATACGCAGAAGGCGAGGCAGTGACCCCGGTGGTTGAGAAGACGCCTGCCTCGGAAACGGCTCCGCGGTCCGGCGGCATGATCGACATGAACGCGCAGACCAGCTCTGCGAGCGAGGGCCCCCAGTAAATGCCAAAGTTCGCGCTGCGTTTTCCGTATTTCATTCTCATGCTGTGCCTCATGGTGTCCCTCGTCGGCATGGTCAATCTGTTCTCCATGCCGGTGGATCTGTTCCCGGACATCGATATGCCCGTGGTGGTGGTAGCCACGTTCTATAACGGCATGCCGCCCCAGCAGATCGAAGCGGACATCACGAATACCTTCGAGCGATTCTTTACCCTCGCCGCCAACGTGGACCATAGCGAATCCCGCTCCCTCACCGGCGTCAGCCTCATCAAGATCTACTTCAAGCCGGGTACCGATCCCAACGCCGCCCTGAGCAACGTAGCCAACCTCGCGATGGCCGATCTGCGGCGCCTCCCACCCGGTACGCTGCCGCCTGTGGTGCTGGGTCTGACTGCCTCAACGCAGCCCGTCTGCCTCGTCACGCTCGAAGGCAAAGGCCTGAATGAGACGCAGCTGAAGGATCTGGCGCAGTTCCAGGTACGCAACCAGATTTCCAATGTCCAGGGCGCCTCCGTTCCTCAGCCGTACGGCGGCACTTATCGCCAAATCCAGGTCTACGTCGATCCACTGAAGCTGGAGGCGCGCAACCTCAGCTTGAGCGACGTGGTGCAGTCGGTCAACAGTTCGAACTTTATTCTTCCGGCAGGCGACGTGCGCATCGGAAACAAGGATTTCAATATTTACGCCAACAGCCAGTTCCCGGATGCGGAATCGATGAACCAGATGCCGCTGAAATCCGTCGGAAACGGCTCGGTGCTGGTGGCCGATGTGGGCCACGCTGTCGATTCCGGCGCGTTGCAGTACAACATTGTGCGCATCGATGGCCAGCGGTCGGTGTATGTTCCCGTTTTCAAGCAGGGCGGCAACAGCAACACCATCACCATCGTGAACGGGATGAAGAATGCCATCAAACACCTGGTGGATATCCCGGCGTCGCTCAGGACCGCGGTGGTCTTCGACCAGTCCGTTTTTGTGAAACTGGCGCTGAAGCAGCTGGTCAACGAAGCGACCATCGGCCTGGTGCTCACCGGGCTGATGATCCTGCTGTTTCTCGGCAGCCCGCGCGCCACGGTGGCAGTGATGCTGTCGGTTCCCCTGTCAGCGGTCGCCTGCTTGCTGATGGCCAACATCCTCGGAGGGACCATCAACACGATGATCCTCGGCGGTCTGGCGCTGGCCTTCTCCCGCCTCATCGACAACGGCATCGTCGTGCTCGAGAACATCTTTCGCTACATGGAAATGGGAGAGCCGCCGCGCCTCGCCGCGGAGAAAGGCGGAACCGAAGTCTCGCTGGCGGTACTCGCGGCCACCGTTACCACGTCCATCGTGTTTCTCCCTGTAGCTGCACTTTCCGGAGTGAGCAAGTATCTGTTCACTCCACTGGCGCTCGGCGTCGTGCTTTCCATGTTTGCCTCGTACGCCTTCGCTATGACGGTCGTTCCGCTTTTTTGCGCCATGTTCATCCACCCGTCCGGCGAAGTGAAACAGGATCAAACCGAGAAGCCGAAGCGGCGCTTCGGATTCCAGCCCATCGTCGAAAAGTTCAACGTCTACTTCGTGCGCATGGTGAACTGGTACGAGCGCCTGGTGCGCCGATCGCTGCAACGGCCGGGGGTGACCACCGCAGGCATCCTGGGTGGCGTGGTGGTGCTGCTGGTTGTGACATTCCCCTTCCTGGGGCGCGCCTATTTTCCGCGGACCGATCCGGGACAGTTCGTCATTAACGTACGCATGCCCAGCGGCACTCGGCTGGAGGTCAGCGATCAGTACATTGCCCGGGTAGAGCAGATCATTCGCGAAGAAGTCCGGCCGAAGGATCTGGGCATGATCGTCTCCAATATCGGCGTCTATCCCGATCTCTCCGCCATCTTCACTTCCAACGCCTCGATGGACACGGCCTTCGTGCAGACCAGCCTGAAAGAGGGCCATTCCATCGGCAGCTATGAATACATGCAGCGCGTACGCGACCGCCTCTCGCACCAGATGCCCGAGCTGACGACATTCTTCCAGGCAGGCGGCCTGATCGACGGCGTCATCAATCAGGGCCTGCCCGCGCCCATCGACGTGCAGGTCAGCTCTATGGACATGAACGGGGCCTACACCCTCGCCGAACAGCTGGCCGCGAAGATCAGGACCTTTCCCAATGTCAGCGGGACCTACATTCCCCAGGATGTAAACTACCCCGGTATCGCACTGAACATCGATCGTGAAAAAGCCAGCCTGATCGGTCTTTCGGCGAAGGATGTCGTGGACAACGTCATCACCGCCCTTACCTCCGACGGCATGGTCGCGCCGAGTTACTGGATCGATCCAAAAAGCGGCAACAACTACATGGTGACCGTCCAGTATGCGAATCGCTGGATCGACAACATGACCATGCAGGATTTCGAGAACATCCCGCTGCGCGCGCTGCATCCCGCGGGCTACAGCCCGCTCGACGAAGCACTTCAGGCTTCGGATACCAGCCCGGAGCAATGGGTCGGCTCCCACCGAGCCGGCTATACGCCGCTCGGCTCCGTCGCGAACATGAAGCTGATCAATACGCCCACGGAAGTGGATCACTACCAGATCCGGCGTGTGATCGACGTCTATGTGGCGACAAAGTCCGAGGCGCTGGGCCAAACTGGCAAGCAAATTCGCGATCTGATGGCCAATACCAAAACCGACCGGGATACGTTGCTCACTTTGCGCGGCGCTGTGGTCAACATGAATGACGCCTTCGAGGACTTTGGATTAGGGCTGGTGATCGCGGTGGGTCTGGTGTACCTGGTGCTGATGGCCCAGTTCGCTTCATTCGTCGACCCTTTCATCATTCTCATGGCGATTCCCCCGGGCATCGCCGGCGTCGTGCTGCTGTTGCTGGTGACGGGCAGCACCCTCAACATCATGTCGCTGATGGGAATGATCATGATGACCGGCATCGTAGTGTCGAACAGCATTCTCATCGTCGATTTCTCCAACATCCTGCACAGCCAGGGCCTGCTCCTGCTTGATGCCACCGTCGAAGCCTGCAAGATGCGCCTTCGCCCCATCCTGATGACCTCCATGGCCACCCTGCTGGGCATGATTCCCATGGCCATCGGCGCCGAGGCGGGCAGCGAACAGTACGCGCCGCTGGCTCGCGCTGTCATCGGCGGTCTCGGTGTCTCCGTCGCGGTCACCATGTTCCTCGTCCCCGCGGTCTATCTCGCAATTCATACGCGACAGGAGCGCAGAGCGAACGAACGCCGAGGAGCCGAGGCATGAGGAGAACTCCGATCCTGATCGCCGCTGCGCTCGCCGGTTGTGGATGGCTCTCCGCGCAGTCCGCGCTGCCCGCCGCGCCTGGTCCCCGCGTCATCGCCCTGCCGCAAGCCCAGCCTGGTGCGAAACCGGCGTTCCTTGCGCAGGCGGCGGCAGCCGGCCAGACGCCCGCGCCCACCACCGCCGCACCGTCCGCCACCGCAAATTTTCTCCAACTCACTCTGGCCCAGGCCGAGCAGACGGCCATTCGCAATAACCCGCGCGTAAGCGTCGGCAAACTCATGGCGCTGGCGCAGCACGAAATCTACCGCGAAGCGAAGTCCGCGGAGTTGCCGACCGCCAATGCGGCTGCGACTGCTGTACAAGCTGAAGAAGCGAGCCGCCTTTCCGCCGGATCGCTGACCGCCTCACGCCTGCTCCAGCATGTAGGTGGGGGCGCAAACTTTACGCAGCTCATCTATGACTTCGGGCACACCCACAACCTCGTGCTCTCGCGCAAGCTGGAGGAGAAGGCGTCGAACGCCAGCGCGCTCGCGACGGCCGAGGAAATCGTGCTGGCCACCGACCAGGCCTTCTACGATGCCCTGACCGCGCAAGCGGAGCTGAATGTGGCGCGTCAAACCGTCAATGCGCGCCAGACCACCGAGACTCAGGTAGGCGAGATGACGCGCAACAAACTTAAGTCCACCCTGGATCTCAGCTTCGCCGACGTGGATCTGTCGCAGGCCCAGCTCTTCCAGCTCGACGCGCAGGACAACGCGGATGCCGCCATGGCCGGTCTCGACGCGGTTCTGGGCATCGACCACAGCGTCCAGTACGCGCTTGTCGAGGATACGACGCCCCCGCCGCCTCCACCGCCCGCGCCCGACCCACTCATCCAGAGTGCCCTGCAACAGCGCCCGGATTTGCAGTCGCTCAGCTACGAGACCGAGTCCGCGCAGAAGTTCGCGCGCGCCCAGTGGGACCAGCTCCTGCCCTCCATCAGCGCCGCGGGCACGGCCGGCATCGTCCCGGTTCATCCCGGCACGTATTACATCGCCAACTGGTGGGGCGCGATCGGCGGAAACGTGAATATTCCCATCTTCAACGGGTTTCTCTTTTCATCCGAAGCGAAAGAGGCGAAGTACCGCGCCCAGGCCGCAGCCGAAAACACGCGCGACCTGCGCGACCGCATCGTGCGCGACGTGCGCACCTCGTGGCTGCAGACCACCATGGGCTGGCAACGCATGAAGGTGACGGCCCAGTTGGTGCAGCAGGCCAACCTTGCCATGAACCTGGCGCAAACCCGTTACAAGCTGGGGCTCAGTTCGATCGTCGAGCTAAGCCTGGCGCAACTGCAACAAACCAGTGCGCAGATTCAGGACACCAGCGCGCGGTACCAATACCGCCTCTCGCTGGCAACATTGAATTACGAAACCGGTGTCGGACCGTAGATGCAGATCAAGGTGCGATCCGGCCTACCGCCTGTTTTTCTCGCCGCTCGCTGAGACGGGCGCGTCGGACCTCCACTTCGGTTTTCACGCCGGCAACTACGGACCAAGAGTCCTCGCCGCCGCCCTTTCTCTCAACTACCGGTGCACTCATGGTGCTGCTGCGAGCCAGTCATCCGCCGGCGGGGCAACCACCCTGATTGTTTCGCTGGGTATCATCTCCCATCCCCGAGATCTCGTCATCATTAGAAGTCGCGGTGTTTCTTTTGGTTTCACAGGCGCTCGTCATCAATCGCCTGCGGGGTTGCTATATCCCAGTGGAACTCTCATCGGGACGCATCGGTTCCGTCGTGAGCGGCGCACGCATTCTGGAGAAGGGGGGCTATTGGTCGCGATGAGAACTCCAGGCTGAACCTTGGCGAACCATCTTAAATTCTGCCCTCAGCCAGGACCAGCGTGTTTCATCAAAAAAATCGGTGGCCTTAGGGTGTTAGATGATGCGCTCACGAAAAGTAGGCTGAGCCCCCCACGGCTCAGCCTCCTGGACCCACTTGGTTTTGGTAGCAACTTGGTAGCAAATAGCGCCCGGAGTGCCAGTTTCTTGCCATCCCACCGGCTTTTAACTCCTTTATTGCCCTCAGCCGGTCGCTATAGCGCTACCTTGACACGGTAGAGGTCAGGAGTTCGAGTCTCCTCGTGCCTACCATCTTCTCAATAACTTGCGGCGAAGTGACGGCGTTGGTTGGTCTGTGGCCGGACAGATTTTGCTGCCAAAACGCTACCAAGTCACGTTCGGATCCGACGCATCTCTTTGACTCCGCACCAGAGATAGCCGCAAAGACCCTCCGACCTCTACCGCGCTCGAAAAGGGATCACGGCCTCCGGATGCGTCATGCATCGGGATCACCAAGCCGGAAGAGGATGGTTGCTGGCTTGCAATCAAGCGCACGACTTCCTGCTGACCGAGTACCTGCGGCAGCCGAAGAACCCGGGTATGGACGGTTTTGAGGTTTTGCGTGCATTGCCTGGAGAAGACCTGCCCGCAGTCATTTTTCTGGCAGCGTATGAGCAACATGTTTTGCGGGCATTCGATGTTTCATGCGCCGCATTACCTTTTGAAACCGGTGGACGGCACGCGCTTCGCGCCAGCGGTCGGTCGACCTCGTGATTCCGAATTAAGAGCGGTCATGGCACAGCGGGTTATGAAAATGCCGGACGGCGCCTCGGATGGATACACCTCCCGATTTACGGTGCAAACCGGGTCCCGCATTCAAATCGTCACTGCAGAGGATGTTGAGTGGATTGGCGCTGCGGGCGACTACGTTGAACTCCACGTCAACGGTCGTTCTTTCCTGTTGCGAGACAATGGCTTCTCTCGAACAGGGGCTCGACCCGGCAAAGTTTCTTCGCATACACCGCTCCCGAATTGTGCAGTCAAAAGGCATACTGGAACTGCGATCCATCGGGAACCGCGAATTCACGGTGAACCTTTCGGACGGCTCGGAGCATCGATCCAGCCGCACCTACGCTGATCGAATCGAGCGCTGGTTGTCATCTGGCCGAACTTGACAAACGGTTAGCGCTGTCAGCGATATTTGGGATTTCGACCGTAATCAATTTGCGTTGCGGTGGCGGCAGCGGGAATTGTTGCAGCGATGAATCACCCTGCGGCAAGATCTGCCGCTTCATGACCGTCAGGCACTCGCGCGGCGGCGTTGATTCTCTCAGTAAACATTTACTTGACTGTTGGCACTGATTATAGGGAGTATGAATCTTTCTTGAGCCAGTGTATTCTGTAAACGCATTCTCCAACGGCGACTCGCCGATCCAGGTCTTCGCGGCCGTGGGCCCAGAGGCCGCCGCGCATGGACATTCATGCCGTGGCGACGCTCGCTGATGTTTCGATTGCCACCGTGTCCCGCACCATTAACCATATCCCTACAGTCAATCCCCATATGGCGAAAAGGGTGTGGGAAGCGGTTCGGGAACTCAACTATTTCCCGAATACACAAGCCCGCGGACTCGTCTCCGGCCACAGCCGCCTGCTCGGTCTGATTGTCTCGGAGATTACCAACCCATTTTTCCCCGAACTCATTCACGGATTCGAAGACACCGCCGTAGAGAACGGATACGAAGTCCTGGTCAGTTCCACCAGCTACGATCCCGATCGAATGTCCGTCTGCATCCGGCGCATGCTCGAGCGACAGGCTGACGGCGTCGCTGTGATGACCTTTGGTATCGAAGAGCCGCTGCTGAAACAGCTGGCTGAGCGCAACATCCCCCTCGTTTTTGTCGATATTGGTCCGGAACGCCCGGGGATCAGCGTCTTGAAGGTGAATTATCATCATGGAATCCGTCAGGGCGTCCAGCATCTCGCTGCGCTCGGTCATCGCGACATCGCGTTCGTGACCGGCCACTGCGGCTACACTCTGCCTGTTCTCGCTTAGCTGCATTTCAACAAACGCTGCGGGACTGCAATGTTCACAACGCTCCCGAGTGGATTCTCGAAGGAGACCACACCATGGAGGGGGGCATGGCGGCGACCGAACGGCTGCTGAGCAAAAAGACTCTGCCCACCGCGATCATGTGCTCCAACGATATGGCTGCCATCGGCGTGCTGCATAAACTCTACCGGGACAATTTCCGGGTCCCCGGCGACATATCACTGATCGGTTTCGATGACATCCATCTTACCGAGATGATGATTCCACCTCTCACATCGGTACAGTTATCACGCCTGGATCTAGCGCGAGCGGCCGTATCCGCTCTCCGGGCCCACGTTGAAGGGACTGCCCCGAAGCGTGAATACTACATCGACACTCGGCTCGTCGTGCGCGAATCTACCGGCCCTCCGCGAGGAACGATGCCTGCTCTGCGCAACGCTAAGAGCAGGAGCCAGAACCGGGCCCATCTTACTGACTCGGGGGTACGCCGCTGAGCTGATAACGGCGCCCGGCATTTTTGTTATCCTCATCGGCCAGCTTTTGCGCTGTAAGCAGCTCGCGATCCGATTCTTCTTTCTGGCCGAGGCGACTTAGGGTCAGTCCCAGATAATAATGGCCCGGTTGGTAACCCGGCGCTGCGCCGGTTGCGCGCCGCAAATAGGCAAGGGCTTGTTCATAGCGTTTTTCCCGGTACAATGCTTGCCCAGCACCGGTAAGAGCTCCACCATGCTGCCCATTGCGTGCCAGTACCTTTTCGAAGTAACTCAAAGCCTCGCTGTAGTTATCCTGTTTCAGAGCTACGTCGCCCAGCTCGTAATAGGCTTCGGTCTGCAAGGGCTGAAGTTCAATCGAACGCTGGAACTCCCCGCGCGCCTGGTCGAACTGCATGCCGAGCTCGTAAACGCGGCCCAGGCCATAGTGAGCGCTGGCGTCGTCCGGACGCGCCTTCAGATAGGTCGTCATATTCTGCTCTGCAGCGTCTAACTGGCCCTCATCGATCTTCACCCGCGCCATTGCATAGTAGTTGTCCGGATTGCCGGGATCGATTTCCTGCGCGCGAGCGAGCGCCTTTTCCGCATCCGGATAGAGCTGCATTTCCTCTTCCAGAATGCCAATATCGAATAACAGGCGAGCGTTGCCCGGCGCATAGTCCTCGGCACGCATCATGTCCCGCAGCGCTTCAACCATATGGCCTGCGCTCCGCTCCTTCAGCGCCAACGCTTCGCTGGCCTTCACTTCCCCGTCCAGGGCCTGAGGATCGCCAGGATTGCTGCCGAGGATAGCTTCAAAGACAGCGCGCGCCTCGTCGGGTTTCCCCGCCTGTAGCAAAGCCAACCCGTCCTGAGGCGAGGTCGGCGACTGGGCGAGCGAAGACTCAGGCACGGCGAGTAACAGCGAGACAGCGATTGAACAACATCCCCACCCGTGCATAGCAACAACCCGTACCAAACTCATTGTGGACGGACAGAAACTGTTTTGCAATTCCGCGCTGCGCATAGGCTGAAGGGATTGCGAGCTCCACAAAAAAGAGGGAGTCAGACGGCTCTGACTCCAAGGGAGGCTCAACAATATTCAAATCAAGCAAGCTGGGCGGAGCAGGGATGACTCCCGACGCTCCGCCCGATGCGACACTAGAAGGTGATGCGGCCGCTGACCTGCAATTGGCGCGGACCATAATCGACCGTGGTTGGAATGCCGAAGCCCGTGTTCTGGCTGGAGTCACCCGGCTCCGTATCCGGCAGCCCCATACGATGGCGGTTGAAGACGTCAATCGCCTCGCCTTTCAGGACGAACTTCACGCGCTCAGTAACGGAGAAGCTCTTGAGAAGGCTGACGTCTTCCGACTTCCACATCGGCCCGGTAATCGCCTCCGTGATACGAGGAATTCCGGTACCGAAGACGTAGGGATCATACGAGCATCCGTCTGCACAACTGGGTGAGATCGTCCGCAGCCACTGCTGTCCCGTGTTCGTCACGCCTTCACGGTTCTCGTCGACAAAGGCCGCATCCGTAAGCGGAACTCCAGGATCGGATGCGCTGTTGGTGCCCGGCGGCCGATAGGCCGGCTTGAACCAGGATTGCTGATTAAAGAAGCTGGGGCCGTTCTTGTTGCTCTTATACGCGGCGCTGGCGAAGCTATTTCCTGCCGCGGCCGGGCCCAGGGTGAAGCGGAAGCAGTTTTGGTAGTACGGCACGCCGGTTGCGCACCCAAAGTCGACTGGCTGACCGCTTTCATAACGCTGGATGCCACCCACCTCCCAACCGCCCAATACCTCATCGGCCAGACGATTGTGATTGAGGAACGAGCGTCCCTTTCCGAACGGCAGCTGATAAAGGTAGCTGATCGACAAAGTGTTCGGGATGTTCTGGACACTAACCGCCTTCTCTGCCCGGTGGTCCAGCGAGTTCTGCGTTTGAGACCGGTAACTGTCATAGCTGAACGGAATGGTCGAGTCAGCATCGGTCTCGTTCTTGGACCAGGTGTAGGAGACGTTGAGGTTGAAGCCCTGGCGGAAGCGGCGATTAAGCGAGGTCACCAGCGCGTCATAAGAGGAATGTCCCAGGTTCTCAAGGCAGCAGTCGGCGGCTACGTAGTCGTACTGCGGATACGGCCGGACCGTCTGGCCCAGGGTACCGATAAACGTCGAATACGGCGCGTTAAAGGTTTGGCCGTTTGCCGTTGTGGAGCCGCCTGGCGTGTTAATTCTGTTTCCGTTGTCGTTCAGGTGATCGCCCAGAGAGAAATACTTCGGGTCGAGGTTATTGGAGTTAGAGAGGAAACCAGAATGCAGGTTCTGCGCCGTCTCACCAATATAGCCGAGGGTGAAAATCAGGTCCTGCGCCACTTCATCCTGTAACTGCACGCTCCAGTTGCTGGTCATCCCAGGCCGACCGTCCGTAGGTGTAATCACCTCGCCTCCAACCGCCAGTGGGTTGCCTGGACCTCCATCGTCCTGGGTTGGACTGGTGTTCGGAGCGAAAAAGGCAGGCGTCCACGGCGCATAACCGGTATCGAGATTGAACGCCGGAGTAAAGCCCGCTGCCGTTCCCGGCCCGGAATAGATGGAGCCAATGCTGCGGAATTGCGAATAACCCAGCGTCATCGATGCACCGAAGTCACTGTACTGCAGCGGCGCGTAAAGAATAGCGGCGCCGCCTCGCAGCACGGCTCTGTCGTTGGTGTGGGGCAGCACATAGGCAAATCCAAGGCGCGGACCTATGTCCTTCTTCCAGGTATTCGTCCACGCCGTGTTGCAGTGGCAATTCGTGCCGAAGACCAGCGCACCGGGCAGACCGCCGGCGAGCGTATCGGGGGCCGTATAGCTGAACTCCGACGTATCGTTATCCGCCTCATGCCGAGGAACATCGACGTCGTAGCGGATACCCAGGTTCAGCGTCAGCTTCGCGTTCACCTTCATGTCGTCTTCAAAGAAGCCCGCGATGTAATACGAGTTCCAGCGCGAGTTGTGGTTATAAACATTCTGGTTGGCGTAATCCAGGTCCCCCAGTTCGAAGCCCGCAAAGCTGTTGCCGCTCTGGAACTGCGGGATCCCGCCGAAGTCCGCCACATCGGTTTCGCTGCGCAGGAAGCTGAGGTCGGGGATGGTTTTAAGGATGGTCGTGTACTGCTGATGGCGGAAGTCGACACCGAACATATAACTGTTCCGGCCCTTCTGCCAGGTCACGATGTCGTTGGTCCGGATGCCGTTGTCGATATTGTCGCCGTTGTTGCCCACGCCCCAGCCGGAATACTGATCCAGCCCGTCCCACGATACCGTTGGGAAGGAATCGGTATAGAAGTTAGGCGCCCCATCGGCGGCCAGGTTCTGCGGCGAGCCGATCTGCGGAGCATAGTTAACGCTGTTGGTGCGGTTATAGCCTACGTTCACGTGGTTTAGCAGTGCCGGCGTAAACGCGTAGTCCCAGCCAACGCGGGTGTAATGGGTTTCGAAGTCCTGCAGATAGGCCGAGTTATTGAACGGATTCGGCATATCCAGCGCCCCGTGGACGCTGTAGTTATCGCGCGAGCTGTATGAACCCCATGCTTTGCTCTTTTCCGTGAACGACTGATCAATCCGCACGGTGATGGTGGTGTTCTGCGTCGGGTTCACATAAGCCTGCGAATAGTTGCCCGCGGGCCCGTACAGATTGGTCGACTGCGGCGTCTGATTGGGGTCGGGCAGACCTTTCATCATCGCCGCGGCTACCTTGCTGAACCGCGCCGTAGGAACCACATTGTTCGTGGTAAACGGGAAGCGGCAAATGATACCGCTGGGCTCGGTCGTCGTTGTTGCCGGATCGAAGATCTGATTCTGCAGAACCACCTGCCCTGTGCACGGATTGGTCAGTGCGGTTGGCCCTCCCAGCAGCGCGGTGAAATCGCCCCCTTTCTCGGCCGCCGTCGGTACCGTCGATACCGCAGTAGCTCCCAGCTTTAGCCGGTACTGCTCCCACCCGAAGAAGAAGAACGTCTTGTCGGTTCCGTTGTAAAGCAGTTTGCCGGGATGCGTGGGGCTGGGAATCTTAACCGGGCCTCCAAAGGTGCCGCCGAAATCGAACTTGCTGTCCTGCGGACGGCTATAAGCACAGCCGTCGGTGGCTTTCCCTGCGCAGTCGATGTCGATGAAACCGTTGTTGAACCAGTTATTCCCATCAAAGGCTGCATTCTTCAGGAAGAAATAAGCAGATCCGTGGAATTCGTTGGTGCCGCCCTTGGTAGAAAAGCTCTCGATACCGGCCGTGGTGCGGCCGTACTGTGCCGACGGCGTCGAGGTCGTGACTGACAGTTCCTGCAACGCCTCGATCGAGGGCGATGTCTCGTCGAACGACGATCCATTCTCGCTGCGCTGAATGCTGGCACCGTCGAGCAGAACCTCCGCGCCGTAGCTCTGACCGCCGGCCAGTTTCGCAAAGAAGACGCCGTTCTGGTTCAGACCGGTAGGTACACCACTGCCCGGTCCCGTTGTGCCCGGCACGAGGAAAGCGAATGCTTCAGGGGAACGGAGGCCGCCCACGCCGGTCGCCATCGATAGCGGCAGGTCTTCAATCTCCTTTTTTGAGATCGTGCCGACAACGCTGGAGGACTCGGTCTCGATGGTGGGCGCACTCGCATCGACCGTAACCGTTTCCGAGACAGATCCGGCCTTGAGCACCACATTCAACGAGGAGACCGTGCCAATCGTGATCAGGACACCCGTGCTCGTCGATTTCGAAAACCCCGGAGCCGTGACCGTGACGTTGTAACGTCCAATCGGAAGCTCGGTGAAGCGGTACGAGCCGGAGCTCGTGGAGACCGTGTCGCTTTTGAAACCCGTATCGACCTCTGTCACCACAATGTCTGCCCCGGCGATGACCGCGTCTGACGTATCGGCGACGGTGCCGGCCAGCGCACCCTGACTGGATTGGCCGAATGAAAAGGATGTCGCGAACATCGCGAAGAGTGCGAACCAAAGGCAAACCAAACTATGCCTACCCGATACCTTGCGCATGCGCCCCTCCTGAAGAGTCGAACCCAACATTTCTTGATTGCCGAATGCAGCAAACGTTTTCTCAATCCGCCACAGCGACTTGTTTTTAGATCGGACGCAAGGTTAAATCAGCGGCGTTTTGACTGTCAAGCATAAAACTCAATCGAAAGTTTGGGCCTCAGTAACCCCTTGTAATTCTTGACTATTATGAAGATTCTTCCCTAATCACCCGCTTTGAGTTTCGAAGCTGATCGATAGCACGCCGCTCTCGGCGATGAGTTTCGTATTGAAATTTGTGCCCAGGAATCGGACACCTTGCGGGATGGATTGGTGATATCGTTTACCGGGACTGGCGAGGGGGGCGGCCCGCTCATTCTCTCCTCCGGCCCACCCGATCAGGCGTTCAGTCGCCCTGCGCTGAAGGACGCGGGAGACAGCCGGGTTGCGCTATGATCGCGAACTGAGCAAGGGATGCTGAACCATATGCCGTTGCACGTTCGCCGGTTGTTCTGTGTTTCTCTCCTGATTGGCCTGTGCATGCAGGCGCCGATCTCGTCCCGAGCCCAGGAAGGCCCTGCCTCCGAAGCCGACCGGCTGATGCAGAGTGGCGCTGCCGCGGTCCGGCAGGGTAAGCCCGCCGAGGCTGAGCACGACTTTCGCCTGGCGATTGCCGCCGATCCTCATTCGGCCAACGCCTGGCTTGGGCTCGGCATGTCGCTGCTGCGCGAAAACGAACCTGAGCCAGCGCAGGAGGCACTGAAACAAGCGATCGTCGACGATCCCCAAATCCATGGTGCTCGCATGTTCCTCGGGATCGTGGACTACCAGCGCAACGATTTCGACGAAGCCGTCGCCTTACTACGCGCCGAGGCGGCTCTCGAACCAGACAATCCTGAGGTGCTGACATGGATCGGCATCGTGGAACTGGCGGCGGGACATCCGGAGCAGGCAACGGCGCCTCTCGATCATGCTGCAACTCTCCAGCCGCGCGACCTGAGCATTCTTTACTACCAGGGGCGCGCCCACACTCTGATGGCACAGAGTGTCTATCAAAAACTTTTCGACCTCGGCCCCAACTCCTGGCAGATGCACCGCGCAATGGGAGAGGTTTATTCGCAATCGAAGCAGCCGGAAAAAGCGATCGCCGAATTTCAGGCGGCGCTGGCGAAGCAGCCCAACGATCCGGACCTGTACCAGAACATCGGGGACGAGGATCAGCGCCTGAGCCGCTTCGACGAAGCGACGAAGGCCTACGAACAAGCGCTGAAAATTCATCCTGGCGATGGGCCGGCCCTTTATAACCTCGGCAAAATCCAGGTTCAGACCGGCGATCCGAAGCAGGGAGTGACGCTCCTCCAGCAAGCGGCCGAGGCGCACGCCCCAGCGGCGCCCGTTTCGTTCTATCTGGGAGTGGGGCTGTCAAAGGTCGGACGTGATGCAGAGGCGGCGCAATGGCTGGAGAAAAGCCTGGCCAGCGATCCGTCTCCGTTCCTGCGCAGGAGCGCGTGGTTTGAGCTGGCTCGGGTGTATCGAAAGCTGAACCGGCCCGAAGATGCGGCGAAAGCTGTAGCAGAACTGAAGAAGCTCGACGCCGCTTCCTCGGCAAATCCCTCGTCCGCAGGAAGCAGCCCGGAGCCCTGAGCGACGGACCGTCGCTCCAAATACCACTACAATCCAGAGGGAACAGGTCCCTGCGCTTATCCGCATAGGAAACTATTTCCTCGCCATCCTGCAGAGCATACACAGGGAGCCGGTAATCCCCTTTCCTTCCTCGACCGAGTAGATGCGGTCGACGGCGGGAATCTTCAGCTTCTCGACAGGCCCTCCAGCCCAGCGAATCTCCACCTCATCCACCGAGGCAGTATCTCCCAGCCCAAAGTGCACGCGCATATCGTTTGAGGAAAGATAACTTCCGCCGCTCAGCACATCCTCGCGCTGGCGCGTCCCGCCAGCAGTCAGATAGACCGTTGTGCCCACCGCATCCCGGGGAGTCTTTCCCTTTCCCGTGAGCTTCAGCTCGATCCAATGGTGGTGGTCCGGGTTCACGTTGCGCAGCAGCAACGGCGGCCCGTCGAGATTATTAATGACCACATCGATCTTGCCGTCGTTGAATATATCTCCAAAAGCTGCGCCGCGACCAACGGCCAGCGCAGCGAGCCCAGTCCCCTCCACCGCCGGGACTAACTCGAATTTGCCATTCCGCAAATTGCGAAACAGCAACGGCCGTTGCGAGTAACTCATTCCCCAGTCCGGATTCTGATCGACCTGCGGATAAACATGCCCGTTCACGATCAGCAAATCTTTCCATCCATCGTTGTCGTAATCGAGAAAGCCATCCCCGAATCCGACAAACGGCACCGTGGGCGACGCGACCCCGGAACGATAGCTTACATCGCTGAAGTTCCCTGTCCCGTCGTTCAGAAAGACGACGTCGTAGTCGTCGGAGAACGTCGTGCTCACCAGGTCCAGATGACCGTTATTCTCGTAATCCCCGGCTGCAAGGCCCATGTTGGAGACTTCGCGCCCATCGCCATTGAGGGCAAACCCGCTGAGATAACTCTGATCGTCGAATGTTCCGTCACCCCTGTTGATATAGAGATAATTGGGCGTCGAGTCGTTCGCGACCAGCAGGTCGGGCCGCCCATCGTTGTTCACGTCGACGAAGAGCGCGCTCAGTCCGTAGAGCCCCTGTTTGTCGCTGACGCCTGCCTTCTCGCTTACGTCGGTGAAGGTCCCGTCGCCGTTGTTGTGGAACAGATGGTCGTGTTCGCCCTGGAGACCGCGCGGCCCGCACATGACGTCGACGCCGCGATACTGGCAGGATCCAGAGCCCGCGGCCTTTGAGCCGGCCACGGGCGGGTGCTGAAAATCGAAGCGAATGTAGCCCGCAACAAACAGATCGAGCCGGCCGTCTCCGTCATAATCCCCAAACGTAGCCCCGGTGTGATCGACCACGATCTCCGGGTTGCCGCTGTCCAGCGCGACCCCCGCCTTTACCGCCACGTCGGTAAACGTTCCGTCGTGATTATTGTGGTAGAGCCGATTTGTGCCAAGATTCGTTACATACAGGTCGGGCCAGCCGTCATTGTCGTAATCACCGACCGCCACGCCGAGTCCCCAGCGATCGTTGGTCACGCCGGCCTTGTCCGCAACATCCGTAAACGTCCCATCGTGGTTGTTGTGGAAGAGCGCGGCACGCGGCGGTGTGGTCTTGCCCGCCTGCGCGTCGAACGTCGATCCATTGACCATATAGATGTCGAGCCATCCGTCGTTGTCGTAATCGAGAAGAGCCACTCCAGAGCCTTTAGCCTCGACAATAATGTGCTTCAGCGCCGTCCCGGTGACGTTATGCCACCGCGTCAATCCAGCCTGCTCCGCGACATTCATGAAGACCACTGGCCCTGTCTTCACAAGCCCACCCGCTGTGATGGGCTGATGCTGGCTGTCGAATTCCGCCTTCTGCGGCCCAGCCGACGCCATTCCGCTCCGCTGCCCAGAGTCGCTGGAAAGTCCCGTCCGCTGCACATCCGGCGCCGTTTGCCCGGCGAGATTCAACCAACTCGCCAGCGCCAGAAATATGCCCGTGCATTGCGGAAGCGGACCTGCAAACCATCTCATTTTGCATTCACCGAATCGCGGGTTCCGTACAACTTTTCGGAAAGCGCCAGTTCCGCTTTGGCCTTGTCCAGCATCCCGAGCGACCGGTAGAGGTGCCCCAGCGTGTAGTGCAACTTCGGATCGTCCGGTGAAAGCGCCACAGCTTCACTCAACTCGGCGACCGCCCCCTGCGGCTCCCCGGTTGCCGCGAGGGCTTTTCCCATTTTGGCGTGGCAGTCCGCACACCGGGGAGCGAGCATCGCCGCTCGCCGCAACAGGGGGAGAGCCTCCGCTGCGCGATCGTGCTCCAGCAGAAAAGATGAGTAATTCAGATAGGGCCACTCATTCGTGTGAACATCGCTGTCCGCCAGCAGGATAGAACTTCGATACGTGCGATCCGCATCCTCATTCCGGTTCTGCATCTCGTAAACCAGCGCCAGATTCGTGGTCGCCTTCAGATCCTTCGGATTCAGGCTCAGCGCGCGGTTGAGTGCAATCCCCGCTTCTTCGAAGCGGCTTTGCGTGTAATAACACCGGCCCAGCGAATACCATGCCTGCTCATTCTGCGGATCGAATTCCGTCGCCTTCTTCAGCCACCGTATTGCATCGGGATAGTCGTCCAGCAGCACATAGTCCAGCCCCACGATTCTCAGATCCTCAGCCTTCGGAGTATTCAGCGCCGCAGCCTGGGTGTACGCGCGCAGGGAGTCCGCCGGCTTGTCTTCACGGTGCAGGACAAAACCCAGCATGAAGAATGCGTCGGCCGACTCCGGATGCAGAAGCGTGTAGCGGCGGAGCGCCCCATCCGCTTCAGAGAACTTGCCGATATTGGCCAGCGACTTCCCTTCCAGCAGCAGAGCATCCGAATTCACCGAATCGCTCGATGCGGCATTTGCGAACAACTCGGCCGCCTTCGCGTACTCCCCGCTCTTGAACGCGGCCTTCCCCTCGTCGTAGGGACTCGCTGCCTGCGGCGCGGTCTGTGCAACCGCGGCGAGTATGCCGCCACAAAACAAAACGGCGCCCAGCGCAGCCACTCGCTGCGTTGTTCCCATCATGGCTCTACCTTACTGTTGGAGCGCAGCGTGTGGCCAGCCATCATCCCAGGTTAGCGTGGAAATCTGCAGGGCCGGTCTGCCCGAGTGCGCGTCGTACGCGTGATAGACGATGATGTCCTGGCCGCCAGGCTGCATCAGCACCGACTCGCCGCCCGGCCCCAGCCACCGCTCGTTCGCCGTTAGCAATGATGTACCTCCGCCTTCCATCATCGGAACGCCATCCTGATCCGCGTATGGGCCGGTCACCTGCTTCGACCTCCCCACCATCGTGCGGTAATTGCTCTTCGTTCCGCGGCAGCACATATCCCAAGAGACAAATAGATAGTAGTAGCCCCCGTGATGCACGATGAAGGGCGCTTCAATCGCTTCCCAGCCCGGCGGCAGATTCGGCTCGTCGGGCCCCGGACTCGCCGGCCGCTTCCGCGTCGCCAACGCATACACCTTCGTATCCTTTTCCGACAGCAGGCCCGTCCGGTCGTCGAGCTTCCGCATCTTGATTCCAGTCCAGAAACTGCCGAATACCAGCCAGGCGTGCCCCTTTTCATCCGTTACATAGTTCGGATCGATCGCGTTGAAGTCATCCGATGCCACCGACTTCAACACGAGTCCGTGATCGACCCAGCGATAATCGGGGCTCTGCGGATCAAGGGTCCTGTTCGTCGCCAGGGCAATGCCCGACGTGTTCTTTCCGAACAACGAGTAGGCGTAGTAGAGCCGGTACTCGCCTTTCTCGTACGAAATATCGGGGGCCCACAGCTCCTGGGTTCCCGGACTATCCTTCTTGATCCAGTCCGGAATCGCGTCGAACACGTGACCGCACAACTTCCAGTCATGCAAGTCGGTGGAGCAGCGGATCTGGAACTGACCGCCGTCGCGCGCCTTGCCCGTGGCAAACACGTACCACGTATTCCCAGCTTTCATGATCGAAGGATCGTGGGTTCCCCAGAAGTCGCCGGTCAGGGTAAGGGCTTGTGGGGCCTGGCCAAATCCCACAGGCACAAGCAGCAGAGCAACAGTCAGCAGAATTGCAGGGCGACTTCTCATGAAAAACCTCATCCAGAAGAACTTAGTCAGCGTTTGCGAACCCTTCCTTGTATCACAGGGACTCACTGAATATACGGCCAGCCATCCGAGGAGAACCCGAGCCGGTTGATCCCGAGGGTCGGCGTCCCCGAATTATTCGCGTCGTAGTAGTGATAAACAAGCGTCGGCGTTTGCACTCCACTTACAACATCGGTAAACACGCTCTGCCCGCCCGGACCAACAATATGGTCGTGCGAGCTCAGCAGAATCGTCCCGCCGCCACTGGCCAGATTCAGTCCTCCACGATCCACATACGGCCCTGTCGGACTCTGCGATCGCCCGACGATGATCCGGTAGGGGCTGGTCGCGCTGCAGCACGCATCAATCGATGCGAAGTAATAGTAGTATTGCGTGCCGTTGACGACCCACGGGAGGATGAAGGATCCCTCTTCACCCGCGCCCCGCGCGGCGATGACGGGATACGGTGACGGATTGGTCGCGAGCCGTTTGCCAGTGGTGGGGTCAAGCTGGATGATATGAATTCCGTCCTGCCAGGAGCCTAAGCTCATCCACAAATTACTGCCAGCGTCGACGAACGGCGCTGGATCGATCGCGTTCCAGGTGGTCGAGGCCGAGAAATTCCAGACTGTGCCCGTTGGAGGAGCCGTGGTGGCTGCGGTCCACGATGAGACAATGCCGCCCTGGTCAGTCCACGGCCCGTAGGGCGTTGAGCTGGTCGCGAGACCGATCACGGCTTCGGCTCCGGTCGATGGCTCCCACGGAATCGAATAGTACTGGTAGTAGGCGCCGTTCAGATAGATCACGTCGGGCGCCCACACATCGATGTTCTGCCCGTTGTTGTACGAGGGCGGCGTCTGCAAACCTGTCCACGAAGAGAAGTCCGGGCCGATGATCGGACAGC
>PMSS01000447.1 GCA_003167515.1 Acidobacterium sp. | reverse complement strand
GCGATCCGGTCGACGATGTGATTCACACTGATTGCCTGCGAAATGTGGTGAATGAAAAACAGCAGCCATCCCACGCACGTCAGCGCCAGCACCATCGCTCCCAGCACTGTAGCCACGGGCGCAAAAGGATGAGGCAGCGAACGCGCCGCCGGCAATGCCGCCATGCAATAGGAAAATGTCCCGAGGAAAATCCCCAGCGTCCACTGCGTCACCCGATCCTTCGAAAAGCTGATGATGATGCGCGGCGAAAACTGCATCGACGCCAGCGTCAGCGTCATCAGCAGGATCGCAAACACGATCGAAACCACCGTCATCATCGACGCCGCGACCCCGGCCAGGATCACCTGCGCCACCTGCGGATCGGCATGGGAAGGAAAGACCGCGCGAGGTACCCAGGCGCTGACCGCCGGATACTCCTCCTCCAGCCACGACAACAGCGCGCCCGCGCCGCCCAGCGCCAATGCGATGATCAGCGGCCGGATCAGGAAGCCGCCGCGCAGGTTGTACATCGCGCGGCGCAGAATGATGGGGAGTTTCTTGCCCATAGCGATATCTGAGCAAGTATAGTGTCGGAGGCTTAGCCCGAATCCAGGCGAACCTTAAACCCTACTGCGGAACCTGCCACCCAGCTCCCACCGTCGCCAGCGTCGCCTGATCCGTCGGCGTAGCCCCCAACGACTTCCCCACCTGCGGAAACGCCACTTTCACTTCGTCCGTATTCGCCCACATCGGCACATCCATCATCGCGTAGTGATACGTCACCGTCGTCTCCGTAAACCCATTATGCGGAGCCGGCGGCGTGAAGCTCTCGATCCCCGTCACCTGGCGGTGCCCATAGCAGAATCGCGGCGCGAAGCGGTTCCCCGCGGCATTCAGCGTGTAGCGGTCCACATGCATGTCGCGGTCTTCAAGACGCGTCAACATACCCGCGTCCGTCAGCGAGTCCATTTCCTTCTTGTCCTCTTTGGCAGCGGCGCCCGGTGCCACCTCATACGGAAAAGTGTGACCATGCGGGAACAAGCAGTCGTTGTGGTCCTGGTAGTACGCGTTAAGTGTGTTCGTAAAGTTCTCGTTCGTTGGCTTGTTTGCCGATGAGCACCCACTCCCCAACACAAGAACTATGCCGGCTGCGATCCCTGCGGTTGCTTTGGTTTTCATCTCGAATTTCGCTCCGCTCCGTTGCTCCGATGCATGGTAGAGCAAAACGGCAACCTGTGCGCAGCGACCTTTGGGCAATGCTCAAAACGGGCGACTGAGAAACTCGGCAGGGTCCCCCGGCTGGCGCGATTCTCCTGCGCCGGTGGCAAGCAGAGGAAATCGCGAAAACCTGCGCCCCTGCCGTCATGCAAGATCTGCGTTGCTTCGCGAAAGCTCCGCAGGGAGTCCAGGCAGCGGCGCTCTCTCCTGCCGCTGCCTGCTCACCTCAAGAAGGATGCGCCTCTGGACACCGGAGATGGCCCAGCGCAAAGCGCCACCCGGCGCCCTTTTCGCCTGCGATTGCCCCCAAATTGGTGGAACCAACCACCCCCCGCAGGCGTATGTTTCTCCATATAGGGAGTTCCATATGCGAGTGCGTGTGTTGCCGCAGCTGGTTGTCCTGGGCACGCTGCTGGCCGCCGTCGGCTGCCACTTCCAGGTGGACAAGGGCCCGAACGGCGAGAACAAGAACGTCAAAATCGACACGCCCCTGGGCGGCCTGCACGTCCGCGCCGACCAGACCGCGGCCAGCGATCTTGGCCTGCCCGTCTATCCCGGAGCCCAGGTCGCGCCCGGCCACGACGGCGACAAGTCCGCCGATGTGCACCTCGGCTTCGGCCAGTTCCAGCTCCGCGTGAAAGTCGTGACCTACGAAACCCCGGACCAGCGCGACAAAGTCATCGCGTTTTACAAGAACGCCATGGGCCGCTTTGGCGATGTGATCACCTGCGATGGAGACTCACCGGTTGGCACTCCCACGATGACCGGCGAAGGGCTCTCCTGCAAAGAAGAGCACCACAACAACGTGCAGATTAACGGCGTTTCCGATGACAGCGGCTTCACCCTGCGTGCTGGATCGAAGCACCACCAGCACATTTTCGCCATCAAGAGCGGCGGCGAAGGCACGAAGTTTTCTCTGGTCGAGCTGCAGCTGCCCACGGGCCTCGACGAAAGTTCATCGAAAAGCAGCGACTAGAACTGGTCTCATAAATCTATACCGCCGGTGAGATTACGGATGAGACCCGCCGCCCGGGGTCCCCATGCGCCTGCTGTTGGCGCGGTGGGGTGGTCCGAAGCGGGGCTCATGCTCCTGAACGAAGCCGGTGCGCCACGCATATGACCAGTTCTAACCCCATTTTCACCCTGTCATAACATTGCTTCAATGCTGCGACCAATCTCGCATTGCGCTCCCTGCCCGCGTGCGATAGGGTCAATTCATGGTCCCGTTGTGCCATCGCTGCGGAAACAGCCTGCTCGAGGGTGAGGGTTTTTGCCCCCATTGCGGCGCGCCCCAGCTGGTCGTCGACGCCTCCGAATCCACCGGACCCCAGCAGCCACCCCAGCGCCTCGGCATCGACCCCACACGCGTCCAGTGGCAAACCGCCATCATCTCGGCGCTCATCATCGCGGTCCCTGTAGGCCTGCTCTCAGCCCTTGCCGGTATGAGCTCCCTGTTCGTCATTGCCGGCGGATTCGGCACCATCGCCCTCTACCGCAAGCGCAGCGAAGCCTTCACCGATGGCGGCATTGGATGGCGCGTGGGCGCGATCCTCGGCGCCGCGGCCGCAGCCATTGCCAGTGCCACCGACGGCGTGCGCCTGGTCGTAGAGCGCTATCTCCTCCACCACGCCGCCGCCATCGACGAACAGTTCCAGAGCGTCGCCCAGCAGATGGCCGACCAGGCGCTGAAATCCAATACCGAAGCCATGCAGCAAGCCCCACAGCTGGTCCACCAGTGGGCCAGCTTTTGGCTATCACCCGATGGCCACGCCGCCATCCAGCTGCTCACCGCTGCCGTCGTCTCGACAGGGATGATTCTGTTCGCCGCCACCGGCGGCGCTATCGCCGGCAGAATTCTGTCCGTCCGCCCGAAAGCGCAGCGCAGCCTTTAGCCAGATCGCAGTTCCGCGCTGTGCGATTGAGGAAAACCCGTACTCGCACCGTCTTGCCGTGCTTCCCACGGGCTCGTATCATCAACTTTACGACTATGTCAGATCTGCAGGCTGTTGCTACGCCCCAATTGCGCGAGAAAGGGCGGATCATGTCCGCCTCCGAGATTGAGCGCACCCTGGTTCGCCTCGCGCATCAGATTATCGAAAAAAACAATGGCGCGAAAACCATCGGCCTGGTCGGGATCAAGCGGCGTGGCGTGCCCATCGCAGAGCGCCTCGGCGCGCTCATCGGCGCCATCGAGAAACATCCCGTCGATACCGGCGTCCTCGACATCAGCTTCTATCGCGACGACCTGTCGACCCGCGATATCCGCCCCGTTGTCGTCCCCGGCTCCCTCGGCTTCGACGTCAACGGCCGCGACGTCATCCTGATCGACGATGTGCTCTACACCGGCCGCACCATTCGCGCCGCTCTAGACGCCCTCTTCGACCATGGACGTCCGCGACGCGTGCAGCTCCTGGTCCTCATCGACCGCGGCCATCGAGAACTGCCGATTGAAGCGACATTTGTGGGACGCTCCGTGCCCACCTCGCAGCGTGAGATTATCGAAGTCAAGCTGAAGGAAGTCGACAACGACGAGCAGGTCCTGCTCGTCGAGCGGGTGTAGCAGGCGCCGTCGGCGGTGAATGATAGCCAAAAGCTACCGGCCACAGGCTACGGGCTCCAACAAGAATGACGCTGACCAGGGCCACAGTCCGCACCCCAAAAAAGCTCTCCAGCCCCTCTTTTTTCCATCAGCCCATTCATCCGCATTCAGCCATCTCTGCCAACGACTTCTCCGTCGCCGAAGTCCGCCGTATCCTCGAATCAGCCGACGCACTCGAAAAAGACAACCCCATCAAGCGCGCGAACCGCCTGGCGAAGCGTCGCGTCGCCCTCCTTTTCTACGAATCCAGCACGCGCACCCGAACCTCCTTCGAACTCGCCGCGAAAGCCCTGGGCGCGGACACCACCCTGGTCAGCTCCCTCTCCTCCAGCATCGAAAAAGGCGAGTCCCTCAAGGACACCGGCATTACCCTCAAAGCCCTCGGCGCGGAGTGCATCATCCTTCGCAGCCCCTACTCTGGCGCGCCGTACCTGTTGGCGCGCGCTACAGGACTGCCCATCCTCAATGCCGGCGACGGCATGGCCGAACATCCATCGCAGGCCCTGCTCGATCTGCGCACCATTCTGCAATTCCTCGCCATCCGCTCCTCGACCGTAAATGAAAAGTCGCTGCGCGGCGTCACCCTCACCATCTGCGGCGACATCCTGCACAGCCGCGTCGCGCGTTCGAACGCGCTGCTGCTACCGCGCCTGGGCGCAAAGGTAATTCTGTGCGGCCCTCCCGAGTTCTTGCCGGACCTCGCCGCGGAAATGACCCCCGGCCTGGTCATCGAACGCGACTTCGACTCAGCCCTCCGCCAATCCCAGATCGTGATGATGCTCCGCATCCAGGCAGAGCGCCTCGCCGGTGTTCAAATCGACCTCGACGACTACCGCACCCGCTATCAGGCCAACGCCGAGCGCATCGCAGCCCGCGCGCCCCAGGCGCTGATCATGCACCCAGGGCCCATCATCCGCGGCATGGAAATCACCGCCGAAGTCGCCGACGGCCCTCACTCCGCCATCGCGAACCAGGTCTACAACGGCGTCCCCATTCGCATGGCTCTCGTCGCCCGCGCCCTCAGCACCGTAGCAAAGAAGCGCGGTCCCAAATGAGCCCGACACAGAAACCCCTGCTCATCCGCGGCGGCCGCCTCGTCGATCCGGCCACCGGACTCGACGCCCCGCGCGACCTGCTCCTCCGCGACGGCAAAATCGCCGCCATTGAAAATCCCGGCAAAATCAAAGCACCCGATGCCGAAATCATCAATGCGAAAGAAATGATCGTCGCACCCGGCCTCATCGACATTCACGTTCATCTGCGCGAACCGGGCCAGGGTTACAAGGAAACCATCGCCACCGGCACCGCAGCAGCAGCAGCAGGCGGATTCACCACCGTCTGCGCCATGCCCAACACCATCCCCGCCAACGAGACTCCGGAGGTCACCCGCTGGATGCAGGCGCCCGAGCGCGGAGCAACAGCTCGCGTCTTCCCGATTGCCGCAGCAACCCGCGGTTCAATGGGCGAGGCCCTAACCGACTACCCAGCTCTTAAGGACGCGGGCGCAGTCGCCGTTACCGACGACGGCAAGCCAATCCTTGGCGACGAGATTATGCTCGAGGCACTGCAAGCCGCCGCGAAACTTCGCCTGCCCGTCATCCAGCACGCCGAAGACACGCGCCTCACCGGTGGCTGCTCGATGAATGCCGGCGTCCTCGCCTTTCGTCTGGGCCTGCGCGGCATGCCTGTCGAGGCCGAGTCCGGACTCGTCGAGCGCGACATCGCCCTGCTCAAACAGGTGAAGAACGGCCATCTGCACGTCGCGCATCTCTCCACAGCCAGGGCCCTCGACGCAGTTCGCCGAGCTCGCCGCTCAGGCCTCCACGTAACATGCGAAGTCACGCCCCACCACTTCGCGCTCACTGAAGAACGCATCGGCCTCTACGACACCAACGCGAAAATGAACCCTCCCCTCCGTGCGGAGAGCGATCGAACTGCCATGATCGAAGGCATTCTCGACGGCACTGTAGACGCCATTGCAACCGATCACGCCCCACACGCCGCGCATGAGAAGGAGCAGGAGTTCGATCGCGCCCCCAACGGCATCACCGGCCTCGAAACCGCCCTTGGACTGGCCATCGCAGTTCTGCACGTCAAGCACAAGATGCCCCTCGACAAAATTCTCGCGTTGATGACGACTCGCCCAGCAGACGCTCTGGGCCTCAGATCGCGAGGCGGTCTCGCGCCAGGATTCCCCGCCGACGTTGTCGTATTTGACCCCGCGGAGAAGTGGGTTTTTCACTCCGCCGAATCCCGATCCAAATCGAAAAACACCCCCTTCGACGGCTGGGAATTGCAGGGCCGCGTCCAGCTGACCGTAAGCGAAGGCCGCATAGTATTCCACCGCCGGTAATCCACCCATCTCACCGTCGCTTCTTGTTTTTCCCAAAACGACGTGGTGGTCTGTAACGATTCTTGTTACTTTTGCCGGATTTCCCCGAGACAGGTGCGCCTTTTGCCACTGCCGCTGCGACATTTTCGCCGCGATCCTTCTTCTTTTTCGGCCGCAAAGCCCCGGCTCCGCTCGCAGATGCCGCCTCTTCTTCATCCAGAATCGAAAACTGCAGCCGCTTCTCTACCGCATCCACCCGGTCCAGCACCACCCGCACCCGCTCGCCCACAGAATACTTCCACCCCCAGCGATCGCCAATAATCTGCCGCGTGTTCTCGCGATATGTATACCGGTCGTTGTCGAAAAGTCCCAGGCTCTGAATCGGCACCAGTCCCTCGACGAACAAATCATCGAGCTCCACAAACAGCCCATACTTCGTCGCGTTCAGGATCATCCCGCCGAACGCCTCCCCCACGCGGTCCCGCATGAACTTGATCTTCTTCCACTCCACCAGCTCCCGCTCCGCATCCGCCGCCCGTCGCTCGCTCTCGCTCGACTCCTGCGCAATCCCAGCCAGCTCGCCCTCCGCTATCGGCTCGTAGGGCGCGCCCTGACCCTCCAAACGCCTCTCCGCCTTGTGAGCGGATCGTGATTCGCCGGGCAGCCTGTCCTGCGCAAGCTCCTGGCGAGCCGAATGGTCAGAATCCTTCGCACCGTGAGGCTCCCCCTTCGCAAGCACGCCATTTCCGCTAACCCCCGCCTCCAGCAGCGCCTTCGCAATCCGATGCACAATCAAATCCGGATACCGCCGAATCGGCGAAGTGAAATGCGTATAGCACGGAGCGGCCAGCGCAAAGTGCCCCTCGTTTTTCTCGCTGTACCGCGCCTGTCGCAGCGACCGCAGCATTAAGTAAGAGAGAATCCGCTCTTCCGGCTTCCCCGCGATCTTCTCCGCCAGCTTTTGATACATCCGCGGCGTAATCGCAATGTCGCCAGCAACCTCATAATTCCGTGGCGCGCGCCCTCCGCCATACCGATGCTCTCGCCGCTCGCTTTTCATCGTGAAGGTCCGCACCGGCAGGCTGCCGATGCCCAGCGAATAACCAAACGCCGCCGCGATCTCCTCGAACTCCACCACTCGCCGCGGCTCCGGCTTCTCATGAATCCGATAAAGCGACGCCACGCCCTGGTTCTCCAGCCACGAAGCCACGCATTCATTCGCAGAGAGCATGAACTCCTCGATCAACCGGTGTGCCCAGTTCCGCTCCGCCCGCGTAACCGACTTCATCGCCCCGAACTCGTCGAACTCAATCAGCGGCTCCGGCAAATCGAAATCAATCGACCCGCGCCGGTCGCGCTTGCGGTTCAGAATCTGCGCCAGTTCGTACATCCGCTCGAACTCCGCCACCAGCGACGCAAACTCCGCACGCGTCACCGCATCGCCCTCCAGGATCGCGTGCACCTGCGTATACGTCATGCGCCGCGCCGACCGGATCACCCCCTCCGCAATCTCGTAATCCAGAATCTCCCCCCGCGGATCGATCCGCATGAGGCACGAGAGCACCAGCCGCTCCTCATCCGGCCGCAAACTGCAGATGTCCGTCGAAAGTTCCTGTGGCAGCATCGGAATCGCCCGATCCGGAAAATAAACGGAAGTCCCGCGCAATCGCGCTTCGAGGTCGAGCACCGTGCCAGGCCGCACATACTCCGCCACATCGGCAATATGTACCTGTAACTCCCAGATGCCGTCCTCGCCGCGCCGCACCAGCACAGCGTCATCGAAATCCCGAGCCGTCTCGCCATCGATGGTGACAATCGGCAGCTCCCGAAAATCACGCCGTCCCGCCGCAACATCCGGATCGAAACGCGCCACCTCCCGCGCCTCGGCAAGCACCGCGTCCGGAAACACCCGCGGCAGATGATGCTTGCGAATCACCATCTCCACATCGACCCCAAAGTCGTCGTCCCGGCCCAGCACCTCAAGCACACGGCCCCGTGCCGCCCGCGTCGGCGTGGGCCAATCCGTGATCTCCACATCGACGACCAAGCCCTCAAGATCCACGTAGTGACGAGCCGCCCGCGCTTCAACTCCCAGCACCCGGTGCGGCGTAAGCGACTCGCTCGTGGGCGCCACCTCCGCACCGAACGGGATCACGACCGGCTGCGTCATCCGCTCATCGAAAGGAACGACGAAGTTTCCCCCCCGTTCGGAGCCGCTCCGCGCGTAATGAAAAATGCCCACCACCGTCGCATTGCGGCGCGTCAGAACACGCACCACCCGTCCCGACCTGCGCTGATCGGGCCCTCCGGGACGAGCCTGTCCAAAGCGGGACCCAAAACGTGGCGCGGCCAGTTCCACCAGCACCTCGTCGCCCTGCATTGCCCCGCCCATCTCACCCGGCGGAATAAAGACGTCCTGTTCGGTAGGGGGTTTTGCGCCAGCCCGAGCCGGCGTAGGCCGCACAAATCCAAAACCATCGCGATGCAAATCGAGCCGGCCCGCGACCAGGTCCTCGCTGCGAATGCCGGCGTGCCGAGCATCCGCCCTCCGCGCCGGATCCCTGCCAGTCGCGCTCGAGGCGGAACCTGCCTTAGGAATCGCCCAATGCTCGCCGTCGATCTGCGTCAGCTGCCGCGTACCAGTGAGCCGCCCCAACTGCTCGCGCAGTTCGCGCCGCTCCTGCCCGCCCCCGAGGCCCAACTCCCGTACAAGTTGCTTATAGCCGGCGCGGCCGCCCGGCAGCCGCTCGATGTGGCGCACCAAATCTCGGTCCGTCATGCCAGTTTCGATGGTACCGGAACCCCTCGGAACCGGGTCCGTTCCGACCCCGGCCCCGAATCCTGAATCACGTCTCTCACCAGGGCAGTATCGAGTTCGTTAACAATGACGCTCCGCCCGGACGCAGGAATGGGCAAAATCCCCCGTACCCCTGGGTGTTCACGAAAGAGCGACCCATTCCCAAAAGAGACCCGTTAGGGGATGCTAATTTGCCGCGAAGGTGTTTAATATGCAGATAACGGCGGCGATTGCGCGGAGGGAGAGCTTTCTCAAAGGCAAGAGGGTCGGCGCTGCACAGTTCTGCATGGGCCCACGCGAACCAACCAGCAGGCCGGTTGCAGGGCGCCAAACACAAACATCTTCTTAGAAGGAAGGAATCTTACATATGTGGAAACCCAATCAGCCCGGCACCGGTACCGGATCGCAAGGCCCCGAACCAACCCGTCCGGCGACCCCGGCAACCCCCGGTTTCGAAGCCAGCGCGCGCCCTGCGCCTGTGCCCGCGCAGAGCGCCGGCGAACAGGCCACCATCGGCAAGAGTCTCGTCGTCAAAGGCGAAGTCACCGGCTCCGAATCGCTCTACGTCGACGGCAAAGTGGAAGGCTCCATCAGCCTCCCCGGCAACCGCGTCACCGTCGGTCGTAACGGCCAGGTCGCCGCCAACATCACCGCGCGCGAGATCGTCGTGCTCGGCAAGGTGCGCGGCAATGTCACCGCCAGCGATCGCGTCGACATCCGCAGCGAAGGCTCGCTCACCGGCGACGTCACTGCACAGCGCATCTCCATCGAAGACGGCGCCTTCTTCAAGGGCGGTATCGACATCCGCAAGCCGGGCTCGAACGAGAAGGCCACCGAAGCAAAGCCGGTGACCAACGCCAACGCCGAGCGGCAGGTGGTGGCGCAGGTCTAAGCTTCTCGTCTGCGAACAGCGGAGAAGTCAGGCACCGATCAAAGGCTCCCAGCTGTGAATCCTGGCGAACACGTTGGCCACGATTCGCAAGCGGGAGCTTTTCGCTTGACTGCAGGCAGGGCCGCTTACCGGCCACGCCTGAACAGGCGCCTCACAGCACCCATACTCGCAATGCCCATCAATTGCGTCACGCCAAGATAGACCGCCGCATAAGGAATGAGCACGCTCGGGCCCACCAGCAGCGGCCGATGAAAAGGCAGGACCCGTTTGATCCCGTAACCCACCGCCGCTGCCAGCACCGCCACCAACCACAGCTTAAGAATCCGCGACGCCCCCGACGGCACTGCCCCGATCCGACCTTGCATCGAGCGGCGCAGCAGCACAAATTCCAGCCAGCCAGCAATCCCCGCTGAAAATGTCAGACCCGCCGTGCCCCATCGCTGGTCCAACCCCAGCAGCCGCGGCAACGGCAGTGCGCACACATAGCCCAAGCCCAAAGTAAGCACAACCCGCAGCACCGCAAACTTCAGCGGCGTCCTCGTATCCCGCAGCGCATAAAACGCCGAAGAATACAGCCGCCCCGACGTTGACGCGAGTAACCCCACCGAAGAGCCCGCCAGCACCGCCCACACAAACATCACATCGCTGTGCTGGAAATGTCCCGTGTGATAAATAAACCCGACAATGACGTCGCCAAGCAGAACGAAACCCGCGGCCGATGGGATCACGAAGAACGCAATCTGCTGCAAGCCCGCCGTGAGTCGTCCTCGCAACGCGCTGGCAATCTCTTCCGGGCTGCCCACCGCGCTCGACATCGCCGGCAACTCCGCCGCCGACACGGCCATGCCGAACAGGCTCACCGGCAGCGTGTAGAGCGTCTGCGCGTAACCAAGCGCCGCCACCGCCGCCGGGCCCAGAAAGCTGCCCAGCCACGCATCCACATAAGCGCTGATCTGCACCACCCCGCGGCTCAGAAAAACCGGAAAGAAATTCCGGCTCACCGTCCCCAGGTGCTCGCTTCGAAAATCGAGGTTCAGCCGCAGCGGCCACAGGAAGCGCAGCACCGTCGGCAGCTGCACTGCAAACTGCAGAGCGCTCCCGACCACCGACCCAATCGCCAGCAGCACCGCCAGACGCGCCTGGGCATGAGCCGGGCCCGCCCACGCCAGCGTCGTGATCATCGCCACGTTCCACACCACCGGCGCTGCGTACGAGAGAAAAAAATTCCGATGGCTGTTCAGAATACCCAGACACCACGCGGAAAGCACCAGCAGAGCTGCCCCAGGAAACAGAATCTGCACCAGCCGGATCGTCAAATCCCGCGTAGCGCCCTTAAACCCTGGCGCGATCAACTCGATCAGCCACGGAGTTGCATACACTCCCGCAGCCACCAGCACCGCCGTGATCAGAAACAACAGAGCGAACACCGCCTCGGCCAGCCGTGACGCCTCTTCGTGCCGATTCTCCGCGTTCAAACGCGCGTAAACCGGGATGAACGACGCCGAAAGAACGCCTTCCCCAAACAAATTCTGCAGGAAATTCGGGATGCGGAACGCCGCACGGAACGCCCCCGCCGCGTCCGACGTGCCGAAGTAGTGCGCAAACACCCGATCCCGCACCAATCCCACAAGCCGGCTCAGCAGAATGCCGGAGGCAACCGCGGCAGCATGCCCTCGCGAGGCACCCTGCGTTTTTGCTGAAGTCGGCCGCCCCTGTGCGGGATCAGCCGTGGAATCTGCCGGAGAAGAAGTCATCGAAACGGGATGCCTCGATTCTACAGATCGCGCGGCCACCCAAAGAGCTACTATTCCCAGCTCCACCTCCCGGCTCCCAGCTCCCAGCTCCCAGCTAAAGTTGATCCATGGAGAATTTCCGGCTCAAAGTGTTTCGCACCGTCGCCGACGAAGCCAGCTTCCGCCGCGCGGCCGAGCGCCTCCACCTGAGCCAGCCCGCGGTCAGCCAGCAGATTCACGCGCTCGAAGAAGAACTGTCGACCACCCTCTTCGACCGCGGCAAAGGCCGCATCCGCCTCACCGAGTCCGGAGTCATCCTCCTCCGCTATGCGCGGAAGGGAGCACGGCTGGCTGAAGAAGCACTGGCGGCCCTCGACCGCACCCGCGGCGAAACGGCCGGAGAGTTGCGCATCGGCGCATCCATGACCGTCACTCAGTACATTCTTCCCCGCATGCTCGGCGAGTTTCTCAAGCAGTATCCTCGCGTCGAGCTCTCCCTCACGAGCGCCAACACTGAGAATATTGTTGCAGCCCTCGCGAAAAGGGAAATCGACCTGGGTCTGATCGAGGGACCAGTGTCGAGCCGCGATGTCTTTCGCCAGCGCTTCTTCGAAGACCGACTGGTGCTCATTGTCGGTCGCCGATATCCGTGGCCGGGAAACGGTTCAAACGCGAGTCCGAACAAGACGCCGCGGAAGGCAGCCATTCCTGTAGGGGCGCTGACCGAGGTTCCTCTGCTGATGCGCGAGCGAGGCTCTGGATCGCGCCACGTCGTAGAGCTGGCGCTGCGTCGCGCCGGGCTACGCCAGAAGGACCTCCGCATCGCTATGGAGCTCGATTCCATCGTCGCCATCATCTCCGCAGTCGAAGCCGGACTCGGCGCCGGCTTCGTCTCCGAGTGGGCCATTCAGAAAGAGCAGCGCCTCGGCACCGTGCGCGTCGTTCCCGTCGAGGGCCTCGATATTCGCCGCGATATGAATCTGATCCGCCCCTTCGGACCCGTCCCGGAAGGCCCCGCGGGAGCCTTTGAGCGCTTCGTGCTTGCCTCTGCAGAGACCTCCCGAATTCTGAAATAGTGCGCCAGGCATCCGCCTGAACAGCCTGCCCTGAGCGCCCACAAGGGACCGAGTCAAACGGGGCTCAATCCATAAGAAAAACTTATCGCCCATCGGAAAATCCGTCTGGACCCGCCGCCCACTACCCGTCATCCTTAGACCAGTGACAGACCAGTGACGAAGAACCTCTTCTACCTCGGTATCATTCTCGCCGCCGCCGGAATTCTCTCGCCGCCCGTGGCCCTTGCCGCCGGCCTCGCTTATGGCCTCAGCGTCGCCCATGGATACCACCTCGAAGCGCGGCGACTCTCCAAATTCCTGCTCCAGGCATCGGTCGTCTGCCTCGGATTCGGCATGAACCTCGGCCAGGTCATCAGCGTCGGCCGCTCCGGCTTTCTCTACACCGCCGTCGGCATCACCTTCGCCCTGCTCATCGGCGCCGGCCTGGCTTCGCTGCTGCGCGTCGGCCGTACCCCCGGCTTCCTCATCTCCGCCGGGACCGCCATTTGCGGAGGCAGCGCCATCGCCGCCCTCGCCCCCGTAACCGAAGCGAGCGACGAAGCCCTGGCCGTCGCCATGGGCACCATCTTCGTGCTCAATTCCGTCGCACTCTTCATCTTTCCCGCCATCGGCCACGCCCTGCATCTCTCACAGGACCAGTTCGGTCTTTGGTCCGCGCTCGCCATTCACGACACCAGTTCCGTCGTCGGCGCCGCAGCTCGTTACGGACCCGTAGCACTCGCCATCGCCACCACCGTCAAGCTCACCCGCGCGCTGTGGATCGTTCCCGTCGCCCTCGGCACCGCCCTCGTCCGTCGCAGCAACGCCAAAATTCATCTGCCTTGGTTCATCCTTTTCTTCTCGCTCGCCGCGGTCCTCGCCACTTACCTCCCTGCCCTCCATTCCGATTACATCCAGCTCGCCCGTCTCGGAAAGCTGGGATTAGGGGTTACTCTGTTCTTGATCGGCACGACCATCTCGCGCCAGACCCTCAAAGAAGTCGGAGCCCGTCCGCTCGTCCAGGGCGTGCTCCTCTGGATCGTCGTCGGCACGGCTTCCCTACTGCTCATTCTCAAAGGGTGGATTCACTTGTGACAGAACCGCCGAAGCCCGCTCCGGGCAAGTCAGGCCCCCTCGTCGCCTTCTATCGCGATGGTGCCCCTGACGACGCGGGCCGCACCCTGGCCGAGATCCTCGCCTGGGACGACGACCGCCTCGAAGCCATCCATGATTTCATCCAGTGGCTCTTCCCGCTGCCCGAGCCAAGCGGCGCGAACCCCGCCGCGCCCATCCTCGACCCCGCCTCCATCCGCACCTTCCAGGCCTCCCTCGCGATGCAGAATCGGCTGCGCCAATCATTCGACCGTATGCTGCGCTTCTACGGATTGCATCAGGTCTCGAGCCCATCCGGCATCACCGTCGACCGCGCCCCCAACTTCGCTGCCCGCGCCCAGAACTGGCTCCGGCCCATGAACCACAATCACCTGCGCCTCACTCGCATACTCCGCTCCACGCTGATTCTCGGACGCGAACCCGAATCGAAAGCGCTCTTCCGGGCCCTGAACGCCATCTACCGCGAATTCCCCGACCGCATCCCCGCCCGCACCCACGCTTCTGGAGCAGCGCCGCAGGTTCCTGATCGCGACCCTCTGTGATCTCTGTGTTCTCTGTGGTGAATCGCATTTCTCAAATGCCGTAAACTACCCCTTCCTTCCGAAACCACTCGCCAATGGGGAATTCCGCATGCAAGCTGGACGCCGCCGCCTCGCCACCCTCTCCCTTCTCGTTCTCGCTGCGGGCCCGCTGATGCTCAAAGCCCAGCCTCCCACCACCATTCACGGAGCAAACGGCATCACCCTCCCGCCCCCACCCGTAGCCACCGTCAACGTAGTCACCGACGACTACAACGGCACGAAAATCGAAGACCCCTATCGCTGGCTCGAAGACGCAAAGAGTCCCGCCACCCGCGCCTGGATCGACCAGGAGAATGCCTACACGCAACAGTACCTGTCACAAATTTCCACGCGCCCCCAAATCGCCAGCCAGCTCACCTCGCTGATGCGCGTCGATCAGTACTCCATGCCCACCCTCCGCGCCGGCAAATACTTCTTCAAAAAACGCCTCGCCGACCAGAACCAGGGCTCCATCTACATGCGCATCGGCTGGCATGGTGAAGACCAGCTCCTCATCGACGCCAACAAACTCAGCGCCGACCAGAACACCTCCGTCACCCCGGTCGACGTCTCCGACGACGGCAACCTGCTCGTCTACGAAATCCGCGAAGGCGGCGCCGACGAGGGCTCCGTCCACATCCGCGATGTGAAATCCGGTCATGACCTCCCCGACGTCCTGCCCTCGGCCCGCTACTCCGGCGTCAGTCTCAGCCCCGACAACCACGCCCTCTACTACTCGAAATTCACCCACCAGGGCTCCAACGTCTGGTTCCACAAATTCGGCACGCC
>PMSS01000427.1 GCA_003167515.1 Acidobacterium sp. | reverse complement strand
GCAGCGGAATCATGAACAGCACCCCAATCCACCCGCCCAGCATCGCCAGCACAAAAATCCGGAAGTATTCGAGATCGAATCCAAGGAAGATCAGCGCAGGCAGCGTGAAGATCACGCCCGCCGCAATCGACTGTCCCGCGTTCCCCGTCGTCTGAACAATATTGTTCTCGAGAATCGAAGCCCGCCCCAGAACGCGCAGGATGCTGATCGACAGCACCGCAATCGGAATCGACGCCGCCACCGTCAACCCCGCCTCCAGCCCCACATAGACGGTCACCGCGCCAAACAGCAGCCCAAAAATGCACCCCAGCACAATGGCGCGAAACGTTAGCTCCGGCCGCGTCTCACCAGCAGGAACAAACGGCTGAAAACTCTGTGTATTTGCCAAGACAAACCTCCACAAGCTTTCGGGGAAGCCTGAGTGTACCAAAGCAATTCGCAACATACTGGACGAACTGTGAGACCCGAGTCCATAAATGGCGGTACCCGCTGGTGCCATATGGCACAGTCACCGATTACGCGACGCGCTCTCGCTGCAGTCGCGACTATGTATCTCAGGATCGCGGAGGCAGGGCAGCGACCATCCAGACCAGTTCTGCTGTGCAGCCTGACAGCACTTATGACCTCGGGGCAGGGAAATCCACGAAGGCGGGAACTGAGACAACTGGCGAGCAGACACCCCGGAATGGGGCCGACGCGTGTCACCCTGAGAGTGATATAATCCGGACGAATCCGGGAAGAGTCGAGATTCCAGGTTGAGTACATTATCGACAGCAACGAGTGTACTCGCCCGCGAGTACACTCTTATATCCGATAAATCAAGATAAGTGCATGCGCCTGGACAAGTCAGCATTGAATTGAATTAGTCGTGGAAAATGCGCCCTTGCGAAGAAAATCATTGACAAGTTCTCTTAAAGAAAGACTTCGATACCTGGTCCCTCGTACGCTCGCGGCCCACAGGATACTTGGCGGGCCTCTGCGCGGCAGCGCGATCGTAACTTCCTGGCACGATTATCCGAGAGCGATTCTGGGGCGAGCGGAACCCGATCTGCTCGCGTATTTTTCGAACAACGTTGGGAGTAATGAAACATGGTTGGACATTGGTGCAAATTGCGGATATACCGCAATCGCGATCTCTAAGCTGGTTGGCCGCGCCGGCCGAGTTTACGCATTTGAACCCATGCTCAGTACAGTGGGCTCCCTTGCTCGAACTAGGTTTCTAAATAATCTTTCGCAGTTGACAGTTATTCCGATGGCTCTGGGGCATTGCGAGGACCTGGCGACCGAAAGCCTCTACTCGTCAAATGGAATGGTGGACAGCACTCTTGACGATAACACAGCCTTCAGGGAAACCTTCATGGTCTCTTCATTCGACTGGTTATGGCCAAGAATCTCGGGGCCCGATTCGCATATCGATGGAGTTAAGATCGACGTGCAGGGCATGGAGATTCAGGTGCTCAAGGGAATGACTAACACACTGCACCGGTTCCGGCCAAAGTTGCTGGTCGAAATCCATAAAGGCGTTTCCAGATCGAACCTCCTGGATGTAATCGCCTCCATCGGATATCTGCCCTGTGGATATCCGGTCGAACCACTTCCTGGCGAATCGGAGCCGGTCTATGCAGATGATCGGACCTACTTATTCTCTAGTGCTCCCACCGATCCAGTGAAAGCATCAATGGTGAATTCATCCGACCTTGTGTCATAACCGGATATGAGTGTATAAGCCGGGAGGTTGCGCACGACAAGAGAGCTCCGTGTCATTGCGAGTGGGGTTAGATGGCCCTTGTCCGCCGCGCAAGTCTGCTACTAATTCGTCGAAGTCGCAAGCTAAAGAATCCCACCATCATCGGATTTATCGCCACGCTCAAAAGGGGAGAATCGTAGTGATTCCGATTCACTCGACCGGTCACGATGTTCCGAAGGGTTTGCTCGCCGCCATAATGAAGCAGGCAGGTATCAGGCTATGACCGACAGCTATCTCGTCATCTACGAGCGCGGCGACGATGGAACCGTCAGTATGCGCCCGAATTGCAGCCCGGAGCGGTGGTTTCCACAGGTCGCGATTACGAAGAAGCACGCAGCATGATCGCAGAAGCCATCGCCCTCTACCTCGAAGAAACCCGCCACAAAACAAATGTCATCCCGAGCGGCACTGAGGCGAGCACGGAGAGCCGAAGTAAGTCGAAGGACCTGCGGTTGGGTCGCAGCGTATGGAGACGAACCCGCCTGTACCCTGAACCCTGCACGCTGTACCCTGTCTTATGCGGGCCCGCAAACTCCTCGCCTACGCCGCCATCTACGTCCTCTGGGGCGGATCCTTCCTCGCCATCCGCGAAATCGTCGCCGTCGTCCCTCCTTTTTTCGCCGCAGGCTTCCGCTTCACCCTCGCCGGCCTAGCCCTCCTTCTCTGGAGCCGCCTCACCGGCCCCATCCAACTTAGCCCCCGTCAAATCCTCGATGCCTCCACCCTTGGCCTCATCATGTTCACCTGCCTCTACGCAGGACTCTTCTGGGCCGAAATCCGCATCGCCTCCGGCATCGCCGCCGTCGTCTCCGCCATGATTCCCGTCTGGATCTTCGCCGGAGAGGTCTTTCTTCTCCGCACTCAGCGCGCCACCGCACTCTCCCTCGGCGGCATCATCCTCGGATTTGCCGGAGTCGCCCTCCTCGCCCTGAACTCCACAAGCGCCGCGCCGCACACAGCCGGACCAGCCCACACTTCCACGCTCGCCGTACTTGTAACAGTAGCAGGCACAATCTGCTGGTCCGCCGGAACCCTCCTCTCCCGCCGCCTCACCCTGCCCCGCCCGCAAAAAGCCAATGCCGGATGGCAGATGTTCTCCGGCGGCTTCCTGCTCCTCATTCTCTCCGCCGCCGCCGGTGAATTCCGCCGCCTCCCGCCCCCGCCCGTCCTCCTCAGCACCCGCGTCCTCGTCAGCATGGCGTACCTCGTCGTCGCGGCCTCCATCGTCGCCTACACCGCCTACGTCTGGATCATCACGCACGATTCCCCCACGCGCGTCTCCAGCTACGCCTATGTCAATCCGGTTTTCGCCTTGATTCTCGGAGCAACCCTGGCAGGCGAGCGCCTCGCGCCTCTCCAGCTAGCTGGCGCCGCTTTAGTCCTCGCCGGCGTAGTCGCCACATTAGTGGGAAAGCAAACACCAATTCGCGACAAGAAACTGGTGTCACCCTGAGCCCAAACAAAATGCAACGGGGAGGCCCTCCCTGGCGCTAAAGTAAGCTTTGGCTGACCTTGATCAATCCGGCGCTTGTGGTGAACGTCTGAGGGAAACGACAGAGTGAAGCAGGATAGATGGTCCGAGACAACTGCAACGGTATTTAGCTGTGGCTGGCAGGAGACGCCGGGAAGATTTCTTGTTTTTCGCCAACTCAGCGACCTGTTTTCAGGTAGGTATCTCGTCGTTTTTAGCCATATGGTCGACGGGCATCAATACAGCGGGGAGTTCACCTCTTCCCGTGAATGGCAGGAAGGCAGTAACTTTTCGCTGAGATTCGACCCTGAAAACCCGGAACGGAATGATCGCACTGACCCGGCGAGCGGCCCGCTAGCCACGATTGCCGCGTGGGTCGTAGGCATAATACTCTGTGCTCTGTACATCTGGTGGAGGAGTCGAAAATAGAGAGCTCGCACTCCGACTACGCATAGATTCCCCGCTGCTTAATCGTGAACGCCACCCGATCGATCGCCAGCATGTACGCCGCAATCCGGTTGTTCACATCGTGCGCTTCGGCATACCGCGTCACATCGTCAAAGCTCTCCGCCAGAATGCTCTCCAGCCGCTCGTTCACTTCCTTCTCTTTCCAGAAGTAGCCCGACCGATCCTGCACCCACTCGAAGTACGACGCCGTCACTCCGCCCGCATTCGCCAGGATATCCGGAATGATGAACACCTTCTTGTCCGCCAGGATCTCGTCGGCCACCGCGGTCGTCGGCCCGTTCGCGCCCTCGCACACAATCCGCGCCTTGATCCGCTCCGCATTCCGGCTCGTGATCACGTTCTCCGTCGCCGCCGGAATCAGAATCTCGCAATCCGTCGTCAGCAGGTCTGCCGTAGGGATTCCCTCCGCGCCCCGGAAGCCCAGCACCGTCCCATTCCGCAGCTGATGCTGCACAAGCCCCTCTATATCGATGCCGTTGGGATTGAACAGCCCGCCATCGTATTCCCCAATCCCGATCACCTTATAGCCGCGCTGCTGCATCAGCCGCGCCGCGTTCGACCCCACATTCCCGAATCCCTGAATAATGACCCTGCACCCGTCGCGCGGAATGTTCAGATACTTCAGCGCTTCCTCGCACACCACCATGATGCCGCGCCCCGTCGCCTCCTTGCGACCGCGCGATCCGCCGATCGTCAGCGGCTTGCCCGTCACCACCGCCGTCACCGTCTGCCGCATGTGCATCGAGTAGGTGTCCATGATCCACGCCATGGTCTGCTCGTTCGTGTTTACATCCGGCGCCGGCACATCCTTCTCCGGCCCCAGAAATTCGATAATTTCCGCCGTGTACCGCCGCGTCATCCGCTCCAGCTCGCCCTGCGACATGTTCTTCGGATCGCAGATCACTCCGCCCTTCGCGCCGCCAAACGGAATATTCACCACCGCGCACTTCCACGTCATCCAGCTCGCCAGCGCCCGCACCTCGTCCAGCGTCACATCCGGCGAGTACCGAATCCCGCCCTTACCCGGACCCCGCGCCTGCGAGTGCTGCACTCGATACCCGGTGAACACCTCAATTCGCCCATCATCCATCGCCACTGGAAAGTGCACGATGATCTCCCGCGACGGATACCGAAGCACCCGCCACAGCCCTTCGTCCAGGTTCAGTTTGCGCGCCGCATAATCGAATCGTGCCGCCTGGGCTTCCCAGGGGTTGATTTCCTGCTCAAGAGTTACTGTTGCCATTGGGGAATCTCCACTACCATCCTGCTGATCTCGTCCTTCTCATCCTGCTTGTACCGGATGGCCCTGGCGTAAAATCGGTTCGTTCAGGCAGAAACCCGTTCCAAGGCCAAACGGTCCGAGTATAGGCCCCCGAACCACTCCCCGGCAACCCTCCCGCGCCCACCAACGTAACCATTGTGGGCCATGTCAAACGCCCCCAGGCGGACTGCCCTTATACTCGACTCCCGGAGGGCCTCCTCGTGTTAACCAGCGTCACACCCTTCTTCATCGTCGACGACCTGGCCGCGACCCTGGACTTCTACCAGTCCAGGCTCGGCTTCACTGTTCTGTACAAGGGCGGTGGTGACCATCCCACCGAGGACTTCTGGGCCATCGTCGGACGAGACCAGGTGATGCTCATGTTCAAGGCCATCACCCGCGAGGTCCATCCTCAGCCGAACCATTCGCGTCACGAATGGGCTGCGTGGGACGCCTACATCAACGTGAGCGATCCTGACGCCCTCTACACCGAGTTCCTCGTCGCCAAAGCCCCCATCCATCGCGAACTGGCGAACACCAACGACGGCTTGCGAGCCTTCGAGATCGCCGACAACAGCGGATACGTGCTCTGCTTCGGCCGCCCCGTCAACTAGACCTTCCCTCAAGCAGCGGACAGACGGGCGCCCATCTTCTGCATGGTGCGGTTCCGGGCAAATGGTGGGAGCCTCGAACCCCACCCGGCTCCTTACCCTTCCTCACCGGAACGTGAATCTCCGAAATACGATTCGGGAAACCATTCCCGCCCCGAACCTCCCCTCCGCAACCGAAACGTGAAGGGGCACGGCTTTAGCCGTGCCATAAAACAGCCAATAAATTCGGGCTTCAGCCCCCGAGTACCCTTTACAGCCCACCCCGGCCCAAAATCCCACCAAAACGTAAAGTGCACGGCTTTCAGCCTTCGCATCGCCCCGCAACCCAGGCGCGAAGCGCGTCCGCCCGAACGGCTAGTTCCTGCACATCGCCCGCGCCTTCTCCATCTGCTCCGGCGTGTACTTCTTCGGAATCCGCACAAACTTCAGGTGGCCCTGCATCGACATAGCCTGCAGCGCGTCCAGATCCTCCTTCGTCTCGCCGTACTTCTTCTTCGGCAGCGTCGCATGCTGCGCTTCGATGACTTCCATCTCCTTCACCGAACGCGTCGTGAATCCATTGGGACCATTGTTTTCCGTCGTCTCCGTCACCGTCTCGCCGAAAATCACGCAGCCCTCATTCCCCGACTGCATCCCCCACGCCACCGGCTCCTGATTCGCCGTCTTGTCCTTCGCAAACCCCGCCGGCCCCACCACAACCCCGATCAAAACCACCCCAGCCGCCACTTTTAGTGAAGTCAAAGCCCTCATATTTCCTCCGACGCCATTTCACCACAAGCGCCGCTCAACATCGCGGAATCCACCGCCCGAACCCCGATAATGGATACAAAGCCCCCATGACCAAAACCTCCGCCGGCCTCCTCCTCTACCGCCGCTCTCCCACCGGCCCCGAAGTCTTCCTCATCCATCCCGGCGGCCCCTTCTGGTCCAAAAAAGACGCCTGGTCCATCCCCAAAGGCGAGTACCACGACGGCGAACACCCCCTCGAAGCCGCCCGCCGCGAATTTCAGGAAGAAACCGGCTCCTCCCTCGCCATCGACCGTCCCCCCGCCGACTTCCAACCCCTCGGCGTCATCACGCAGCCCGCCGGCAAAGAAGTCACCGCCTGGGCCGTCGAAGGCGACTTCGATCCCGCCACCCTCGTCTCCAATACCTGCCTCGTCGAATGGCCCCCACGCTCCGGCCGCCAAATCGAAATCCCCGAAGCCGACCGCGGCGCTTGGTTCGACCTCCCCACCGCTCGAGAAAAAATCTTCCGAGGCCAGGAAGCCTTCCTCGACCGCCTCGAGGCCCACCTCCTCACCGCTCGCTGATCGCGCCTTCACCACCCAGCCCCATCGCTGCTTGCTCTGTTATGGAATCCGAATGGCCGCTCGGTCATCCAGTGCACCCACCGGGGGATAATCAGGACATATGGGCCGCCGCTTCGCTGAACTCGCCTTTACCCCGCTCGTCAAAGAGCAGCAGTTCCGTCATGGCAGCCGGCGTCAATATGAACGCGTCGAGACCTCCGGCGTCCCCGGCAACCGCCTCGGACCGCAGGAGCAAGCCTTCATTCTCCAGCGCGACAGCTTCTATATGGCCTCCGTCAGCGAATCCGGCTGGCCATACATCCAGTTCCGCGGCGGTCCGAAAGGCTTCCTCCGTATCCCCGATGATCGAACCCTGGGCTTCGCCGATCTGCGCGGTAACATGCAGTACATCAGCACCGGCAACCTGCTCCACGACGACCGCGTCGCACTCTTCCTGATGGATTATCCGGCGCAAACCCGCCTCAAAATTCTCGGCCACGCTGAAATCCTCGAAGACGGGCCTTCAGCAAAACAATGGCTCGATCGCCTGCGCGTTGCCGAGGAGAAATCGCCCGCGGAACGAGCGTTCCTCATCCACGTGGAAGCGTTTGACTGGAATTGCCAACAGCACATCACACCGCGCTACACCCAGGAAGAAATAACAGAAATGCTGGAACCGACGCGCCAACGTCTCGACGCCCTCGAAAAGGAAAACGCTCGCCTCCGCAAACAACTATCAGGCCACGACCACCACCCCGAGACAGCTAGCTAGTGTACCGAGTCATTAATTAAGTGAACTAATAATGGAGGCTGCCCGTCTACCATGGCAGGAGCGAAGCCATGGGACGAGGACGCAAGCTGCCGGTGCTGAGGTTGACAGAAAAGGATCGCGAGACCCTGCGGGGCTGGTCTGGACGAAGGAAGACCGCTCAGGGGCTTGCGCTGCGGTCGCGCATTGTGGTGCGCGCCGCGGAGGGTGGTTCGG
>PMSS01000454.1 GCA_003167515.1 Acidobacterium sp. | reverse complement strand
CAGGCAATAGGCAACAGGCAACAGGCAACAGGGGCGGGCGGCGAGTTAGTCGGACGCGGTTTGTTGGGAGCTGGATGATTCTGAATCGGAAGTTTCGGGCCAGTCGAGGGGAGGAGTTTCGCGGAGGGCGTAGCGGACGCGGGCGATTTCTTCGCTCATAGCGCGCATGGCCAACATGCAAAGGCGCGGCGAGCATTCGAGGATCTCGGTGGCTTTGGGACCGGGAATGAAGCCGAGTTCCGCATCTTCTGTGACGCGAGCGGAGAGGCTGTAGTGACCGGTGAGGGTTGCGGGAAGGCCGGCGACTTCTCCGGGGCCGATGGTACGGGGCGGGTAGGCGGTGCCGCCGTCGATGGACATGGTGACCGCGCCTTTGCGGACCACGAAGACTCCGGAAAGGGGATCTCCGCAATGAAACAATGCGGCGCCTTTGCGGAGGGAAACTTTCGACGCAGCGCGATCAAGTTCTGCAGCCAGCTCGGCTAATTCCTTCGACATACACCTCGCAGGGTCATCAACTTTTCGCAGCGGGTCAGACCCAGTATGCATTCTGCAGGGAGTGGGCTCGCGGGAGATGTGATGGTGATCACAATTTCGCTGGTTTTGGGCTCGAGATGACGCGACGCCAATGGTCGCGCCTTGATGCAAGAGCGTTCCTCAGCGGCTGAAGCCGTATTCAGTTTGGCGCACGGCACGGCTCGAAAACCGTGCCTCTTCAAAGCAGAGACTCGATCGCAACAGAGAGACTTCCTAGGTTCCGAGATACAGGACGTGGACGTAGACGCCGAGGCGGACGTTGTAGGCGAGATACCAGCCGTCGTCGTCAGGATCGGGATAGAGGACGATGTCGTCGGAATCCCAGAGCCAGCCGTCGCAGTAGGCAATGTCGGCAGGAGCGACGCTGAAGTAGAAACCGCCGAACCAGAAGCGCGAGGGACCTCCGCCGGCGATACGCCAGACCTGGCCGGCGCCGACGTGGCCGGGGAAGTGGCCGTGTTGCCAGGGTTGGTCGAGGTGGTAGGCGGTGGGGTTGGGCGTGTGGCCGACCCAGCGATCAGTGCCGGCGTCGACGTGGGGGGCGGCGGGGTGACCGGGCTGATCGGGCTTGCCATTGGCCGGCAGCGGAATGCCCTTGCCCTGGGTGGGGCCGTGGGAGGGAATGTGTCCGCCGCCGACGGCGGGACCGACGGGACGAGGCGCTGCGCCAGGGCCGGGATGTCCGCCAGCAGGACGCTGGGCTAGAGCAGGAAGTGCGAAAGCGGGCAGAACGAGGATCATCAGTGCGAAGATCGGGAGAGCTGCCAAAGGGCCGATGAGTCTTTTCATGGAATCCTCCGGAAGAACAGGGTACAGCGTGCAGGTTACAGGGTCCAGGGCTCAGGAGGCGGAGTCGGACTCGAGAAAATCCCAGGAGACGGTGACTTCGGCGCCGAGGCCTTCGGCGAGGCGCACGGCGGCGCTTTCGAGTTGCTGCATCAGTCCGGAGAGGTAGTCGCGTGAGGCGGAGATGGCGGTGATGCCGAGGGTGGCGGATTGCCAGGTTGGAGTTTCGTCCATTTCAGCGATGGAGATGTTAAATCCGTGGGAGAGCTTTTCTTTGAGGCTGCGGACGACCTGGCGGCGATCTTTGAGGGACTGGGCGTGCTGGATGCGCAGTTCGAGGAACATGGCGGCGATGGGCATGGGAGAGATTCATCTTACCGCCGGGGCCGTTGCGCCTTAAGACTCATGGTGAAGCGAAGTTCGATGCCTGAACGGCGGCGCAGGATGTGCGGCAAGTTCGGTCTAACTTCGGCGATAAAGGCTATCTGCGGCCGTCATTCGCGCATCCCACGAGATGTTGAAGCAGATCGGCGCACATTTGCGTTCGGGATGAACCTGAAACAGGAGAGTTGGGATTTATGAGGAAATATTTGATTTTGGCAGGGATGCTGGCGAGCTGGGGATTTCTCTCGGCGCAGGAGATGAATCCGACGGCGACGGATAAATGGCCGCAGAGCGCTGGGCAGCAGCCGGACTCGCAGACGGATGCGGGCATTCCGGTTTACAAGATTACGGTGGTAGCGCGCGACATACCGGCGATCAATTACTTTCACCGCAGCGGCGCGACGAAGATTGGATTCGAAGGTACACCTTTGCTGCCCATGGCGAAGGGCACGGCGGAAGTGAACAGCCTGAACGGGCGCACGGAGATCAAGGCGCACTTCGAAGGCCTGGGGCCGGCGAACGGCTTTGGCATTGAGTATCTGACGTATGTGTTGTGGGCGATTACGCCGGAAGGCCGGCCCGTGAATCTGGGCGAGGTGTTGTGGAGCCACGGACACTCGGACACGATGGTGACGACGAATCTGCAGTCGTTCGGATTGATTCTGACTGCGGAGCCGTATTTTGCGGTCACCATGCCGAGCGATCTGGTGATCATGCAGAATATCGTTCTGAATGACAAAACGACCGGAGTGCTGGAGACCATTAACGCCCATTACAGCCTGCTACCGCGCGGTGCGTACACGGATACGGCGGGGCGGCACACGGTGCTGAACCCAATTACTCGCGATGACCGTTCGCCGCTGGAACTGTATGAGGCGATCAACGCGGTGCAGATCGCGGAAGCCGCGGGGGCTGATCAATACGCCGCGGGGAGCATGGCGAATGCGAAGCAGGACTTACAGAATGCGCAGCAGATGGACATTCACCAGAAGGAGATGAAGCAGGAAATCACGTACGCGCGCGAGGCGGTGCAGACGGCGGAGGATTCGCGGCTGATTACGATCCGCAAGATCAAGGCGGGAGACGATGCCGCGGAGAGAGCCAGAATCGAAGCGGCGCGGAAGGCGGCACAGGACCAGGCAGCGGCGGCGCAGGACCAGGCGCAGCAGTCGGCTTTAGCTGCACAGCAGGCGCAGGATCAGCAGGCACAGGCCCAGGCGCAGGCGGCGACAGCGCAGCAGCAGGAAGCGCAGGCTCAGGCAGAGGCAGCCAAGGCTCGCGCAGAGCAGCAGGCGGCTGAACAGGCGGCGGCGCAGGCCGCAGCGCAGACGCAGCAGATGCGTGAGCACCTGCGCGAGCAGTTGAATACAGTGCTGCAGACGCAGGAGACGGCCCGGGGACTGATTGTGAATATGTCGGACGTGCTGTTTGCGTTCAACAAATATGAGTTGAAGCCGGATGCCCAGGTGAAGCTGGCGAGGGTGTCGGGAATTCTGGCGACTTATCCGAACCTGAAACTGCAGGTGGAAGGCTACACGGACAACATAGGGTCAGACGATTACAACCTGAAGCTATCCGAGCAGCGGGCCACGTCGGTGCAGGCGTTCCTGATTGGACAGGGCGTTCAGCCGGACAACATCACCTCGCAGGGATACGGGAAAGCCGATCCAGTAGCGGATAACTCGACGAATTCCGGACGCGCGGAGAATCGCCGTGTGGAGCTGGTGGTATCGGGGCAGTCGATTGGGGTGCAGGAACAGGCCCCGGCGACTTCGTATACACAGCCGATGGCGCCTCCGGTGCGGCAACCCGCGCAACAGCCCGCGCAGAACAATAATGCGACGGGCGTTGTGAACATGCCGCCGCAGTAAGGACTCGCCGTCCAGGCGAATGCGCCCATCTGGCGCAAAAAACCACAGATGGTAAAGCAGAGAGACCGCCTTCGGGCGGTCTTTTTGCTGTCTGGAGCTTTTTCGTAAATGTAACTTGCAATTCACAAGTAAGTGTTGCTAGTGTGGCGGGCGTGGCGAAGAAGGCCATTGCGAAGCGTCGTTCCGCCTGCCCGGTCAACATTTCGCTGGAGGTATTCGGGGACCGGTGGTCGCTGCTGATCGTGCGCGATCTGATGGTGCGGGGATTTACGACGTTTCAGGATTTTGTGGAGTCAGGGGAAGGGATTGCGACGAACATCCTGGCGAATCGGTTGCGGCGGCTGCGGAAATCGGGGATCGTGACGGGGGAGGTAGATGAAGCGGACCGGCGCAGGGTAAATTATCGGCTGACCGAGAAGGGGATCGATCTGGCGCCGGTGATGGTGGAGTTGCTGATCTGGGGCGCGCAGCACGAGGAGACGGGCGCGCCGCCGGCGGTGATCGCGGAAATGGCGAGGAATCGGAGGGCAGTGCTCGAAGAGACGCGGCGGCGATGGCAGGAGCGGGATCCCACTCCGATATTGCTTTGGCTGGGTGGGACTAGCCGTCCAGGCGGTCGCGCTTCGCGCCAGGCTGCGAAGGAACGATTTCGGCAAGCGGCGATTGGCAGAGAGGAAAAGAGCGCATGAGGGCGGTTCGTGAGATGGTTCGTGAGATATAGGTACCGGTGAAAGCTCGATTTCAGCAGTAATAGCTAATCAGAGAAAAAGGAGGAAGTTATGAAGATTACACCGTATTTGCTGTTCAACGGACAGTGCGAAGAGGCGTTCAGGACGTACGAGCGCGTGCTGGGCGGAAAGATTATCGCCTCATTCACCTTTGGAAACAGCCCAATGGCTGCGAAGTTTCCAGAGCTGGCAAACAAGATCATGCACGCTCGCATCGATGTGGGCGACCAGATGATCCTCGGGGCCGATTGTCCGCCGGAGTATTTCAAGCAGCCCCAGGGGTCGTCGGTGATGCTCGATCTGGACGATACGGCGGACGCGGAGCGGATTTTCCAGGAACTTTCGGAAGGCGGAACGGTGACGATGCCGATTCAGGAGACGTTCTGGGCGAAGCGCTACGGAAGCTTCGTGGATCGGTTTGGGACGCCGTGGATGATCAATGTGGCCGCGCCGGCGTATGCTGCGGCGTGAAAAAGACAGCCGGTAGCCAGTAGCCGGTGGTGGGTAGCCGGTAGCCGGGTGGCGGCGAACAGGGTGCGGTTCGCTGACTCCCGATGTTCAGCGCAAGCCAGTGAGCGGTCAATTCGAAACCCAACACGGAGGAATTTATGGCGACAACGATAGCGGCGCCCGCGATTGCGGGGGAGGTTGAGATCCTTACACGGCAGACGCGGGCGACTCACGGGGTGCTTCGGCGGAACGTCGAGGGACTGACGCAGGAAGACTGTTTGAACCAGCCACAACCTGGCGGGAATTGTCTGAACTGGGTACTGGGACACCTGCTTTGTATTTACGACTCGGTGCTCCCCGCGGTTGGACAGGAACCGGTGCTGGATGCGAGCGCATTAAAGCGGTATGAACGCGGGAGCGCGGAGCTGCACGACGCGGGCGAGGCGAAGCCGCTGAGCGATTTGCTGGCCGCATGGGACGAGGCGGCGAAACGCATGGAGGCGGGACTGGGGGCGCTGACGGCGGAGAGGATGGACGAGCCGGCTCCGTTTTCTCCGACCAATAATCCGAAGGAGACGGTGCGATCGCTGCTGGCGACGGTGGCTTTCCATCAGGCGTACCACACCGGGCAGACCGGGCTGCTGCGACGGATGGCGGGCAAGGAAGGCGCAATCAAATAAGGCTTGCCGGGAGCTGGGAGCCAGGAGCTCGGAGTTGGCAGGCAGTAGCCAGCATGAGCCGGAAGCGAGCACTTCGCTTCGATGGAGATTGTTATGCAGACGATCAAGCCGTTCCTTTGGTTCAACGACAACGCCGAGGAGGCTGTGCAGTTCTATGTCTCGGTCTTCAGGAATGCGAAGGCTGGGGCAGTGACGCGTTGGGGGGAAGGTGGTCCGGGAAAGCCAGGGTCGGTGTTGACGGCGAGCTTCGAGGTTGGCGGGGTCGAGTTCGTCGTGATGAACGGCGGTCCGCACCATGCATTTACGGATGCGATTTCGTTCGTGGTGCCGTGCGAGTCGCAGGCGGAGATCGACGAGATGTGGGAGAAGCTGTCGGCGGGCGGGACCGAAGTGCAGTGCGGCTGGCTGAGGGATCAATTCGGCGTCTCGTGGCAGGTGGTCCCGGCGAACCTCGGGGAGCTACTTCAGGGCAAGGATGCGGACGGCGGGAAGCGGGCGATGCAGGCGATGATGCAGATGGTGAAGCTCGATATAGAGACGCTGAAACGAGCGGGCGGGCTCGCATGACCTCAGCCGGGTACGAACCGATTACCCTGGTGACTTCTCCCTCTGAAGCATCCTGAATCCAGAGCTTGCAGCAGAGTCACGCTATGACGCAGCCGCATCGTGGGTTCAGCGGAACCGCGCTCCCATTGACGCAACATATCGCATCGCGGCGTGTCCGACAGGGCGGGGCGAGAGCAAAAAGATCGACCTCGCAGAATTCGGTGCCCCTGGGAGGGAAGTTATTGCTATGATGTTGCCCTCCCGGCAAGGTGGGGGAACCGGGGACTTCGCCGGTGCGCGGCGGAAAGAGGGGAAAGGGCTGTGACGATCTCACGAAGGATGTTCATGACGGACCTGGCGGCGTCGGGAGCGCTGGCAGGATTGCTGGCCAAGCCCGATACGGCGTCGGCAATGGCGGCGGCGTTCTGGGGCAGCTGCAGGAGCGCGGACTGATGCGTAAATCGCACGGCAGCGGCAGTAGTAATAGTAGTAGTTCAAGAAAGAAGAGCACGAGCAGCGGAAGTAAACCTGCGACGACCACGAAGCCCAAGTAAGCGCCGGGCAGCCCACATCCAAGGGAGTTGGAAAATGAGAGCGCGCGGAACAGGAGCTGTGGCAGCGCTGGCTGTCGCGTTGACGGCGACGCCGGTATTCGCCCAGAGTTTTGGAGCGTCGAAAACTACGGTGAAGCTGCAGCGGAAGCTGCCCGCACTGGTTCATCTGCCGGGCGACACGATCCGGGTGAAGGTGACGGCCCATCAAAATGTAGCGAACGTTGCACCGGCGCTTGCTTCGGATCTGCAGTCACTGCTGGAGACCGAGCTGCTGAAGGACGATCCGAAACTGCGGCAGGAAGAGACCAATCCGGCGACGATGGTCAATTGTGAAATTACGGCCATTGGTCCTCCGCAGCGTACGGTCACGCAAAAGCCGAATCTGCTGGCCGGAAAGGGCGCGCCCAAAACGTCGGCCTATGTACGGATCACCGCTTCGCTGAGCGTTTCGTTTCAGGCGAAGAGCAGAGACGGGCACATGCTTGGGTCTGACAACGTAGCGGTGAATTACGACCAGGAGTTCGACAGCTCCGGCAACAACACATCGGGTGGCATCCCGGGGGTGTGGGGCAAGGTGAAGGACAAATGGAAGCCCGGTTCGAGTGAAAACGAGGAGGATCAGCCCCCTCCCACCGACGCCGAGTTACGCACCAAGCTGCTCGGCTTAGCCGTCCAGCAGATGGCGGAGCAGATTGTGAACACGGACGAGACGATCGAAGTGTACCTGGCGAAGGATAAGGGTCCGCTCGACGATGGCGACAAACTCGCGAAAGCAGGCTTGTGGGAACGGGCTCTGGAGACCTTCGAGACTGCGCCTCCGATCACGAAGAAGGATGGCGATGCCTACCGGCTCTACGACATAGGCGTAGCGAATGAGGCGTTGGGGTATGCTGCGGAGGATCCGAAGTCGGCGATGAAGTTCCTCGACGAAGCGGCCATTAATTACGGCAAGGCGATCGACGATAAACCGGGCGAGAAGTATTTTCTGGAACCACAGAAGCGCATCCAGACAGCGATTGCGCATTACAAGAAGCTGGAGGACGAGAAGAACGCGCCGCCGCCACCACCGCCGCCCGTTGTAGCGAGTGAAACGCCGCCAGTCCCCGAGAAAAAGACGGTAAGCGAGCGCGTCAAGCCGCAGCCACCCCCTCCGCCACCGAAGCAGGGGGTGACTCACCAGACGGGAAGTCCTGCGCTGACCAATGCGAGGGTGATCGCGATGGTAAAGGATGGGATCGATGACGAAACGGTGGCGCAGGCGGTGCGCAACGCCAAGGCGGTGGATTTCAATCTCAGTTCGGATGCGCAGCGAAAGCTGACAGCGGCCGGAGTAAGTCCGGCGGTGCTGAGCGCGATGAAAGCACGGGCGGCCCAGGAATTGGCGAAATGATGGGAGCTTTGCGATACAGGGCGGCGGGGCTGGTGTTGTTGGCAGCTATCGGCTGTGCGTGCGCACGTGCGCAGGATGAACGGTGCGGGGCAGGCAAGGATCTTGTCGTTCAGGCGCTGGAACGCGTGACGCCTGGCAGCAGCAACGACGAGTTTGAAGATGCGCTGCAGCTGCTGAAAACCGCGGTGTCGACCTGTACGGAGCTGGGTGACGCGTGGTACTTTCGCGGCCTGGTGGAGCGGCGGTTGGGGCACGCCAACCTGGCGGAATATTCGATGGGGAAGGCACGGATGTTCGGGTCGGATGCGCTGCGCGACGAGGTGAATCCATTTGTGCTGGCGACGCCGCCGGCTCGGCGCGCCTTGCCGGGCGGAACGCGGCAGGCAGGGAATACGGCACCGAGCGCTCCCGCAGTGGCGGGCCCGGTGCAGCAGAAATGGGCGCTGATCGTGGGCATCAGCCACTTCGAAGACCGCGCGGTGCCTTCACTTGGATACACGACATCGGACGCAAGCGCGTTTGCGGCGGAGCTGAAGGATCCGGCCATCGGGCGATTTCCGGCGAGTAACGTACGTGTGTTGACCGACGCTCAGGCGACGACGCGCAACATTAAGGAGCAGCTGAACTGGATCGCGCGGAATGCGGCGCCCAACGACCTGGTGGTGATCTACGTGGCGACGCACGGCTCGCCGCGGGAGCTGGATTCGGCGGGCGGCGCGAATTACATCGTGACGTACGATACGGAGATCAAGAACGCGGATAGTCCGGATGAAGATGCGCTGTATGCGACCGCATTGCCGATGGTGGAGCTGGCCAACGCGGTGGCGACGCGGATGAAGTCGCTGCGGACGGCGGTGATCCTCGACACGTGCTACAGCGGCGGTGCGGTGACAAACGAGTCGAAGCTGATGGGGAAGGGGCTGGCGAACTCAGCGCCGGGCACGAAAACGCTGGACCGCATGAGCGAGGGAACGGGGCGGATTGTGATTGCCGCGGCCAGCTCGGATGAAGAATCGCTGGAGAGCCCTGAGCTCCACCATGGGTATTTCACCTATTTCCTGCTGCAGGCTCTGAAGGACACAAAGGGGCAGACGCCGATGGGGCAATTGTTTGCCACGGTGGCGCAGCAGGTGTCCGATAGAGTGGCTGCCGATGGGAAGAGGGCCGGCCAGACGCTCGGGCAGCATCCGGTGATGAGCCGGAGCTCAGACGATGCGGATTTCGCGCTGGGGATAACGAGCGACAGCGGGGCGGCTCACGGCGGGCGGTAAGGCGCGTCGGACCGGCTCGCGATTTCAGAACATCTGAATGGGTCCTGGATAGCGGGCGATCAGCGGATCGACAGTGAGCAGGGACATGCCTTCCGCGCTGGCCTGGGCAATCAGCATGCGATCGAACGGATCTTTGTGCAGCGGTGGAAGGCTGCTGACGGCCACGGCGTGGCGGCCCGTGATGGCCAGCTCGGTGTAGCCATTGTCGAGCAGGCCGCGTCGCAGGAGCACTGGCTCGGCGCGAAAATCAGGACGGCCCAGCGTGTGCTTGATGGCGATCTCCCAGAGGCTCGCCGCGCTGAAGACGAGCTGATGGTCGGGGTCTTCGATCATTGCTCGCGCCTCTTCTGGCAGCTTTGCAGGATCGCCGGCGGCCCAGAGCAGCACGTGGGTGTCCAGCAGGAGCTTCATTGGGCGCCATCGAAGAGCTGGGCGATTTCGTCGCTGGCGATCTGGTCGAAATCGTCGGGGACGGAGATCTGACCGGTGAGGAAGCCGGTACGGTGAACCGCGGTTTCGGCGGGGGCGTCGATGGCGGTGACTTTGACCACGGGCTTGCCGGCTTTGGCGATGATGAATGGCTCCCCCTGGAGCGCCTGTTCGATAAGGCGGGAGAGGTGGGTTTTGGCTTCGTGGATATTGACTGTACGCATAGGACTAAGTTCTATTAGTCTAGGTCATATTTGATAGAAGAGCAAGCATTCGTCGCGGAATATACAGAAAAAGGCGGTCCGCCGAGGATTTTGCATCATCCGGCGGGGCGATTTGCGTATATGCGGGTACAGCGATCGAGGGCGCTCCCGGTTGGACCTTTCGCCGCAACAATTCCGAGCCATTGTGGAGCGCCATCAGGCGCGGGTGTTCTCGATTGCGTTTCGCATTTTGGGCGAGAGCGGTGTGGCGGAGGAGGTGGCGCAGGATGTTTTCCTGGAGCTCTATCGCACGCTGCCGCGCCTCGAGAGCGAGGATCATGTGACGGCGTGGTTGCGGAGGGTCGCGTGCCATCGCGCGACGGATGCGCTGCGCAGACGGGCAGCGCGAGCGGACACGGTGGCGGAGGAATACCAGGATGGGATGGGGCTGCGGACGGCGGTGCGGGATTTTGTGCCGCTGATGAATCGCGTGGAGCAGTTGCTGCTGACGCTGCCGCCCGGGCAGAGAGCGGTGATGTTGTTGCGGTATCAGGAAGACCTGGAGCCGGAGGACATCGCCATTGAAATGGGAATGCCGCTGGCTACGGTGAGGAGCCACTTGCAGAGGGCGGTGCAATTGCTGCGGACGAAGGCAGAGCGGACGCTGAAGGACTACAGCCGTGGTTGATCGAGGGAACGAGCTTATGGACGAGTTCGAGAGGGAATTGCGGGAGCAGTTGCAGGCTCGGTCCGCGCCGGGAGGATTCGCGGATCGGGTGATGGCGCGAGTGCCGGAGCGGCAGGCTTCGCGCCGGCTGTGGTGGGCCTTGTCGCCGGTGTGGAGGTGGGCAGCGGCGGCGCTGCTGGTTGCGGGGATGGTGGCGGGCGGGTTGGAGCGGGATCGGCAGCAGCGGATCGCCGGCGAGCGCGCACGAGCGCAGGTGTTGTTGGCGCTGAGGATTACGGGATCGACGCTGCGGGATGTTCAGCAAAAGATTCGCGCCGACGGCAGGCAGGAAAACAGCCGGAGGGATGCGGGCCGGACGGACGGTGAAAGAGATGTTCGATAAGTAAGGGGCAGTAGTGGGGACCTGAGGAGAAAGAGGAGTGAGCCATGAAGAGGAAGTTAATCCAAATTACAGTTTTCGCCGCTGCGTTGGTCGTGGGCGCGGCGCTCCCGGCTACGGCGCAGTCAACGGAGCCGCTGTTTCCCGTGACGCTGGGAAAACAGCTGGCGGAGCGCGCCTCGAATTACACAGAAGTATCGCTGGACCGGAAGATGCTGGACTTCGCCAGCCACTTTATGAACAGCAAGGACGATGCGGAAGGGAAGCGGATCGTTGAAAAGCTGAACGGCGTTTACGTGCGGAGCTACGAGTTCGATAAGCCAGGGCAGTACACGCCGGCCGATCTCGATGCGATCCGGCATCAGTTCGATACGCCGGAATGGTCGGCTCTGGTGAAGACGCGCTCAAAGGGTGCGACGGACGATGCAGATATCTATATGAAGCTGGTGAACGGCGAGGTGCAGGGAATGTTCATCCTGAACGCCGAGGAGAAGGAGCTGAATTTTGTATTCATCTCGGGACCGATTCGCCCTGAAGATTTGCAGGATATCAGCGGGAACTTCGGAATTCCCTCGGGAACCTACAAAATGACGATGAAGTCGGAGAAGGCCCAGAAGAAGGCCGATGAGAAGGCGCAGAAGCCGGAAGACAAAGCGCAGAAGGATGAACAGCCATGAGAATCGTCAACATCACCGCAGCCGCAATCTTCGCAACGGCCATTGCAATCGCTGTCCCCGTCACAGCCGCTCGAGCGGCGTCCGGGCACGACTTCGACTCCGTCGTGTCGGCGGTTGAGCAGCGCTACTCCGCGCACGCCGAGCGGGTGCCGATGATGGGGTTCGTGAGTTTGTGCGCGCATGTGGTGACAGCGGGCGGCGTGAAAGGCATGAAGATCGCCGAATTCGACAATCTTCCGAAGGCGCCCGACTCCGCCGAGCTGGAGCATCTGGTCAGCGATGCGCTCGGCGGTTCGTGGCAGCGTTTTGTCACCGACCGGAGCCGCAACGGCGAGGTCAGCATCATCTATGTGCAGCCCAACGGGGCTGCGATGCGGATGCTGATTGCGGACTACGAGCACGGCGAGTTGGATCTTGTCCGGATGGAGCTGAACGGGGAACGGCTGGCGCATTGGGTCCACGACCCCGAAGGGAGTGCGCGACGGCATGATTATGGGTCGGATGAGAACCGGGTTCCGGACTAGCAGCGATCAGGGGTCTCGCACTGAGGTAATTTGAGGTACCAACGCTCTTCGCTGTCGTGTACCGGGCGTGCGATACTGCCATTGGCATGTACAAACGCGTCGTTCTGAAGCTATCCGGGGAGGCGCTGGCCGGGACTGGGGAAAAGCGGTTCGGAGTCGATCCGATTCGCATTCACGAGATCGCCGGTGAGCTGGCCGAAATTCACCAGATGGGCGTTGAAATGGCCATTGTGGTGGGTGGAGGGAATTTTTTCCGGGGCGTGGCGGAGCAGGCCAAAAAGATGGACCGCGTTTCCGCCGACAATATGGGGATGCTGGCGACGGTAATCAATGCGCTGGCGATCCAGGATGCTCTGGAGAAGCGCGACGTCTTTTGCCGGGTAATGTCGGCGATCGAAATGAACCAGGTGTGCGAGCCGTATATCCGGCGGCGGGCGATCCGGCATCTGGAAAAGGGGCGGGTGGTTATTTTCGCCGCGGGAACCGGAAACCCTTATTTTTCAACAGACACGGCAGCATCGCTGCGCGCGATGGAAATCCATGCGGATGTTTTACTTAAGGCGACGAAGGTAGAGGGCATCTACGACGCCGATCCGGTCATCACAAGGGACGCGGTGAAATTTGAGCAGATTACCTATATGGAAATTCTGCGTCTGGGGTTAAAGGTGATGGATACCACGGCAGTGAGTCTGTGCAAGGACAATAATCTGCCGATGATCATCTTCAACCTTAACCAGCCGGGCAATATCCGCCGCGTCGTTTCCGGGGAGAAGGTCGGCTCTTTGGTGACGGCCTGAAGGTGTCTCCTGATCCGCCGACGATCGAGGGAGCAGTACTCCAGACCGAAGCCCGAACCTTTATCCGGAGACCGATTCTGAGCGCACAGGTACAAGTTGTTCCGCGGCCGACGGGCTCCTGGTATACGGGCGCGGCCACGGGCGCGGCCAGGCAGGCACCCTCGCCACGGCCGGTCATGATCAAGCCGAAGAAGGAACGGCTGCCGGCATTGACCGGGTTGCGCGCCTTTGCGGCTCTCAATATTGTCTTCTTCCATTTCTCGAATCCGAAATGGTTTGGGCCGTTTGCGCCGGTGGTCGACAACGGATACACGTCGGTCAGCTTCTTTCTGCTGCTTTCGGGATTCGTGCTGGCTTACAACTATTCCGATAAAGCGCAACAGGGACAATTGAACACGCGGAACTTCTGGGTGGCGCGGCTCTCGCGGCTCTATCCAATCTACCTGTTTGCACTGCTCATGTCGGTGGGCATGCTGATGGATGAGTGGCATGTGCGTTCGCATGCGCAGTTCACCTGGGGCGTGGTGCTGACGCCGTTCCTGATGCAGGGCTGGAGCCCGTCGCTATCGACGTTCTGGAATACGCCGGCGTGGACGATGTGCACCGAGGCCTTTTTCTACCTGATTTTCCCGCTGGTGATTCTGTGGAAGCGGCCGAAGAAGATTGGCGCGCTGGTGGGGATTCTGCTGGGGCTGTGGTGCCTGGGGATGGTGCTGCCCAGTTTGTACATGGGCCTGCATCCGGACGGGGATATGCACCCGGGCCGCTATACGGACGGCTTCTGGATGCGCGCACTGAAATTTTCGCCGCCGCCGCATGTGCCGTCGTTTTTGTTCGGGATTGTGCTGGCGGATCTGGATGCGCTGATTCCGAGGGGGGCGCGCAGGCGGCTGCTCTTCGGAGCGCTGGGGATGGTGGGCATCTACACGGTGCTCTATTTTGGCGATTACTTTCCGTATCCCATGATGCACGACGGATTGATGATGCCGTTGTACGCGCTGGCGGTGCTGGGGCTGGCGGGACGTAACCTGATCGCGAAGTTTTTTGGGTTCTTTCCGTTTGTCGCGGTGGGTCAGGCGAGTTACTGCCTGTATATTCTGCACTTCAATCTGTGGAATCTGATCCACAACTCGGGGGTTCTGGCGATGACGGGCCTCGAGCGGTTCGATCCGTGGCTGAGTTACGGATTGCTGGTGGGCGCGGCGGTGCTGGCGATGGTGTGGATCGAGCGGCCGGCGCAGCGATTTATCAAGGGGATATTGCTGCCGCAGCCGTCTGCGCGTCAGGCGGTTTCGGCGCGCTCTTCCTGAAATGTAGTGCGCAGGATTGTGCAGTTACGGCCCGCGTGCTTGGCCTGGTAAAGAGCGAGGTCGGCCAAGCTGAGAAGCTCCGTCTCGGTCTGAGGGTAGTCCGTCGCGACGGTGGCGCCGATACTGACCGTGAGGGGGATTTCCGAGCCGGCGACCAGGAACGGTAGTGAAGAGACAGCGGCGCGAATGCGTTCGGCGCTGCTCTCTGTCTGCTCGCGATCGCAGGCGGGGAGGATGACCAGGAACTCCTCGCCTCCGTAGCGNNCGTTGACGGGCTTGAAGTGGTCCACATCGAGCATGAGAATTCCCATGGAGGTATGGGTGCGCAGAGTGCGCTCGATTTCGGCGCGCAGCAGGTCGAGCAAGGCGCCGCGGTTCGACAGGCCGGTGAGCAC
>PMSS01000293.1 GCA_003167515.1 Acidobacterium sp. | reverse complement strand
TGTCCTCTTGGCGTCTGTTCTTTGTAAAAGCATTGTCATGGTCGGCAGTCGCAAAGCTGTGACAATCGGATTGCAGAGGCGTGACACGCGCGCATCGGCCGCCGGTTACGTTCGAAACAACCAGATCGGCGATGGATGCGACTGGGACTACAACAACCACGGAGATCAGCGTGCGGCAGCCCGCGCCCCTCGAACTCGGTATCCAGTGGGAGTCTGCGCAGGCTGAAGCGTGTGTTGATTCTGTGCCCGGCACTCGTTGTCTGGCCGGCGGGCAGCCCTCCCCCTCGATTGTCCCCGCACTGCGGCGCCATGCACGACGCCGCGCTCTGAGCGGACGAGAAAAGATACGCGAGGCGCTACTGCTGATTTTTTGCGACCCGGCTCCCAGGGAATGTCGCCGGTTGTGGCTGCTGAGCGATGGCCAATGGCGCCAGGCGTTGCAATGGCTGGATGTAAGCGGCTTGGCTCTCTATTTTCTTGACCGGATCATCGATCAGGGGTTGCAGGATATGATCCCGCCGCGTGTGCTGGCACGTCTTGAGAAGGATTTGGTCGATAATACCCGGCGCACGGACACGATGATTGCGGAGGCGAACGCTATCCACGCCGATTTTCAAAATGCGGGGCTCTCCTACGCCACGTTGAAGGGCTTTTCGCTGTGGCCGGTTTCCGTGTCGCGGCTGGAGTTGCGATCGCAGCTGGATCTCGACTTTCTGGTTGCCGAGGAGAGCGCGCCGGAAGCCCGGCGCATCCTCGAAGCGCGCGGTTATCGACTCCATGCAATCAGCGGCAGGAGCTGGGAGTTCAAGGCGGGAGAGGTGCCGCGCCCTTCGCTGAAGAATCTTTACAAAGCCACGCCTCATCGTTGCGCGGAGTTGCACATTGAACCAGCGGAGGCTGAGCTCTCACTCCTGGCGCGGACCGAACGGCAGTGCCTGCACGGGGTGTCGTTTCCAGTTCTCGCCCCCGAAGATTTGTTTCTGGGCCAGGGCATGCATCTGTTCAAGCATCTGTGCAGTGAATTTTCGCGGGCGGCGCACATGCTCGAATTTCGCCGTCACGTGATGGCTCGCAGTCACGACGCAAGGTTCTGGGCCCGCCTGCGCACTCTAGCCGAAGCCGACTCGCGCGTGCCGCTGGCGTTGGGCGTGGCGACGCGGTGGATCACGCATCTGATGGGCGAGTTCGCACCGGAAGCATTCACGTCCTGGACGGTGGCTCGCGTGCCTGCGACGGTTGGATTGTGGATCGAGGGGTATGGACGCCAGACGGTCCTGGCCGACGCTCCAGGGACCAAGTTATACCTTTTGCTGCAGCAGGAAATGATGCGAGCCGGCGCTGCTGGTGCGCGACCGGCGCCACAGGCGCTGGTGCCACGCAGGTTCCCGCCGCCGATTGCGCTGCCGGTGCCCAATGAATCCCGGGCGTCGCGGATTCGACGGCATTGGACGCAGCTGCGCTTCATTCTCACCAGGCTGCGCTTTCATGTCGTCGAGGATCTGCGGTATCTGTACGAAGCGTACCGCTGGAAACGACTGCTCCGAGGGATTGGAATTATTTGATCGTCCTGGCCGCGGAATCATGCGCGGGGGCGGCCTCGTAGTCGGCTAACTACCGTCCTTTTGATATATGACAAAGCGATAACAATTATCTGACAGCCACGACCGCGCAGACCGCTACTGTCACAGGTGATGCGGCTCATGACGAAGCAACACCTTCCGAACGCTGTTTGTGGCGTGCTGGACTACGCGGCGTATCCGGTGGGGATGCTACTGGTCGCGCCGGTCATTCTGCGCCACTTCGGCGTCGAGCGGTACGGGGTATGGGCGGTCGCAACGGCGGCGATCACCGCGGGGTCGATCCTGGCCTCGGGATTCGGCGACGCGAACATTCAGCAGATTGCCAGCGACCGCGGAGCTGGCGACTTTTCGCGCCTGCTGCAAACCGTGCGCTGCACCATGGGCATCCATGTCGTTCTCGGGTTGTGCATTGGGCTGATCGGATGGACGCTGTCGCCCTACGTGGCACAGCATGTGGTCGCGCACGGCGCGGCGCTGCGAACCGATTGCCTGTGGTCGCTGCGCATCGCGAGCATGATTATGCCGACGCGGGCGATAGAGTGCGTTTGCATCAGCACGCAACGCGCCTTCGAGCGCTATGGACCCGCGGTGTACGTCAGCATCGCCGGGCGGACGGTGTCGCTGGGCTTGGCGGCGTTGCTGGCGTGCGTCGGTCGCAGCGTCGCCGGCATTCTCCTGGCAAGCCTCGCCGTGATCGTCGCCAGTGCGTGGATGCAACTCGGCAGACTGCGCCAGCTTCTGGGCGCTGCCTCTCTATCGCCGAAGTTCGATCGCGACTCACTCCACGCACTGTTCCGCTTCGGAATCTTCAGCTGGCTGCTGGCATTGGCGGCCATCATTGCCGGGCAGGTGGACCGTTTGGTTGCGGGCGTCGCCCTTGGAGCTACGGCGGTCGCTTCCTACGCTCTATGCGTGCAGATTGCCCAGCCGCTCTACGGCCTGACCGCCTCGGGGCTGCACTTTCTTTTTCCGCATCTCGCAAGACGTCAAGTCACTTCGTCCGCTGCGATGCTGAGAAAGATTGTGGGCCGCGCGTTCATGGCGAATCTGTGCATGACAGCCGTGGGCGTCGCGATTCTCCTCGCGATGGGCACACGGGTCATTCGAGCTATCGCCGGCGATGGGATCGCCGTGGCAGCCGCTCCGGTGTTGCCGCTCATCGTGTGGGGCACCGCCCTGCTCGCGATGAGCGTCACGGCCTACCATGCGCTGCTGGCGTTTGGCTGCGTGCGAACCGTGACGTTTATCAGCATCGCCGGCGGCTGCGCCATGCTTCTGCCGCTGGATTGGCTGATCAAGAACCACGGTGTGCACGGAATCGCTATCGCGCGCATCGCGTATGGGGGGGCGGCCATGCTTCTGTACGTTCCTCTATTACTGCTTCTGAATCCGGAATGGTCATCGAAGGTATCGCGTGCGGCTTCCGGGCGTGTCCGGTTCGCAGGACAGAAGAGCACGGATCCGCACGAAGCAAGGCAGAGCAACTCTTCCGCGAAACATGCCAACGTTCTGGGTGTTCAGGTGGAAGCGCTCGACATCGATCGCGCAGTATCACGGGTGGCCGAAGCCCTCGAGAGCCATGAGAAAGGGTATGTCTCGGTCATTGGTGTGCACGGGATCATGGAGGCGCAGCGCAATCCGCGCCTGGCGACGATCTATGCTGAATCGGCCATTACGATTCCGGATGGAATGCCGACGGTGTGGGTAGGCCGGATGCAGGGTTGCCGGCAGATGGAGCGCGTCGCCGGCCCGGATCTGATGCTGGAGATTTGCCGAAGCCCGGAGTTGGCCGGTTACACTCACTTCTTCTATGGAGGCGCGCAAGGGGTGGCGGAGAAGCTGGCCGCCAATCTGAAGCAGTGGTTCCCCTGGCTCAGGATTTGCGGCACCTGGACGCCACCCTTTCGTGAGCTCTGTCCCGAAGAAGAAGATGCGTTGATTGCAGAGATTCGCGCATTGAAGCCGGATATTGTCTGGGTGGGGATCAGCACGCCGCGGCAGGAAGCGTTTATGCATCGCTATCTTCCGTTGCTGGAGACGAGGCTGATGTTTGGAGTCGGAGCGGCCTTCGATTATCACGCCGGGCGCATCAAAGATTGTCCCGACTGGGTGAAGTCCGCGGGTCTGCAGTGGCTTCATCGCCTCTTGCAGGATCCGCGGAGGTTGTGGAGGCGCTATCTGCGTAACAACCCGGTTTTCCTTTGGCGGATCATGCTGCAGCTGACGGGCATTCGCGTGTACCCGCTGACGAGGAAGCTTACGGCAAAAACCAGCCAGCCAGCGCCAATCCTCAGAGAAACAGGCTCGGATTAGTCAGTTAGCCATCCAGCCCCGGGAGGATATGACCTGTCGAGGCGTCGTGGCCTTGACCACCTCACCGTTCATAGAATGTGGCCAGTACTAATAAGTCGGCTTGGAATCTTTATCGTAGGGCTGGCCAAATTTATTGGTGTGCGCACTGGAACGAAGCGGCGCGATTGGCACGGTGACTAACCCGAGGTCGCCGGCATTCGGAGCGACGCGCACGCGATGGGTCAAGTGCTCCAGGACGGGCTGCGGCACCCCCTCTACCCAGGTATGCAATTCGTACTCGCCGGCCGGAACATCGTGAATGTCGATGGCTCCGGCCGCGTCGGCGGTCGCGTAGAGCGGCGTCGAAAGCGCCACCACTACCGCGCTCATTTCCGGATGAATATTACAGAAGATATAAGAGACGCCTTCGCGGGGAAAAGTAACTCCCTTCGTAGAACCTGCCTCATACAGTCCAAGGTCGAACCGTTTTCCGTCAAAAAGCGAGAACACATTGTGGTAGAACGGATCGGCGTTAGGAAAGAGAACCTCGCTTGCGACGGGAACCACCAGCAGATGCGGAATGAACGTCCGGTTTTTCTGCATCAGCGTATAGGTTTTGTGCGGCGGGAACTGCAGCTCCGGCATGGGCTGCAACGGTTTCAGCCACACAACGGCGGGCGCTGCGCGGTGCTTTGCGTTGCCGGGGAACGCCAGGCGCAGGTGCACATCGACGGTGGGCTGCTGCGCGAACGCCTCCGGGTGCAGCAGCAGGACCGCTGCAGCGAGGTTCAGCACGAAGAGGAAGCGCGGTCTCATGGTTAGAATTTATACCCCGCCGCAACGCCGATAATGTTGCTGCTCGCGGCTGGAGCATTCACGGAGGAGCTCTCCAGGCGACGATACTCGAGCGAGAATTGCAGCCAGGCGCTGGGGCTGTAGATCGCATTGCCGGTGAATGTCTGCGTTCGAGCCAGGTACTGATAGGTGCTTGCGGCTACCGCGGGATAACTGCGCAGCTCTCCGGCCGGCACACTATCCATGCCAAGCGCGGCATTGAACTCGAGGCGTTCGGTCGCTCGTTCCTTCATCTCAATCCAGCCACCCACCGCGTCAAAAGGCCTGATATAGTACGAGCCCGGATCGTCCAGGTCCTCCCCCAATCCATAGTCTTTGTAGGCTCCGCCGCCCAGTCCACCCAGGGCCGCGCCACGATAGAAGTTGCCGCTGAACTGCATCCTGCCTGGCAACGGCTGCCGATAATCCAGCGTCCCTGCCCATGAATAGAATTGGGAGCCATAGATGGTGCGATGCGGCGCGAAGTATCCGCCTGCTCCCAGGCGGAAGCCCGCATCCTCCTGGGAACCGAAGGCCACGCGCGCTTCGACGCCGGGCCACCGGCTCTGTTCGGCTGTGGAGGCGGGATAGACAGCTGGGCTGGCGTTAGCGGCGTAAGGAGGATCCGCCACGTCGATGAGCGCGCCCTCAACGCGGAAGCGCTCGGCGGAGGAAGCGCCGAAATCGTGTGTGACGCCGACCTGCGGGTTCCACGTCCACAAATTGCCTGACCAGGCCAGGGGCGGCACCGCCACCGCGGTCAGCGACGTGGGTTCGTTGGCGCTGAGAATGGGCCGATCGAGTGAGAACCAGGCTTCGGTGCTGTCCCACACGAGCGCGGCGTGGGCGGTGCGCAGCCGCAGCAACCCCACCGCGTCGTAGGCTCCGGTATTGCTGCTGTCCGTGCTTCCGAAGAAATCGGCGCGCACATCGGCATGGCTATGTCCGCCCAAGAGATGTGGCCCCAGAAGGTCGAGACCCAGCACTGTCTGTCGCAGAGAGGCCCCGCTGGTGCCAGCTCCGGAAATCGCCACGGTAGGCGTGGCAGGCATATCGACCCGGTTCGTATTCACAAATCCGTTCAGCAGAACCATGCCCGTGACTTTGACGGGATACTTCGATTCGCTTTCCACCTTGTCCTGTTCGTGTGTGGCGATCTCCGACGCCTGAAGCGCCTGGTTTTCCTTCAGCGCTTCCACTTGCGAGGACAACTGCTGCTGCTCTGCGGAGGCAGAGGCGCTCCGATTGGCGCTGTCGACCTGCACGCGCAAATCGGCAATCTGCTGGCGCAGGTCCTGGAGCTGGCGCTGCGCCTGGCTAAGCTGATCCTGGGCGCGGTTCAGAGCATCGGTGAGAAGCTGAACCTTGCTTGCCACATCCGCCTGGCCATGGCTCTGGGGAGCGAACATGGCAAGCGATGCGCAAAGAAGAGCGGAAACCGTGCGGCGTAAACCTGTGAAGTTCGAGAGCCAGGCAACATTGGCTTCAGGAAAATTTCGCCTCATTGGCCACCTCTGGTGATGAACTTTCGGAGAACGCAGACTCCTCTGGCGCCCAACCGCGCGCGATGCACATACGAAAAATGGTTTCTCCCGGGCGGCTGCTCACCAGCACCAGAGAGCCGCCGTGCTCAGCCGCGATGCAATGTGCGAGCGTCAGTCCAAGGCCCGATCCCTTCTGCTTGCCCTTGCTGACGAATGGCTGGAAGAGGCTGCCGCGGATGTCGTCGGAAACGCCTGCGCCGTCGTCTGTGACTTCGAGAACGATCTGATCTCCCTGCACCTCGAGCATAGCTGAGACGTGGATGACAGCGGGGGAGGGTGAGCGCGACTGGCAGGCGTTGAGAAGGATGTTGTAGATCGCGCGCTCAATTTGCTGGGCATCGACAACGGCGACTGTGGTTTCGGGGAATCCGTAGGTCGCGACCAGAGCAACGTTGGCGGCATCGGGATGCTTGCGCACGATGTCGACGGCGTGCTCCAGCAGTGTGGCGATCATTTGGGGCGATCGACGCACCGCCGAGCCGGTTCTGCCGAAGGTGAGCATGGACTCGAGGAGTTCGGTGGTGCCGTAAACCGCGCTGCGAATATCTCCCAGGATGTCGGCTCGCTCCGATTCCGAAAGCCGCGCCGAGGCAAGAAACTCCGCGTTGGCATAAACGGCAGCCAGATAGTGCCGAAGGTCGTGAGAAACGGAACTGGCCATACGTCCGATGGTAGCCAGGCGCTCGGCCTCCAGCAGAGCGCGGTTCGCTCGCTGGATCTCCTGCCGCATTTTCGAGAAGGAAGCGCTCAGGTCCCGCACTTCCCTGGTGCCGCGATGGGGAAGAAGATGGGCGCTGTCGCCGCTGCCGAAAGCGCGAACGCCGGCAGCCAGCTCCTCGAGAGGGCGCGTCACTGCATGGGACAGCGCCAGCATCAGCAGGGTTCCCAGCACCATCGCCAGCAGGCCGGCGATCAGGATCAGGTGATCAATTTGGCGGATGGAATTATCCGCCTCGGCAAAGGACTTGAGCACTACGAGCTGCAGCGGAGCCGAGGAGCGCGAGGTCAGGTCCACGGTGTTGGCCAGATAGCGTTCGCCCCCCAGGGTGAGGGATCTGGTGACGGAGCCGCGCGGGAGAGGCGGCGACCTGACTAGCCAATCCTGCGCCGGCGGAGTGATGGTGCTGGCCAGCGCACGGCCGTCGCTGACAAAAGAGGCCTGCACCATTGTGGCCCGGCTGATCTGCTCCACCAGCGTGCGATCGATGGCGAAGCCGCTGATGACGTAACCGAGCAGAGCTCCACTGGCTTCGCTGCCAAAGTAGAGTGGACGCACGGAGCAGGCAAAAAGACGGTCGCCGCTGATCAGGTACAGCATGTTGGGGGATGCGAGGAGGGGCTCGAGCTGCGACGCCAGCTGAGCATCCGACCGAAGAGAGGTGTTCGTATAAGCAGCGACGACCTGGCCGTCCGCGCCGGCCAGCGCAAACAGATCGTTTCCGCTGACGTTCCGGAAATCGACCGCCTCATTCTGAATGGTGCGGGTATCGTGGCTGGTCATTAGCGCCTTGAGAGTGGGCAGATCGGCAAGCAACGCATTTTCGCGATCGAGCGCGTTCAGCCGCTGGGCCTGCAAATCCTGAAAGCTAGCGACGGAGCGTTGCAGATCGCGCGAGAGTCGATCCGTCACCTCGTCAAGCAACTGATGGCGGATGAGCAGGAGGCTGGCCTGCGAAGCGCTCGCGATGACCACCGCCATGGCTGCGATCAGAAGAGCCCGTGTCCGGACACCTTTGCTCACGTGCATGCGCGATACTCCGGACCGGAGAATGGCTGCGGTCTCTTACGGGACAAACTTGTAACCGGCTCCGTAAATGGTGAGCAAATGCTTTGGGTTCGCCGGGTCCAGTTCAAGTTTCTGCCGCAGCTTGAGAATCTGATTATCCACAGTCCTGGTGGTCGGGTACGAGTTATAACCCCACACTTCGTTCAGCAGAACATCGCGGGTGAGCACGCGCTCGGCGTTCTCCGTGAAAAACTTCATCAGTTTGAATTCGTGCGAGGTGAGGACGACGGGAACTCCCGCGCGGCGCGCCACCATTTTTTCGAACTCAAGCTCGCAGTCGCTGAAGCGGTAAACAGTCGCAGAAGTCTTGCGCCTGCGACGGCGAATGGCTGCCTGGACGCGGGCCATCAGCTCGCGCGGGCTGAATGGCTTGGTCACGTAGTCGTC
>PMSS01000066.1 GCA_003167515.1 Acidobacterium sp. | reverse complement strand
GCTTGGTCACGTAGTCGTCCGCTCCCAGCTCCAGCAGCAACACTTTGTCCACGACCTCGGTAACGGCGCTGAGAATAATCACCGGCGTTTCGTTGCTGATGGCCTTGATGCTCTGACACAGCTCGCGGCCGGAGATGTGCGGCAGGATCAGATCGAGAAGCACCGCCATGGGGCGGTGCACGCGGAACGAATCCAGTCCCACCTGGCCGTCTCCAGCGATCAGAACGGAGTAATTTTCTTCGACAAACATCCGGCGCAGCACCTTCTGCATGCGCGGATCATCTTCGATGACGAGGATAGTGCCCAACTCCGGGACTGGCGCATTCTCCATCGGCATCAGCGCAACGGGTTCCTGTTCTCCTGCGATTGCCATAGATTGATTTTGCTCCCGTGCAGTGAATATTTGACAACTGGACAGCTACAAATGACAAAGTCTTGACATTTGCTCGGCCTTTTGTGGGTCCTCCCGTTGTTCATGACGAGACCTTCGGGATCGTCAGCGCAGCGGACTCCAGAGCTGCCGGCGAGTGGGAGGGCTGTCCGGCCAGTGAGCGATAGAGCGCCATGTATTCCAGGGCAATCGATCGCCCCGAGAGCTGGGGCAGTGAAATAGGCCCGTGCCGGTGCTCAGTCACAGCGATCCGAACAGCCGTCGCGAATTTCTCTTCCGCATTAGGGCCGAGGGAAAAATATCGGCAATGGTCGCCACCCAGCTCACGGAAGGGCGGGATATCCGAACACACCACCCGGCAACCGGCAAGGAGGGCTTCGGCCACGGGCAGACCGAACCCCTCGGTCAGCGATGGCGCGAGCAAAGCTTCGCAGTTGCGATAACACCACTGCAACTCCGCTTCGGAGATTCCGCTCATAAGCTGGACGTTGGCCTCGATCCCGGCAACCTGAATGAACCGGTGGATGCTGGCGGTCTCGGGTCCGGGAATGCCAACGATGACCAGCTGGGTGTCAGGGTGAATGGTCTTCTCGCGTAGCAGCCGCACGAGGGTGTGCAGCGCAAGAAGAATATTCTTGTTGCGCCGGTGTTGGGCAACGCACAGGAAGAAGGGAACGCTGGATGATTCCGGCAACGGGCCGCGCCCCAGTCTCACCCGTGCCGGCTCCACGCAGTTGTAGATCCTTCTGGTCTTCTCTCCCAGACTCATCGGCTCCTTCTCGCGCAGCCGGTTCAAGGTCGCGTCCGACATGCACGCCAGCGCATCGGCTGCTCGCATGCATTGCCTGAAAACCATCCGATTGAAGAAAACTTTGGGGAAGCCCCAGTTTTCCGGAATGTCCCACGGATACAGATCGTGCACACTGACTACGGCGGGACAAGGAAAGTCGCGCCGATGGAGAGGCGCGGGATAGCCCAGGTGCACGATGTCCGCGTCGAGCTGATTCGCGATCGAAGGCAGGTCTAACCAAAACCAGAGATTGCGCGCAAGACTGCTGGCTCCCACATAGACCGAGTGGATATGCAATCTCGGATCCTCATGCGCAATGGCTTCGCGGAACAGCGTTCTTTCCCAGGGCGCAGCAATCAGATGAATCGCCTGCACATCGGAATGCGACAGCAGGCATCGCGCAAGATTGGCGACATGGCGCGACACCCCGCTGAGCTGCGTGTTGGCCGATACGGAAACAAGGACGAGTTTCATGGCCCCGGTTCCTCCGGCAATGGCACGAGGGGCACCGGTCCCGTGGTTGCGCGTGCCGATTGCCTCTCGTGCGGTTGCGCGGCCCACTGTGTCAGCACAGGAGTGATGAGGCAGACGAACCACAGAGGGAGCGACAGGTCGAAGGGTTCGGTATCGGCCAGACCGCGAACCAAGACAAAGATAAGCAACCCCTGGAAAAATGTTTTAATCCGGCCCCCGGGTAGCCGCCGAATCTGGCGGAAGACGCTCCCGTAGAGGCCGGCCATGAGAATAATCCCCCCCAACCCGTACGCGTAGAACTGCTGCAGCAGTTCATTGTGGGCGTGGCGCGCTTCGAACGGTCCGAACGGTGGGACCACTTTCCAGACAGAGTGAAAGCCGTGGCCGAGCCATGGCTGCTGCAACGACTCCGCCACGAAGTACGCCCAGATACCAAGCCTGCCCGTCAGCGTTTCCGCCTGGCTGCCCGCATTCGTGTAGATGGTGTAGTACGACGCGATTAATCCCTGAAAAGCAACGAGGATCACGAGAGCCAGGCCGATCAGCAGCAGTTTTCGGGTGCGGTTCATAGAACGGTCGCGCAGCAGAATGAATGCCTCGGCCGCGATGAAGGCGACTATTGTGGTTTTGCTCAGGCTGCGCAACAGCGTGATCGCGAGAAATGCGGCGGGAAAGCCCCAGAGGCGGCTGCGCCGCGACATCAGATATTGGGCTAGGAAGAATGCAGAGGCGCATGAATAGCCGATCTGGTTGGGGCCCAGCAATTCCTCGTCGCCGAGTCGGAGGTCTGATTGCGCGGGCAACAGCCATGCAATGGCGGCGAACGCGCAGGCTCCCCAGATGAAGCCCCGCATCAAAGCCTGTCCTGTTTCTTCGGCGGAGCCGTTGCGCAGCAGGAGCATCACGATGGCGACGTCTGCGGCCATCGCACACCAGAAGGCCGCAGCTGCGGCCGGGGAGACGGTACTGCTCCATAGAAGGCTGGCACCGGAGAATGCCAGGAAGGCGAGGACCCACCAAACCGGACCGCGCACCATCGATCGGAGGCTGCAGACCGCGGGGCCCAGAGAGAAGAATCCGATGACGATGAGCAGAAGATAATTGCACACCAGTCCCGCGGCCACGCCGGTTTGCGCATCCCGCAGGAAGAGCCGCACGGTGACCAGCACGATGGCGACGCGAAACGAGAAGTAAAAGCCGACTGCGCCTGGAAGCAGCGCGGGGACTGGAGAGGCGGTTGCGATGGCCCCCGATGGAGCAAACCATGACGACCGTGATGAGGAGCGAGAGATCATCAGCGTGCCCCTCCCACGCGCTTGCGCAGCTGTTGCAGCGAGTCGCCAATGCTGTCTTCGATCCGCCGCGCGAGAACCTTCCGCGGATCGCTGTTGCTCACCAACTGCCAACGGTGCAGAAAGAGCAGAGTTGCAGCCGTCACGGCGATGGCGAAAATCGTAAGGATCAAAGCGACCAACAGGCGCGGCGGGAACGACTTCTTCTCCGGAATGCCCGGCATATCGATCACGCTGACCACTGGTACATCCTTGGCTTCCTGAATGCGCGCGACTTCATACTGCTGGGTCAGCAGTTCGTAGATGGTCTCCTCCACCCGCACGCGCCGGTACAAGTTTGCATATGGAACTGCCAGGCGCGGAAGTTGACGTAGCGGGGGATAAAGGTCTCCGCTGTCCACGTCGGCCGATGTTCCGTCGGAGTTCTTGTCGTCGTCTTTGGGAAGGGGCGCCGATGTGCCGCTCATCTTAGTCAGCTGGTGCTGCAGTTCGGCGGCGCGCGCTTCGGCGGCACGAAGGCGCACGTTGGTGTCGCCATAGATCAGCCGCAGGGAATCGACTTCGGATTGGGCGGCGATCTGTTCGGCTTGCAGTCGCGCGGCCGCATCCACCATGGCGCGCGTCTGGTTCGGCAGGTCGATGGTGGTGTGTGTGCTGGAGTAATCGCTGAGAGCTGTCTGCGCCTGCTCCAGATCGGCCTCCACACCCTTGAGGCGCCGCTCGATGAAGATCCTCTCCTGGTGTGCAGCTGAGATGCTGGTTCGATTCAGCAACATGTTTAGCTCATCGAGATAGCCCTGCGCCAAATCCCGCGCGCGCTGCGGATTGGTGTCCTGAACCTCCACGGTAATCACGCCGCTCCGCTTGTCATCGACGATCGTCGAGTGGCGCGCCAGATATTTTGCGGCATCTACGCGATAGCGTTTGTGCCATGCCTGCTGTAAACGGAAGCGATCGATGAGCGCTCCGCTGATCGTGCTGCTCTTCAACAAATCGACAAACAGCGCGCTCGAGTTGCGGCCGCCGAGCAGAGATCCCGCCAGATTGCTTAGTCCGGAGAATTCCCCTCCACTCCGCCCCGACAGCGCGGCAAACATCGCCATGGTCGACCCGGAATTGTCCGGCGGCATGATGCGGCCCGTCGACGTATAACGCTTCGGGATGGTGAAAGCGATGGTGAGGCTCACGACCAGCGCGGCCGCCGTCACGCGCGCCAGGGTGCGGCGACGGTCCCAGAGCACGTTGGCATTGACGACCCAGTTTGGCGGCTGCTGCCGGGCTACGCAGTCGGGCAGCTCAGTCGTTACGGGTTCGAGCAATTCCATATCCATGCTGAACCTACAGCCCCGTCGCGACAGCGGCCGCAATCGCGATCGACGATGTGATTTGCGCTCCGGAGAGCAGGTTGCGCCAGAACAGGGACGCGCCGATGATTTTGGGCGGCACGACGACGACATCGCCCGGATCGAGCTTCGTGTCGAGCACGCCGCGTCCCCACGAATCGGAGCGCCGCCCCACCACGGAGCCATTGGCGCGGATGACGAAGATGTCTTTGCGGTCTGCTGCACCCGTTGCTCCGCCCGCGCGACTGAGATACCATCCGGCCGTCTCGCCCGGAGCAAACGTGATGGCGGTGGCGTTGTAGACTTGCCCACTCACCAGCACAAATCCCGGCCGCTTGGGCACGCGCAACACATCGCCTTTGCGCACTTCGATGTCGTCGGGAGTTCCCGCCCAGCTGTTGATGTCCGCACTGATATGGATGACCAGCCGTCCGCTAAGCGGCGCAGTTCGCAGGCGCGCGAGCACCTGATCTTCCTGCTGCTTGACCAGTTGTACCGAGGCCGATTGATCGCCGCCTGCGAGGCTGGGTGATATGCGCGCCGTGGCCGAACCGGTTTCGATCTGCCGGATCAGTTCCGCGCGGCTTTTCTCTTCCAGATCGCGCACTTCTACTCGCGTGAGCACCGCGCCTTCGGGGTACGCAGTCTCGCGAAGACCGCCTGCCCGCCGCAGCACGTCGCTGAGGTGTTCTCCCTGCTGAAATCCGTAATTGCCGGGATGGCCAACTTCGCCCTCTATGGTGATCGATGAGCCGATGTCCTCCCAGCCCGTGACCTGGTGAATGGTGAGTACGTCGCCCGGCATGAGCGGCGCGTCCATTGCCGCGTCACCCCTGACCGCATCGCCAATCCGGATGTCGCTGCGCACTCCCGCAACTTCGGTTCCGTTCACAACCCGATAGCTCAACAGGTCGGCGTCGGTCAGCAGGGCATCTCGTTTGAAGCCGCCCGCCATCCGGACCAACTGCGCCGCGGTCATGCCCGCAGACATCGGATAGGATCCCGGCCGTAAAACCTCGCCGCTCACCGTGACTTTGGGCGCATCGGCCTCATAGCGGCCAAAAACGCGAATCGTATCGAACGGCTGCAGCGCAGGATTCTCGTTGCCGATGAGCGCTTCGGGCAGCTCAAATTCGATCGTCTCCGGGTGCAGATCCGGAGGCACAAGGCGCACGATCTCCGCGCGGTCCGAGGGTTCGGGCAGCAGGTCTCGATAGCTGCGCAGCACATCGTTGAGGCGCATGCCGTCGCGAAAAGCGGTCCTGCCAGGACGCGCGACGTGCCCTTCCAGATAAATGACGCGCTCGCTGTAGGGCAGGATGGGGGCGACACGGATGCGATCGCCGTCCTTCACGGCGAACGAAGCCATGGCCGTGCGCTCGCCTTGCGTCTGATCCGGAGCGTCGCTGTTCAATGTCAGTGTTTCGCGATGCAGGTTGGCGTCGATGCGCTCGACGGTGATGTGCCCCAGTGCCGCGGCTACAGTCATGCCGCCTGCCACGTCGAGAACCTGATCCAGAGTTTGTTCGCCCTTCAGCTCGTAGATGGCCGCCCGACGCACCGCACCGGAGACCGCGACCTGAGGCCCAGCCGGAGGAACCACCAGCGTATCCCCCGCCTCCAGCCGATCGTCGGTGCCGTGCACACCGCGGAGAAGAAAATCGTACAAATCGATTTCCTCGAGGAGTTGTTTGCCCCGATAGTGACGGACAACCCGCAGCGAGCCCGCCGCGCTGGGGCCTCCCGCAGCATACAGTGCGCTCAGTACAGTGGAAAGCGAAGGAATGTCATAGGCTCCCGGCGACTGCACATCGCCGACCACGTAGACCCGCACCGAACGCAGGCGCGCAATCGTAACCGTGATCTGAGCATTTCTGAATTGCTGCCGGAGCGCATGATCGATCGCGTCCTGTGCGCGCTCGAGCGTGAGTCCGGCCAGCTGGACTTCGCCGGCTTCCGGCAGCATCAGGCTTCCATCGCGGTCGATGGTCCGCGTGATCGTCTGGGAGACGCCGCCCCACATATTTATGGTGAGACTGTCTCCAGGGCCGATAACGTAATCGGGGCCGATGGGCACATCGAGAGTAGGAAGGCTGGCCGAACCTCCCAGCCGCGTGGCCATCCCCACGCTGCGGTTCAGAAAAACTTCGGAACCGCAGCGCTTCAATTTTTCCGGCGCGTCCGGGACTTGCGTGTACAGGTCGCGCAGGGAATTCAGATTGTAGGGCGCGGGCTCGCGCAGCACTTCGGGCGCATCGGTGATGTTCGGTTGCCGGGGGGCCTTCCGGCCTTCAGTCGCGACGGCGCGGTTCGTTCTCTGCGCGGACAAAGGAAGCTGGGCGTAGTCCGACGGGTCCTGGCGGGTGCCTGGCATGCAGGATGAAAGCAACGGGGTCCCGGCTGCTGTGGCTCCGCAGAGAGGCGACAGCATGTCCGGCATCTCAAGCGGCCCCATGGTGTCTCCCGGCAGCAGCGGATATTGATCTCCGGCAAGTCCGCCCGTTTGCCCCCCTGCCGCGCCGCTCTGCATCTCTTCGTCGGAAACATAACCGCGTCCGCGCAGAAAGAGCGTGATGGTCGCGCGCACCTCACGGCTTGAAGCGATTTGCCGGTATAGCATTTCGTCGGTGACGGAGTTGGGGTCGACCGAGACTCCCTGCTGTGACAGCGTGTCGGCCATCAATTGCTTCAGCTCGACGACGACCTCCGGCTTGTCCTCGATCAGATTGAAAATTTGCCGCGTAGTCAGCGCCATGTCCAGAGCGTTAATGGAGAGACCGCTCGCTTCTGTCTCGCGGGAGAGACCCGCTGGAGACGCAGCCTCTTCGAGACCCAAGCCGGGAACAGCGAGAGAGCTGCCTGCGCCCGCTGATGGACTGGCGCCCGTTGCCGCTGCGCCTTCGCTGATTTGCGCGCAGACCGCGCTGGCGGCAAACAACCCGGCTAACAGAAAAAGAGCTGCCGTTTTCCTCGGAGTCAGCGACGAGAGCAGAAGGAATCCCCGGCATGCGGATAAGAGCCTTCGTACCGCCGCGAGGATGGGAAAGTCGAAGCCGAGATTGTGCGTCAGAATTTTCATCGACGATTCAGTGGGAGTACATTTCCGGTTCGCCCAGGCTGCCGGCGGCTGGAAGATGACGGAGGAACGCGACAATCGACCAGATTTCCTCGTCGCTGAGGGTGCCTCTGGAGCCGGGCATCCCCGAAGGCCAGATGCCGTTGTCGATCACCCATTTCAGCTGGCCATCCGAGTAGCGCTGCACATCGGGCGAAGCGAGCGATGGTATGGGCGGCGAGATGTGGTCGACAAACGGAACGCCGGTGTTCTGTCCGTCCATTCCGTGACAGGCAACGCAGTAATGGGAAAACGCCTCCTTGCCTTCGGCGATCACATCCGGAGTTGCGGGGAAGGGATTCTTCTGCAAGCGGTTTCCGACGAACAACCGGTGCTTGGCCCCGGTCACAAACCATGTCTCGAAGGTGTTGGGCGGTTTTGCCTTGCAGCCGGCCAGAGCCAGCAGAAGGGCGGCGGCGGCTGCGCCCCGAGCCGTGCGAAGCGGTGCCATGCTTACTCCACCACATGCAGCGTCAGCATCATCGAACCGTGGCCTCCGCCGCAGAAAACGGAGCAGTGACCCACGAAATCGCCGGTCTTCTCCGGAGCGAACTCCACCTCGCTCGTGGCCCCTTTGCCGGCTTTCAAGTCGACACCCAGTTCCCGAAAGCGCAAGCCATGCGCCACATCGACGCTTTTCAGAACCAGAACCACCGGCTCTCCCTTCTTCAGGGTCAGCTCGGCCGGGTTGAAGGAATACCGTTTCGCTGTGACTTCAATGCGGTGCGGCTCAGCCTGCGGCGCCGCACCGTGAACAAGCGAGATTCCGAACACGAGCAGCCCGAGAACCACCGAAGCAACCAATCTGTTTCTCATATCCCTCCGCTGTGTGCGGCATCTTCGTCTTGCTTGCGGCCAAAAGGCCGCTGATTTGCCGAGACGATTGCGTGACAACTGCTGTGCCGCCAAAGCTGTTCTTACCGTAGCCATCGCTGCGGAGTGGCGTGTCATGGGTCTGTCAGGAGATTGTCAGGATACTGTTGAGGAAAATCCCGCGACCTGGGAATGCGCGGAACTAGCTGAAGCCCCACCCAGCGTCGCTGCGCGCGCTATGGATGCTGCATGGCTTGGCCAACGAGCAGTACGCCCGGAACAGGGAATGAATTGCGATTGATTCTGACCCTTACGCTAATCTCGCGGCCCTGAACGCTTTCCCAGGGAGAACTGGGTGGGAGCCCCCCAACCGAGCGGGATCACAAACTCGACGTCCGATTTCTCTCGACAGCGACTTCAGCTCCGTCCCGCAGAGAAACGGGGGCCGTGGTTGGCGGTGATTTGGAGGTTGACAAGATGCAGGACTCTGCGGAGAAAGACTCTATGGCGGAGAGAGAGGGATTCGAACCCNNTAGCAAACCGCCGCCTTCAGCCTCTCGGCCATCTCTCCGGCTCGGTTGTGCCAAGTATATAGGAACGCCTTCGGCAAGGCGCGAAAATCCGCGTCTTGGCTATTCCGGCACGCGCCCGACAAGCGCCAGGGCCCTCCTGCCAATCCCATTGGAGGTGGCATTCGTCAGAGAGATCACGGAGACAAATAGATGACGCCCCAAAGCGAAAGCGGATCGGAAAACGGGATCGTGGTTGAATATTCTTCGGACGGCGCCGATGTCTATCGTGATCAATGTACTGATGGACGGGGCTTCGATGCCTCGGAGATCGACCGCGTTCCGCGTTCCACGCCTGGGCGCGCAGTGCGGGGAACGCGACAGTAGGTGAGATGAGAGGAGTGCGCGAGCTGACGGGAAAGGTCCCGCCGCTCTCGGGGACCGTTCGCCGCAAAGCGTCCTAGAGCGCCATGCTGGCTCATTGCAGAACGGCGCTAAAATAGGTGGCGTTTTTGCTTTGCATGCGGAGTAAAGCAGAGTAGATTCGGATTTTCAACTCCTGTGATACGAGGAAATCGGATCGCGGACTCTGCACGACCTCGCCGTGGAATGCTGTTGCTGCCTCTCATGGCCGCGACGTTTTTCATGGTCTCCGGTGGACCCTACGGGATCGAAGACATTCTCGACGCCGGATATCTCAAGGGCCTGATCATTCTGGTCGCCCTCCCGTTTCTATGGAGCCTGCCCACGGCTCTCATGATCGGCGAGTTGGCCAGCGCACTGCCGGAAGAGGGCGGCTTCTACGTCTGGGTGCGTCGCGCGCTCGGCCCGTTCTGGGGTTATCAGGAGGCGTGGCTTTCGCTCGCTGCCAGCATTTTCGACATGGCTATCTATCCGACCCTGTTCGTGCTCTACCTCGGCAGGCTCTTTCCCGCGTGGACCGCGGGGTGGCACGGGACAGCCTGGGAGCTGGGAGTGATCGCTCTTTGCTGCGTGTGGAACCTCCTCGGCGCGCCGGCGGTGGGCGAAGGATCCGTCGGCCTGTTCGTCCTGCTGCTCTCGCCGTTTGTCGTCCTGGTGGTCGCGGCGTTTTGGCACGGATCCCATCTGCCCGCCCATATTGTGTGGGCGCGCTCGAGCGCGGAAGGCGGCCTCAGCACCGCGATCCTCGTGGCGATGTGGAATTACATGGGCTGGG
>PMSS01000167.1 GCA_003167515.1 Acidobacterium sp. | reverse complement strand
GAGCGATCGGCTTGCCGGAATTATAAAAAGACTCGAGCAAAGCGATCGACACCGCGCTCTCGGCGAGATCCCACATCGGCCCATGCCCGCCGGGGAAAAATACCGTGTCGAAGCCTTCAGACTTCATGTCGGCGAGCTTGACCGTGTTGGCCAGCGATTTTTGGGCAGTCGCATCTTTCTTGAAGCGAGTCATTGCTGGAGTTTGGTTTTCGGGCAGATCACTTTTGGGATCGAGCGGAGGTTGCCCGCCCTTTGGGGATGCGAGCATTAATTCGACACCGGCATCTCTGAAGACGAAGTACGGAGCCGCGAATTCTTCGAGCCAAAAACCGGTCTTGCGACCCGAGTTTCCCAGATGATCGTGCGATGTCAGGACCATTAAGATTTTCATGTGCGTTCTCCTTTCGAGTGGAATTGGGGTTAGCTGTTGCCATGATTAGCGGAGCGATCGAAACGCTAAGCGGAGCTCTTCGCTGAAAAGCTGCGGCTGTTCCCACGCCGCGAAGNNGGGATAGGCTTTCTCTGCCCAGCTCTTCGGGGCCGCATAGATCTCATCGGGGAAGGCGCTCACGGCGACCGGGATCTTGACGCCCCTTACGTCGAAGAAGCCGCCTCCCGTCGAAATCTGCGCGGTGTCCCAGTAGAGGCGCGCCGAGGAGACCCCGGTGTTCGTTAGCCAGTAGAGCGTGACGTTATCGAGAACGTCGTCGCGCGTCAGCCCCTCCGTCTTTCCATCGAAGACGCGTGAGATCATGCCGTAACTGCGGATATCGTGATCCAGCATCCACGCGGCGAGGCCGACCGGCGAATCCGCGATTCCGTAAAGCGTCTGTGGGCGGTTCGACATTTCCTGGGCGTAAGCCAGGCCATGCCTGTAGAAATCATCGAGTTGGTCCCACGCGTGTTTTTCATCGGCCGAGAGGCCGGCGGGCGGCGGGCCGCCAACCGAAAGAGCTTTTGAAACATCGGCTGGAACCGTGGCCGCCATGTTGGTGTGAATGCCGAGCAATCCCGGCGGCTGCTGCAGCGCCATCACCTCCGAGACGGCATTGCCCCAGTCGCCGCCCTGCGCCACGTAGCGGGTGTATCCGAGGCGGTTCATCAGCGTCGCCCATGCTTTGGCGATGGTGACAGGGGTCCAACCGGGGGCGGTCGGCTTGCCGGAGAAGCCGTAGCCCGGCAGGGACGGGATCACAACATCAAATGAGTCTTCCGCCTTTCCCCCGTAGGCAGTGGGATCGGTAAGCGGGCCGATGATCTTCAATTGCTCAATGATCGACCCGGGCCAACCGTGCGTGATGATGACCGGCAACGCATTTTCGTGTTTTGAACGGACGTGAATGAAATGGATGTCGAGGCCATCGATTTCGGTGATGAACTGCGGGAGGGCGTGGAGCTTCGCCTCGATTTTGCGCCAGTCATACTCAGTCGCCCAGTGGCGGGCGAGCGCCTGGGTCGTTTCCAGTTGCACGCCTTGCGTTGCATCGGTAACCGTTTCTCGTTCAGGCCACTTGGTTGCCTGGACGCGCTCACGCAATTCGGTGAGGTCCGATTCTGGAACAACAGTCGCATGGAACGGACGAATCGCATTCTTGTCAGCTGCCTGCTGGCTGCCTTGTGGCGTAGTAATGGTTCGGGCCATGTTGTCCTCCTTGGGGGTAGTTTGGAGTTTTGTGGTTTGCGCTGCGGGTGACTGCGGCTGCCGCAACACTCTCAACGGAACAGATCAACGAACAGCGGCGCGCTCTGCGTGGCCGGGGTCGTCGATCGAGGGCCCATGGGTCCCTTACCCGTTGGATCGGGAATTCGAAGAGTGTAGCTCTCACGCCAGGACGCCGACTACACCAGGGCAACAGATTTCACTCTAAATTTTTCCGCAGGTCGCGCCTGGGCGTGATCAAAGTCCGGCTTTTGAGGGGCGCTGGGGTGTGCTTACGCAATCCCCGGTGCGTTCACAGCAGCACTGGGCGGCGGCGTTGGCCAGAGAATGTTGCCCAGCGCCTGATAACGGCCGCCGTAGAAGAGCAGCGCGTACTGCCGGATCGCGGTGCTGAGCGGGCCGCCGACGGCGATCCAGACGAACAGCGCCACGGCGAAGGCGATCACGCCGCCCAGGACCTGGAGGAAGATTCCAACGATGGCGGCTGCGCCTGTTGCGCCGGAGAAGGCCGCATGAATCCCGACCGCGACGGCAGCAACAACAACGACAAAGATGATCGCCGGAATGATCAGCACGATGAATAAACCGACCAAAGCGATGATGGGCAGGATGATTCGCAGCAAAGCGTAGGCGAAGAACGAGCCCTTTCCCGCCCTGATGCGAGCCCAGACGGCGGCCCAGGCCTGGCCGGCGGTTGCGTTCTCCAGCGCGTAGTGCGGAAGCATCAGATCGCGGAGAATGATGTCGGTCGCAATTGCGACGAGGATGATCAGAAAGACGATCGGAATCAGGGGCAGGACGAGAGCGAAGATCGCTCCAAAACTGGGATGCCCACCCGCCTGGAGGTTACGAAACAGCCCCAAAAATCCCGCAGCGAACGGCAGCGCGATGAGGCCGAGCAACAGGACAAAGCAGAGCCCCACGACAATGTTCATCCAGAAGAAGCGCGTCGCCTGGGTTCGATACAGGTGCCAGCCCGGCCGAATCTGCTTGATGTTGTGGATGAGGCAATGAAAGAACGCAAACCGCAAGCGCGTGATCAGGTAGTAGAGCCAGAAGCACAGCAGGATGAGGAGCAGAGACGCCGCGACGGCCTGTGCGATCCGTTCAGGGGTGACGGCGAAGGGGGCAAACGAACTGACGGTGGTTTTGTGGTTCGTGTAGTGGTGCCCGGTGTTGAAATTGCCATTGCCTCCGACACCCTCCGTGATTAACGCAACCAGGCACAGCTTGAGATAGGTGCCGAGCCGGAACGGCCGGAAGAGGAAGGTTCTGGTTCGTTGAATGGCGGGAGAAATGGCGTCTGCTGCAGAGATGGCGTACATGGAGAACCTCTTCGGGACGCCCAATTCTACTGCATACGTGGCGGGTGGGAGCTTATTTCGGAGGATCCGCGCAATCGTGTCCTGTCAAAGGTATTTCAAGCGGCTTTTGGGTTGGTGGAATCCCACCCTGCCGCGCGAAAAGCATCGCGCGCCAGGATGGGGCACCCGGCATTTGTGGGACGGAAAGGGGCCCGCCCGGCTGAAGATCCAAAGCCAAACGGATCATTGAGGCGGAGTTTGATTGTTCTGCTGCTGGGTATCGTCCTTCTTGCCGAAGAGTTTTCCCCAGAAGCCGGGCTTCTTCTTCTTTTTCTGGTCCTGGTTCTGGTCGTCGGCTGGGGTTTGCGCGACGGCGGGTTGAGCCGGTGCGGCCGCAGGGGGCGGCTGGACTGCGCGCTGCTGCGGCGGCGCCTGGGTCACAGGCCGCTCGCCCAGGCCGAAGATCTTCTGGAAGAGATTGCGCTGATCGCCCATCGAATGGTCGCAGCTGTCGGTGGGCTGCGTGCCATCGAGAAACGCGGCGGTGTAGTCCTCGGGGCAGGCTTCGTCGGCGAGGAGGTTGGTGTTGGTGTCAAGGCGGACCTGGACAACGCCCGCGGGAGGAACAAAGTCTCTGGTATCGGAGTAATGTGGCAACTTCACGGCGTTTTTCATGAAGTCCGCCCAGATGGGACCGGCGGCGTGCGCGCCTTCGATTTTGACGTCGCTGTAGTCGTCGTTGCCTACCCAGACGATGCAGAGCAAATTGCTGGTAAACCCGGCATACCAGGCGTCGTGCGAGGTGCCGGTTTTGCCGGCGGCGGGCGCGGTGAAACCCATGTTGCGGACGCCGGCTCCACTGCCGTGGGGGTTGTTGAGCACCTGCTCCATCATGCTGAGGGTGAGGAAGGCGGCGCGCGGGTCGAGGACGGGCTTAGTGTCTGGCTGGTAGTCGGCAATGACGTCGCCGTTGGGTGCGCGGACGGAGGCCAGCATCCAGGGATCGATGTGGACGCCTTCGTTGCCGAAGACGGTGTAGGCGCCTGCCATCTCGAGTGGAGTTGCGTCATAGGAGCCGATGGCCATCGCTGGGGTGCCACGTGCAGATTTCACACCGGCGTCGCGAGCGAGCGAGGCGACGTTGTCGAAGCCGATCATTTGCGCCAGGGCAATTGTCGGGTTATTCAGAGAGCGATAGAGGGCTTCGGTGGCAGTGACGTCGCCGTAATATTTGTTGTCGAAGTCGCGGGGCGAGTAGTCCTGGTTGTCGAAGGTGAACGTGGTCTGCTCATCGTGCAGGATGGTCACCGGGGTGAATACAGCGCTGGTGCCATCAGGGTGGGCCAGCGGGGTTCCGGCGATGGCAGTGTTGAAGGCCGCGGCGTAGACGAAGGGTTTGAAAATCGATCCAGTGGGGCGATGGGCGACAGCGTGGTCGTACTGGCTGATGCCATAATTGCGGCCGCCGACGAGCGCCAGCACCTGGCCGGTATGCGGATCGAGCGCGATGAGGGCGACCTGCGGGGAGATGAGGGGCGGCGGCGCTTCTCCGGCTTTGACTGCGGCGCGGACGAGGCGTTCGTGACGGGCGTTGACGAGCGCGTCGACTTGTTTCATGCCGTCGGCGACGGCGTCCTGGGCAATTTGCTGGAGCTGCGGGTCGAGCGAGGTGTAGATGCGCAGTCCCTGCTCGTTGTAATCCGTATCGCCGAGGCGCTGGGTGAGCTGATCGCGGACGAGGTCAACGAAGTAGGGCGCCTCACCGGCATCGAAAGCGCCGGGATCGAGATTGAGGGGCGCGGCCTTGGCCTCTTCGGCCTGAGCTTTGGTGATGGCGCCGGTTTCTACCATTGAGTCGAGCACGAGGTTGCGGCGCTCAAGGGCGCGCTCGGGATGGCGGAATGGATTCAGACGGCTGGGGCTCTGGATGACGCCGGCCAGCAACGCGCACTCGGGCAGGTCAAGCTGGCGTACATCTTTGCCGAAGTAAGCCTGGGCGGCCTCGCCAAAGCCTTCGACAGAGAAGCTGCCCCGCTGGCCAAGGGGCACTTCGTTCGCGTACATCTGAAAGATTTGCTGCTTGTTGAAGCGGTGCTCGAGTTGGAAGGCGATCAGCACCTGGAGGAATTTGCGCTTCAGGCGTTTTTCCGGAGAGAGGAAGAAATCTTTCGCGAGCTGCATGGTCAGAGTGGAGAATCCCTGGCTGTAGCGGTGCGAGCGCATGTCGGTGAGCAGAGCGCCGAAGACGCGGGTGTAGTCGACGCCGTCGTGCTGGAAGAAGTGGCGGTCCTCGATGGCGGTGACGGCGGGAACGAGATACTGCGGCAGCTCATCGTAAGTCACTATGCGGCGTTTGGCATGGCCTTGATCGGAAAGGCCCGTGACGAGGACCGGCTCCAGCTCGTAGGCGGCCAGCGGCTGGCCGTTGTCGCCGGTGATCTGATCGACGGCGTCCTCGGAGAAGCTGATGGTTGCGCCGTCCTGCGCGTGGTAGGACTGGGGTCCGGGATGGATGGTGACGGCGCGCGCATTGACCGCGTAAGTGCCCATGGGCGACGCCGTGCCCTCGCCATCGACGGAATAGCCGGCTTGCTGCAGTTCCTGCTCGACCTCAGACGGTTTCAGCTTCTGCCCTGGGCGCACCTGCGCCGGCGCCGCATAAATTTTGGCTGTCTGCGTGAAAAGGGGATGTTTCAGGCGGTCGTCGACGATGTGACCGACGCTGCTCCAGTAGTAGGAGAGGACGGTGACGCCCACGAGCACAGCCGCACCGCAGGCGATGCCGCCGGCGATGAGCGCCTTTTTGCCGGTTACGTTGAGTCTGAACCGGTGAGTCTGGGGGATTTTGAGCTTCACTGCCAACTCGTGTTTCCGCCTTCCTGCGCGATCTTATGCTTTCGAGAGTGCAACGTGCTGGCCACTGCCATACTGCTGAAAACAATCTACTTAGTGGCTCACTCCACACGTCTGGCTGTGCTCCGGCGGACACGGCGTGTCAGGGGTGACGCGCTCGCCGGCGCGTGACCGAGCTGCCAAACCAAACTGCCAAACCTGGTTCCTGCCTTCCGTCATTCTCAAGCGAATCTTCTCGAATTTCGTTTTCCGGTCTGCATTCCTCATACAAACCAATCTTCCTGACTTCTTTTCTGACGAATCGGATGCGTAATTGGCCACCGGAGAGTTGTACGGCTAACGGTCCTGCAAGGTTCCGGGAGTCAAATTGCGCAGTGTCAAATTGCGAAGCTCTGTGGCGAGGCCCGCAATGGGAAAATCGCGGGGAAGATCGCGGGCCGAGGCGGTGGAGCGTTCGACCAGCTCGACCTTGCCTTCAGCCACTTTTTTGCCCACGGTTACGCGATACGGAACGCCGATGAGGTCCGCATCTTTGAACTTTACGCCTGCGCGGTCGTCTCTGTCGTCGAGCAGAACGTCGAATCCTGCCGCCTCCAGGTCCGCCGCGATTTGTTCACCGGCGGATTTGAGCGCGGCGTCGGAGACGTTCGTGATGGTGACGATGACGTCGAAGGGTGCGATCGCGGGCGGCAACCAGAAACCGTTGGCGTCATTGCCCTGCTCGACGGCTGCGGTGAGGATGCGCTCGATCCCGATGCCATAGCAACCCATGATGGGGGTGACTCCTTTGCCGTTGGCGTCGAGGACGCGCGCGCCCATCTTATTGGTGTAGCGATCGCCCAGTTTGAAGATGTGGCCGACTTCGACGGCGCGGGCGACTTTGAGCGGCGCTCCGCATTGGGGACAGGCTTCGCCTTCGAGGACGTTGCGGATGTCGGCGATAACGGTCCACGTGAAGTCGCGGCCGGGGACGACGTTGCGGTAGTGGTAGTCGAGCTTGTTGGCTCCGCAGACGAGGCAGTGGCGATTCTCGAGGCCGGGATCGAGGATGACTATTAACTCGCCCATAGGGTTCACCTCTGCAGCCGACTCCTTCTGGAAATATTCCTTGGTGAAGTCCCACTCGGTTGCCTGAATTGCATTGAGTCCGATTGGGCCAAGATAACCAGCGGGGGCACCAAGATAGAGCGAGAGCTGGTCGCCCGTCATGAAAGTTAGCTGGCGAGCACCGATTGCGTTGAGCAGCTTCGTTTCGTTGACCTCGTGGTCCCCGCGTAAAAACGCAACGACTGGCTGCCAGTCATGGAACAAAGCCATATAGGCGACGCACTTGATGTCGGAGCTGGATTCGATGTCGAAAAACTTCGTTACGTCGACGATGGAGGCCTGGCCGGGCGTGGAGACCAGTTCCGGCGTGCCGTCGCCGGTCGGTTCCATTTCTTTCACGGGTGAGAGGCGCGAGGTCGCCTTCTCCATGTTGGCGGCGTATCCGCAGGCGGCGCAGCTGGCGATGAGGTCTTCGCCGGCGTCGGTGTAGACCATGAA
>PMSS01000489.1 GCA_003167515.1 Acidobacterium sp. | reverse complement strand
AGCTGAGCCGGGTGATGATTCGGTTCGTATCGCGGCAGCCGCCTGAGGAGTTGCTTTATGATCCGCCGGGGGTGATTCGGGTGAGCCTGTCCTGGCTGCAGTTCGGGCGGCTGCTGGATGCGGCTTTCGAGCAGATTCGGATGTATGCGAAGGGCGACGTGGCGGTGAGTCTTCGGCTGCTGCGCGCGCTGGGCGATATTGCGGCGACGACGACCGATCCGGAGTTCCGGCAGATTCTGGTGGAGCGGGGATGGCGCACGGTTGCGGGTTGCGCCGAGAGGCTGGGGCTGGACGAGATGAAGGAGCTGCGCTCGCGCCAGGAGACGCTGGCGGAGTTGGCGGGAGACGTAGAGGGTATGCGGGCGGCGCGGGTGGAGGCAGGTGTTAAACTTGGCGAGTAGACCTCTGCTGTTGTCGGGACGTGGCTCAGCCTGNNTCTGCCCGTCCCGACCATTTATGCCCCACTGAGAATCAGCTTGCATTACAGGTTCGGGTTCGAACTGCCGACCACGAGCAGTATGCGAGCGCGAACCTTGAGGATCAACTCAGACTCGACTTGCCGATAACATCATTGACCTTATCGACTTAGCTGTTTTTAGTGGACAAGGCTACCGCATTCAGATAGAGTTGGAGATGAGGCGGTTACTGCTGTAACGAAACCTTCTCCTCTTTCAGGTCTCCTGAACTAAGTCAGCCCATCTGAAGTTCTCCCTCCTTAGCTAACAATGGCCTCTTAAGGAGGACCTATGTTCGCACGCAATGTATCTGTTCATCTGAAGTCCAATATGCTTTCCGAGTACGGCAATGTATTTGAGAGCCAGGTTCTGCCCTTACTGCGCAAACAGAAGGGTTTCAGGGACGAAATCACGATTGCCAGCTCCAACGGGCTGGAAGTGACGGCCATCAGTCTGTGGGACAACAAGTCGGATGCGGAAGCCTATAACACCAGCGCGTATCCGGAAGTGGTGAAGAGCTTCTCCAAGGTGATCGACGGAACACCACGGGTTCAGACGTGTGAGGTTGTTAACTCGACCTTCCACAAGATCTCCGTTCCCGTACACGCGTAAGAACCGTGAGCAAGTGTCAGGGGAGGCGATCGCGTTCGCCTTCCCGGGCCGCTCCCGCGGCCGCCTGATGGTCGCAATTCCTGTCTCGCCTCGCGATCGCAATCCTTCTATAGCGCACATCCATTACCATCCTTAAAGGGCATCTTCTGCCCGGAGGATTGTTTTGAAGGGTCTGCGCACTCTGCCATTTCTGGTCATGCTGATGTCTCTTGCCGCCGCGCCTATGCTCCGCGCCGCCGACACCGAAACCTCGATCACCCGTGCGACTTTCCCGAATGGGATGCGGGTGGTAATTATCCGCAACACGCTTGCGCCGGTGGTGACGGTCGAGGCCAACTTCATGGTGGGCGGGGATGAGACGCCCGATGGTTATCCCGGCATGGCGCACGCGCAGGAGCACATGGCGTTTCGCGGATGCAAGGGGATGACGGCCGACCAGACGTCGGCCATTTTTGCGCTTCTGGGCGGCGATAACAACGCGGACACGCAGCAGAACATCACGCAGTATTTTGAGACGGTGCCGTCGGCTGACGTCGATGTGGCGCTGGAGGCGGAGGCGGCGTGTGTGCGCGGCATCGACGACTCGCAGTCGGAGTGGGACCAGGAGCGGGGGGCGATCGAGCAGGAGGTCGCGCGCGATCTCTCCAATCCAACGTATAAATTTGTCGATCGTCTCAACCAGGACTTGTTCGCGGGCACGCCCTACGCGCACGATGCGCTGGGAACGCGCCCCTCCTTCGACAAGACTACGGGGGCGATGCTGAAGGAGTTCGCTGACAAGTGGTACACGCCGTCGAATATGATCCTGATCGTCGTGGGCGATGTTGAACCCGCTGCGACCCTTGAGGAGATTCGGCATCTTTACGGCGATATTCCCAGCCATCCGCTGCCGCCGCACCCGGCTATTAATTTGCAGCCGGTGAAACCGGAGACGTTCACACTCGACAGCAACCTGCCTTATGTTCTAGGGTTCATCGCGTGGCGCATGCCGGGGACCGACTCGCCGGACTACGCTGCGTTGCAGATCCTGGCCGATGTGCTGGCGAGCCAGCGCGGCGATATTTATGGGATGGTGCCCGCGGGGAAGGCGCTGGCGGCGGAATTTGGACTGGCGGAGGCTTATCCGAAGGCGAGCGTCGGCTACGGAGTGGTGGCATTGCCTGCCGGCCAGGATGCGACGCCTCCTCTCGAAGAATTGCGGCAAATCGTGAACAAGTATGCTGCGAACGGCGTGCCGGACGATCTGGTGGACGCGGCCAAGCGGGCGGAGATCGCGCAGGCGGAGTTCCAGCGGAATTCGATTCCGGAGTTGACGGAGGTGTGGTCGAACGCGCTGGCCGCCGAGGGGCGCAACTCGCCGGATGAGGATGTGGATGCCATCCGCAAAGTGACGCTGGCCGATGTGAACCGCGTGGCGAAGCAGTATCTGCTGAACGCCAGCACGATCACGGCGACGCTGAAGCCTGCGCCGAACGGGGAGGCGGTCGCGGAGAAGGGATTCGGAGGCAGCGAGAAGGTCACGTCTGCGCCTACGAAGCCTGTTGAGTTGCCGGCGTGGGCGGCGAAAGAACTGGCGGAGCTGCAGGTGCCGTCGAACTTTGTTTCTGTTTCGGACACGAAGCTCCCGAACGGAATTCGCCTGATTGTTCGCACCGATACGACAAGCCCCACGGTCACGGTGATGGGCACGGTGAAACACGATGGCGATCTGCAGACGCCGCCGAGCCAGGAGGGGGTGAGCGATGTGCTGGATGAGCTTTACTCCTATGGGACGACGACGCTGGACCGGATCGCGTACCAGAAGGCGCTCGACGACATTGCCGCGAATGAGAGCGCAGGGTACAGCTTTTCAGTAAAGGTGCTGAAGGAGTATTTCTCGCGCGGGGTGCAGCTGCTGGCCGACAACGAACTGCATCCGGCGCTGCCGGAGCAGGCTTTCAAGGTCACGCAGCAGCAGACGGCGCAATTCGTGGCTGGGAATCTGCAGAGCCCGGGCTACAGGACGTCGCGCGCGCTCGAGCTGGCGCTGGTGCCGGCGGGCGATCCAGTGCTGCGCGAGGTGACGCCGGCCACGGTCACGAAGCTCACGCTCGATGAGGTGAAGCAATACCACGATGCGACCGTTCGTCCGGACTTGACGACGATCGTGGTGATTGGCGACGTTACGCCTGCCGACGCGCGGGCGGTGATCGAGAAGTGGTTTGGCGACTGGAAAGCGACGGGCGATAAGCCGAACACGACCTTGCCGGCGGTCCCGCTGAACAAATCTTCGGCGGCGACGGTTCCGGACGCCCAGGCGGTGCAGGATTCGGTGACACTGGCGGAGCAGGTTGACGTCAATCGCTTCGATCCGGATTATTACCCGCTGCAACTGGGCAATCATGTACTGGGCGGGGGCTTCTACGCTACGCGTTTGTATCACGACCTGCGACAGGTGGCGGGCTACGTTTATAACGTCGACGTCGCAATGGGAGCCTCGGAGACGAGGGCCAACTATACCGTAACCTACGGGTGCGATCCGCCGAATGTATCGAAGGCGAAGGGGCTGATCATTCGCGATCTGGAGCAGATGCGGACGCAGAATGTGTCCGACGCCGAGCTACACCAGGCGAAGGCGTTGCTGCTGCGCTCGATCCCGCTGGGGGAGTCGAGTGAAGAGGCGGTTGCCGGAGGGCTGCTGGGGCGCGCGGAGATCGGACTGCCGCTGGATGAGCCGATTGTGGCGGCGAAGAAGTACTCCGCGTTGACAGCCGACGATGTCAAGGCCGCTTTTGCGAAGCACATTCAGCCGGACAATCTGGTGCAGATCGTGCGGGGTCCTGCTCCGCAGTAATCAGCTCAGACCGCCCCTTTCGAACCGAAGTGATGGCGGCGCAGCTGGAACAAGACGAGCGCCAGCAGCAGGCTACCGTAGGCGCGGTGATGACAGTAACGGCAGCGCATTGGGTACTGGAGGACGGCGAGGTGTTCCAGGTCGCGAAAGCGCAGGCTGGAGAGGCGGAATTCGGTAGCCTTACAGCGTGTGCAAACCATGTGGAAATACCATACGAGCATGACGGCGCGAAGTCCAGAGTCCCCCGGAAGAGCTACTGTTGCGGCATCAATTCCGTTGTAGTTTAGGCATAGATTTGTTTCTCGAGGAGTAGGGATGGTTTGGGAGGTATCTTTCACCTGCGACATCTGCGGCAAGAAGAAGGGGGACTCTAATCACTGGTGGATGTTCGTGCTGGGGGACGTTCCGTGCTTCGACGAGGGACAGCCGAGCCAGCGGTTCACCCTTCTGCCGTGGAACTTCGCGGAAAGCCGCAATCCCGAGATGCGCCATCTTTGCGGTCAGGGCTGCGCGATGCAGGCCCTGGAGCGCTTCATGACCAATCAGGCAATCGAGCGGGAAGCCGTTGAAATGGAATGAGGCGCAGGGCGGACGCGGGCGGCGGATGAGGACACCGATCGCCGAGGGTCTGGCTGTTATTGGGGGGCTTTCACCGCGGTCCGGCGCAATGCCTCTTGAATCGCTCTAGTTATATATAGGTTAACAGACTAGTTATCACGCTTGTTATCCAGGAAAAACTTTTTCTTCCGCGAGCCCCGTGCTTATCGTAAGATAGGTCCCGCGATGATCCGACATGCGATCCGGTTTCTGGGGAGCGTAGTTTCCGGCTCTCCGAATGAAGAAGGGGAGCCGTGTCCCTCCGTGGTCTTGTTATTGGAGTCGCCGATGGAACTTACCCGGGAGAGAGCGCTGGAACTGGCGGCGCAGGCGTGGGGCGGAACGGAGAGCCCGCCTTCGGTGGCTGGCCGGCCGCGGAGAGGAAAATGGCTGGTACGCGTGTCCGATGTGCTGTTCGGCCTCCGCACTGGCCGATCGCGGTATCGTAGCCCGGGGCACGAGCCCAACCAGGCGCGTCAACGGGCCTGGGACCGGCACAATGCGTGGCTTGCCGTCGATTATCCGGAGGGGCCCAGGATGCCGGAATCGGAGTGGCCGTCCTGCTACAAGCTGCTTTTTCTGATGGCCAATCAGTTGTGGGACGAAAACTGCCTTGGGCTATATCTACCCGCGCAGAGAATCACGATTCCGAATATGGGCGACCTGATCGCCAGCATTCGCTGGGCGGGCAACAACGGTACGCCACTGCCTTTTCTCCATGAGCCGCAGGAGCGCGAAGCTTAACGGCCTGTGAGCAGCAGGTGGGCAGCGGCTACCGCAGCAATTCTTCGAGCGTCAGACTCAGCTCCGTCTTCTCATCGCGATATTTGACGATCACGGGTGTGTAAACGCTGAGATTCCAGTCCTTCGCTTTGCCTTTGGTCACAGCACGCGCTCCGGGGACCACGACCGCGCCTTCGGGAATGATGAGGGGCATGTCTCCCTCAGCGCGCAGCACCTCGCCACGGACGACATCGTAGACCGGAGTGCCGCGGGCCAGCACGGTTCCCGCCGCCAGAACCGCGCGGCTGCGCACGATAGCGCCTTCGTAGACACCGCAGTTGCCGCCTACGAGGACGTCGTCTTCGAGGATGACCGGGCTGGCGTTGACCGGCTCCAGCACACCGCCGATTTGGGCGGCCGCGCTCAGGTGGACGCGCTTGCCGATCTGTGCGCAACTGCCGACCAGGGCGTGGGAGTCGATCAAGGCGCCCTCATCGACGTAGGCGCCTACGTTGACATACATGGGAGGCATGGCCACTACGCCGCGTGCCAGATAAGCCCCGGCCCGCACCGAAGAGCCGCCGGGCACGATGCGAATTCCCTGGTCCGGTGAGAACTGGCGGGCCGGAAAAGTATCTTTGTCGATGAAGGAAAGGCCGGCAGCGAAGGATTTCAGCTGTCCCAGGCGAAAGCCGAGCAGGATGCCCTGCTTCACCCAGGCGTTGACGCGCCAGCCGGTGGCTGTGGTGGGGTCTGGCTCGGCCGCGCGCACCAAACCGGCCTCGAGCGCCAGCCGGAGCTCAAGGAAAGCCTCCATGGCCGCACGATCACCGACGGGATCGGTACCGGACGAAGTGAATTTTTCCAGCTTTTCTTTGAGGGCTTCAATCTGACCAAGCATACTCTCTCCGTTCAGAATAGACCCGGTTCGTTAGGCGAGGTCAGGCGGCGGGACGCGGAGGGTTAAGCGCGCTTTTCTCTCCGCCCCCAGAACAGGTCGTCGAGATCCCGCGAGGAGATGAATGTGTCGGTCGCGCCGTCGGCTTTGTGTTCCGGGACTTCCCTGCGGGTTCTGCTGCCCGAGGAGTCGACTTCGTAAAGGTAGGAGGTTCTGCCATCCTCCGAGGTCACGCGGACACCCGTGCTGTCGAGCCAGGCTTCATTCGCCATGAAACACCTCCTACTGATTGCGGTGGTTCAATTACATGCGTTTGGTCTTGTGTAAATCAAGTGGATAACAGGGTATTCAACTGCTAAACCCGTGCGGGCCGGATGTCGACAGGCCGGGCGGCGGTGCGCGAGAAGAGAATCTCCCGGTTATCCTGTTGGCAGGTAATGTTTTGGCTCGTTCCGTGTCATCTCGCAGCGTTCCTGGGGAGCTTGCCCTGATTGAGGCGATCCGGCGTCGTGCGCGGTCCGCTTCTCGTGCACTGCGCCTGGGCATTGGTGACGATTGCGCCGTGTTGCGGCCGAAGACAAGCCACGAAATCTGCGTGACGACGGATCTTTCGCTGGAGGGGACACACTTCCGCCGCGACTGGCATCCGCCCGAATCGATCGGTCATCGTTGCCTGGCGCGCGGGCTCAGCGATCTGGCCGCGATGGGGGCTGAGCCGGTGGCGGTGTTTCTGTCGCTGGCTGTTCCTCGACGCCTTGCCGCCGATTGGGTGGATCGTTTCCTGACGGGATTTCTGGCGTTGGCCAAGAAGCTTCGTGTTCCGCTCGCCGGGGGCGACACGGCGGAGTCGCCCTCGATCTCCCAGGGACGCGGCGGCTTGATTGCGGCCGACATTGTGGCGGTGGGGCAGGTTCCGCGGGGCGGAGCCGTGCTGCGATCGGGGGCGAGGTCCGGCGATATTGTTTATGTCACCGGGACGTTGGGCGGCGCGGCGGCCGAGTTGCTCGCCCTATCGAGGTATCCCAGGAAGTTTGGCAAGCTGACTGATGCATTGGCGGGTCATCCACACCTCTTTCCAGAGCCGCGCGTTGCTGTGGGCCGCAGGTTGCGCGAGCTGGCAAACGCGATGATCGACGTCAGCGACGGCCTTTCTACCGACCTGACCCATCTCTGCCAGTCTTCGGGATTGGCGGCCGTAGTCGAGGAGGCCGCGCTGCCCATCCACCCGCTGGCTGCGGAGTCCCGGAGTGTTTTGGAACTGGCCCTCCACGGGGGTGAGGACTACGAGTTGTTGTTCACTGCGTCGCCCCAAGCTCGAATCCCGCGCAAAATGGCCGAGGTGCCGATCCATCGCATCGGGGTGATGCGCAAGGCGAGCCGCGGGCAGCGGCTTGTCGTCCTGAAAAGTAACGATGGCCGGCACATTTCTCTCGAACCCGTGGGCTGGGAGCATTTCCGATGACGATGAAATCGTGTTTTCATCGGAAAAAGCCGGCAGACCTGCTGGCTTGCCCCGTTTTTGCGCATCGTAAGGAGCACTGGCCGAAATTCCGCTCAAGCCAGTGACGGGAGGGGGCGCACGAAGTAATCTCTGCGCCGGGACCCCGTTCGTTCGAAAAATCGGTGCTTATCTTCAGGAGGCCCTTTGAAGGGCATTTGTACCCCGCGCGGAATTCTCATCGTCGACGACGATGGGGCGATCACCGAGACGCTGGCGGTTATTTTTTCGAAGAGCGGTTATGACGTTCGGTGTGCGCATTCGGCGGAAGAGGCGATTGAGATTATCGCGGCGTGGGAACCGGACCTTGCGATCCTCGACGTGATGCTTCCGCGTATGAACGGCATCGATCTGGCCATGGTGCTGAAGGCCAACCGGCCAAAGTGCCGGCTGGTGCTGTTCTCCGGACATCACGGAACTCAGGCACTTGTGGAGGAGGCCGCGAAGAAGGGAAACATGTTTGAGATTCTGGCGAAGCCGGTGCATCCGCTGTTTCTGCTGGAATACGTGTCGAGCCTGTTCGCGGAGCCGATGGAAGTAATGGCGTAGCAAAGGGTCGTCTCTTTCTATTTTGTCTATTTTGTCTATTTTGCGCTAAACTACTAAGCTATGCGTTCGATTTCTGCCACCGAAGCCAAGCAAAATCTGGCAGCCTTGCTCGACACAGCGCAGCGCGAACCTGTCGTCATCCGTCGACATGATCGCGACGTGGCGGTTGTTGTGTCTGCAGAAGAATATGAGCGCCTCCGTGTGCTGAAGGCGGCGGAGTTTCAGCGGTTTTGCGACCAGGTTGCGGAAAAGGCCGCCGCCCGTGGCTTGACGCCCGAGATTCTGGAGCGACTGCTTTCCGATGACGACTCGGCAGCGGCTGGTCGTTGACACTAACGCGCTGATCAGCAGGCTGATCTTTCCCGGGTCGGTCCCGGGCCGTGCGGTTCGCAAAATAGTTGACGAGGAGCAATTGCTCGTTTCTGAAGCGACCATGCTGGAATTGGTCGATGTTCTCGCTCGCCCGAAATTCGATCGCTACATCTCAGTCGAAGAGCGGCAGGGGTTTCTGCTCCAGATCGGGAACGTCGCGGAATTGGTGTCCATTTGGCGTCCCATTCGCGCCTGTCGCGATCCGAGAGATGACAAGTTTCTGGAGCTCGCGGTCAACGGAACTGCAGACACGATTCTCACCGGCGATGCCGATCTGCTCGCGCTTCATCCGTTCTACAAAATAGACATCCTCACTCCAGCGGAATGGCTGGGCTCGAAATCCGGGACGTGATCCTGGGCGCGAAGACGCAACCCAACAAAAGAGGAAGAGGCGATTGATCGAAGAAAGTTGAAGGCCCCGGCTCTCCTCATCGGAAAGCCGGGGCCATGCGAGCCCAATCGAGCTCTTGCAGACAGACCTGTAAGCCGGATTCTGTCGAGGACGGCCATTCCTCTGGGCGCCGCATTGCTGCGAACGCTCGCGGCAGTCTCCGAAGAGAATGCCTTTAGCGACCTACCCGGAACTTCCGCCCAGTGAGGACTTTCGTCTTCACGGGGCGCCTCGCGGAGGCTGCCGCGCCGGGCCGGCGCGTGCCGGCATTACTGCCGGACTCGTTCCCTATTTGGTCTTGCTCCGTGTGGGGTTTACCCTGCCTCCGCCGTTACCGCCGGAGCGGTGCGCTCTTACCGCACCTTTTCACCCTTACCCTGAGCTCCTTGCGAAGCCCGGGCGGTATATTCTCTGTGGCACTTGCCGTCCCTGAGCCTTGAAGCTCAGGTCCCGGATGTTATCCGGCACACTGCCCTCCGGAGTCCGGACTTTCCTCCACCGCGTTGCTCTCGCTCCGCGGCAGCGGCCGTCCAGTCTGCCTGCTGTTCGATGATACCGCGAATTGGCATGGGGCCGCGGGGATTCTGGGTGCGCGAACCCAGGATCAGTGGATCGGATTCTGCGCGGGCTCGAGCGCGATCTGGCAGAGGTATTCCGAGTATCCGTCGCGCATGAAGGCGTGGCCACAAAAGCGGTGGGTCTCGCGATAGCCGTGCGCTTCGGCATAAGGAACGATTCCGAACAAATCGTTGAGAGGAACGCGGTTCAGTTCTGAGAGGTTGGGCGCAATCCAATCGTCGGTGATGCTGCCGTCGCCCGCACCCCAGTCGAACGCACCCACGACGATCAGATCCGGATGAGTGACGATGGTTGCCGGCGCCTGCTGATTCGTGCGCAGCTTGCGCGTCCAGACCCAATACGCCGTCGGCTGATTGAAATACACCTTGTGACGGATAAACGCCGCGGGGCCGACGGTGTCGTAGTAAAAGCCTGCGATGCGCTGGCCGGGAGGCTGGGATTCGAGGAACTTCGCCATCGCGACGTCGCCGGAGTAGGGCTGGTGCACATCGGCCCACACGCTGTGTGCGGTCCACCAGGCCTGATCGAGCGCCACGAGTACCAGCAGGACCAGTGTGATGCGGTGCAGCCAGAGTTTGCGGCTTGTGGTGACAGAGCCCGAGGACAAGGTTTCGGGCCGGGTCTCAGGCCAGGTCAGCCACAGCGAGGCGACGAGCGCCACCCACAACATTCCAGCGTGGCGCGGCGCCATGTATATCGAGGTGAAAACCAGCACCATCAGCGCCCAGGGCAGAAGGCCGATCCAGCCCAGCTGCGGGGCGTCCGGTACTGGCCGGAAGGCGAGCGCCTGCGCGACGATCAGAACGCAGACGGCGAGCGCCAGCCAGCGAAAATTCGAGATGGGAAATGTCAGCAGGGACAATACCCGCGCGAACTTATGCCAGAGGGCCTCCGCTCCCGCTCGGTGGAATTCAAGAGGGGGCGCCGATGTGAGCTCTCCCGGCCGGACGCCGCCCGTGTGATCCGCCGCCAGCTGCGACTTCGCATATTTATCTCCGAAGCTGGCCCAAATCTTCTCCGTCGATCGCTCCAGGTTTTTTCCCGCGGCAAGGTTCACGTCGCTCGGCGGCAGGGTGGTCGCCACAGCGAACAGCCAGAAGGAGCCAAGGATGAGGGCGGGAGTGGTTTTCCTTACCGGCGATCCCGCACGTGTTCTGCGGCGCAGGACCGGCCATACCGCGATGGCAAATCCGAACGAGGCCACGAAGCCGTGCACGGAGAGGTTGGTCATCAGGCCGAGAATCACGGCCAGCCAGATGAGCGTGGACGATCGCGCGGAGTCTTTGCCATCCGGCATCGGGCGGAGATTGTTGGCGGACATATTGCGAATGAGGGCCGCGGCGGAAAACGCGAGCAGCGCGAAGAGCACGTAGCCACGCGCGATCACGGCGTTCTGGTATGCCAGCCAGAATCCAAAGGGCAGCAGGACACGCAGGATCAGCGGAAAGGGCGACCATCGCAGCAGCACAAAGACGCCGGCGGCTGCGAATGCGCCGGCGACCCAGTGCATGCCGATGTAGCCGAAGTGCAGCCGCGCCAGCACCCATAGCAGCGCGTGCCATAAGCCTGGGCTGCCTTCGTAGCGGACGGCATGCAACATCAGGCGCCAGAAACCCTGATCGCGGGCCAGGAGCCAGGCCTGGGCTTCATCCGCCCAGGGCTCATGCCATGCGATGCCAAGCGCGACGACGATCGCATATCCGGCCAGCACCGCGCTCTCCACCCACGTCCAGCGGCGCGCTTCGGAGCGAAGGGGCATGTTCGCATTATCGCGTTTCCGGGAGAAGGAACGGAGCGGCAAGTTACTCGTTCAGGATTTGCGCAGATAGTCGCCGCTTTTGCCGCCGGTTTTGCGTTCGAGTACGAGATCGCGGATGGAGATGCTTTTGTCGATGGCCTTGCACATGTCGTAGACGGTGAGCGCTGCAACAGCCGCCGCCGTCATCGCCTCCATCTCCACGCCCGTGGCTGCGGTGGTAGCCGCCGTCGCCCGGATGGCGATTCCGCCGGGTACGACGTCTGCGCGCACGTCGACGAAGGTCAGCGGCAGCGGATGGCACATGGGGATGAGATCCGCCGTGCGTTTCGCGGCCTGGATGCCGGCGATCCGCGCCACCTCGAGGGGATTGCCCTTGGGATTCCGCGGCAGCGCCGCCAGCGCGTCGTCGCTCAGCGCGACGAAGGCTGAGGCCTCCGCTTCGCGACGCGAGGCTGGTTTCGCGCTCACATCCACCATGCGTGCCGCGCCCGCATCGTCGAAGTGCGACAGCTTGCTCATGCCCTACAGAGTACAGCGGGCGAGGTTCGGGAATCAGAGCGTGTCCACGCGCGAACCCTCCCTTGTGGTAGCTTTTTTGGTTGACATTGAGCCGCCGCGAACAGAGCGGCCAAACGAAGTGCGATTTCTTTGAGAGTGAACAACAAAATGAAAGCAGCGGCTCGCGGCCTTTCGTGTGCCTTCTTCGCGCTGGCTCTTGCGGTTTTGAGCCCAGCCCTCAGCGCCCAGCAGAGCGCGGCCTCCACAGCTTCCGCCCACCAGAATCCGAACTGGTGGAAGAACGGCGTCATCTACGAAATCTATCCGCGCAGCTTTCAGGATTCGAACGGGGACGGGATCGGCGACCTGAACGGCGTCACCTCGCGGCTCGACTACCTGCAGTCGCTGGGCATCGACGCTATCTGGCTGACGCCCATCTATCCGTCGCCGCAGGTCGACTTTGGCTACGACATCTCCGACTACGAAAATATCGATCCGCAATACGGTACGCTCGCCGATTTCGATCGCCTCGTGACCGAAGCGCGCAAGCGCAACATCGGCATCATCATGGATCTGGTGCTGAACCACACCTCCGACAAGCACCCGTGGTTCGTCGAGTCGCGCAGTTCGCGTACCAATTTCAGGCGTGACTGGTACATGTGGCACGACCCGAAGATGGTCGATGGCAAACCCGAGCCGCCTAACAACTGGCTCTCCGTCTTCGGCCACTCCGCATGGCAGTGGGACGCGAAGACCGGGCAGTACTACTACCACCGTTTTTACATCCAGCAGCCCGACCTCAACTGGAACAACCCCGAGGTTCGCAAAGCGATGTATGGCGTGGAGAGCTTCTGGATCCAACACGGCGTTGTAGGCTTTCGGCTCGACGCGATCACTTCGCTTTTCGAGGACCCCACCGACACCGACGAGAATTACGTTTTGGGACCCGACGGCAAGCCGCTCATCAATGCGTACGGCGATAAAGAGGTGGATACGCTCAAGACTGACAATCTGCCTGAGGTCCACGATGTGTTGCGCGAGTTGCGCCAGGTTGCCGATCAGACGCATGGGCGCAAAGTCGTGCTCATCGGGGAGACGTATCTTCGGTCTGTCGACGACCTGCGCAAAATGTACGGTCCGCACAACGACGAGCTCGATCTGCCGATGGATATGGAGGTCGGCTTCATCAATCGCTTCGACACGAACACGTTTCGCCAGCGCGTCAACGAGGCCGAGACGGAGATAGAGGACGAACAGCCGCTTTTCGTTTTCGACAACCACGACAACCCGCGCTGGGATCGCTACGATCACAATCCGCACCACGACGATGTGGGCCACGTGATTGCGGCGGTGCTGTTCGCATCACGCGACACAGCGATGATGTACTACGGCGACGAAATCGGGATGGTCACCACGCCGCCCACACGCAAGGAGGACGTGAAGGATCCCATCGGCATCACCGGCTGGCCGAAGGAGAAGGGGCGCGACGGCGAGCGCACTCCGATGCAGTGGAACGACGGTCCTGACGCTGGCTTTTCGCCACGAGGGGTAAAGACCTGGCTGCCGATTCCTCCGAGCTATGCAAACATCAACGTGGCCGCAGAAGAGCACGAGCCCGATTCGATGCTGCATTGGTACCAGCAGCTCATCGCGCTCAAGAAGAGCGACCCCGCGCTGCACGACGGCGCAGAGACCATGCTCAATACTGCCGACGAGCACGTATTATCGTGGCTGCGTAAATCCGACAACGGGGAGGCGGTCGTGGTCGCGTGCAACTTCACCGACCAGCCGCAGAGCGTCAGCTTCGATCTGAGCGCGCAGGGCGTGCACGGCACACACCTGAAGACGCTGCTGAAGACGCCGGGCGCAGCGGACCCTGCTTCGTTGCACTCGATTCAGCTCGGGCCCTTTGGCGTTTATGTTGGGCGGGTGCAGTAGGAATCAGGCGGAGTCAGATCTCTGGTTCGTAGACTCGGGGCTGCGCTTATCTGGCCACGGACAATGCCGGCAGCCCGACCCGCAGCAATACCCACGGCGCCGATGGAACGCTTCGGTGAACACCACGTATGGTCCCTCGCGATAGAAGTCCACGCCCTCAACGAGCGCCTTGTTCTCGGGTTCGGGGCGCGAGGACGGCTCAGGCAATTGCGCCGCCTTCGAGCGGTGACGCGGCGAACGCGAAGCTGCCCGTCACGGGCATCTCCACCACGGCCGCCTCGGCCTCGGCCGGCGGCAGCGGCAGCGTGACCGTGTTGCCCGCAATCGACGCAGTTCTTTCGCCTGGAATCACAACGCCGACCAGGTTCATGGGATCCGCCGCCGCCATTGTCAACGGAGGCATATCGGCCAATGTCCGGGTGCGATTGGCCCGCAGCGCATCGGCCGCCTCCGGAAGTGCGAACTGCTCGCCGCCAAATCCAGAAACAAACCGGCCGCCGCGTGCGACGCCGCGTGCTTCCAGACGCCGGAACATCCCGACCAGTTCGCGCCACGCGGGGACCGTCGTCTCGCGCGTGAGCACATCGCGGAACACCACTCCATAGCGCCGCAGCAGCATCTGACACGCCGACTCCACCTGCGCATCGCGCTTCGCCGCGGCCTGGGCAGCCGCTTCCGCATCGGGTTTCTTTTCGCCAAAATTAATTTGGCCGACGCCCGGATCGGCCAGTAGCGCCCACCGTCCTGAAGCATTTCTCCCCGCGCTCTTCGCTTTGCCCGCCATGGATGCCGGCGCAGCAAACGCCCGCTTCCTTTGCGGATCGATGAGCACCCGCAAGCTATCAAACCCATCCGCATTTACCAGCCCCGCTGCAACTAATTCCCACAATGCGCGATGCAGTTCTTCCGCTGGGGCACCCAGGAGCCGGATGAGATCCGCCGAAAACATCGCCCCGCGCTCGCCGAGGCATGATCGCACGCGGTTCGCGAGCTCGCTGAGGCACGAGGTCAGATTCGATTCAGGAATTTGTCGCTGTGACAGGCACAAATCCATCCACAGCGCCTCTTCGCGAGCGAAAAACGTAACCGGCGCCATGCTGGTCGGGACCACGCGCCTTGGTCCGCCGCTGGCCGCGTCAGCAAAAGCAGGATGCGGGGAAATCCGCCCCCATCCCACTGCGCCGGTCAGGCAAAGTGCGTCGAGCCACCGCGGATCGTACCCCTCCACACGCTGGGGGAGGATTGACCGCTCCCACTCCGCGGCGGGCGCCTCAAATCCCTCGAGGCCCCGCAGCGCTTCGAGCAATCCTTGTTCGCCGGTCAGTTGCCGCCGCTCGCCGAGATGTTGCCAGTCGAGCAGAAACCGCATGTAAGCTGCCGGAGTCACGGGCTCAATCTGTTTTCGGAGGGTGTTCAGCGTCCGCCGATGGATTCTCTGCAGAATTCGCCGCTCGCACCATTCCACGTCGACGTCGGGCAACGGCGCCGCCCCGGACTTGCCCTCGAAGACGCCACGCAGGATGATTCCCGTCGATTCCAGCCGCACCATTTGTTGCCAAATCTGGCCCGAATCGAGCCCGAGCCGCTCCGCAAAACCGGACGATGTCACCGGCCCGAGAATTTGTAACCATCCCTGTAACGTTTTCTTCAAAACGTCACTGTAATCAGGTACTTCTCCTGGAGTTTTCAACATTTCCACAGGGAATTCCACTTCGGGCCACAGGACGCGCAGCCAATCGGCACACTCCGCTGCGACGAAATACGCCATTTCGCCGATTCCAGGAGCCGACCGGCGGGCTATCGTGACGCGATTTGACCGCTCGAGGCGCCCCAGAAAAATGTCCCAATCCAGGCAAGCTCCGTTCCAGGACAGCACCTGCACCGGCACCACCACCAGCGCGCAGAGCAAGTCGTGCAATTCATGCTCGTCGCGGATATCGGGCCAAATCTCCTGCCGAATTTCAGCGATAGCCGCGGGGGAGAGCCTCCCAGCCTCGCCCAGCACCGCATCCGGAACCACGCCGCGCATCCGCACCGCCCGCGTCCGCCGCTCCTCGAGTCCCGCATCGTCCAGGAATGCATATGGATTGGCATTGATCAGCTCGTGCGAAAACGCCGACGGCGTCGTGGTGTCCACCGCGACGCATTTGATGCGCCCGTCGTGCATCGCGGTTAGTACATTCTTCAGTCCCTCGAGATCCATCGCCTCCTGCAGCACATCGCGCATCACTTCCTTCACGAGCGGATGATCCGGAATCTGAATATCGCCCTCGATATTCTCGAAACACGCAGCGGCCTGCGGAAAAACGCTGGCAAGGAGATCGTCCGAGCGGATGCGCTGTATCTGCGGTGCTACTTTCTTTCCTTTTTGGAACCGTAACAGTTGCAAACTACGCGACGCGTCCCAGCGCCAGCGCGTTTTGAAGACGGGCGCAGCCAGCGACGCCTGCTCCAGCAGTTCTGTCACGGTTTCCGTCGTCAGAAAATGGAATACGTCGCTCAGCGGAAAGCTGTGCTGCTCGGCCAGGCAGATGTTCAGCCCGTTATCTGTTGCTGCTGCCTGCAGCTCAAAATTGAACCCGCGGCAGAAGCGTTTCCGCAGGGCGAGGCCCCACGCCTTGTTGATTCGCCCGCCAAACGGCGCGTGCAGGATGAGCTGCATCCCTCCGCCCTCGTCGAAGAAGCGTTCTGCAACAATGGTAGTTACAGAAGGAACCGTGCCCAGCACCGCGCGCCCCGCCGCGATATAAGCAATCAGCTGAACGGCTCCAGCATCGTCCACGCCGCATTCTGTCTTGAGAAACGCAGCCGCATCCGCAACTTCGGGATTCGCCTGGCTCACATACCCCGGCAGCACATTGCGCGTCCGCCGGTCGATCTCCTCGCGAAGGTCCGCGACAAACTGCGACAGCTCCTGCGTCCGTTGCGGCGCTTCGCCAAACCAGAAGGGGAGCGTGGGAGACGCGCCGTGCGCGTCCTCAACGAGCACGCGACCGACGGACTCGATACGCTGGATGCGCCAGCTGGCGTTGCCCAGCTGCACCACGTCGCCGGGTGACGAGTCAACTGCGAAGTGCTCATCGAGGGTCGCAATCTGTACGCCTTCCGGCTGCAGGATCACGGGAAACAGGGCCGTATCCGGAATCGCGCCACCATTGGTGATGGCAGTGGTTCGCGCGCCGCGCCGCGCCTGCACGCGGGCCTGCACGCGGTCGCGCAGAAGATACGCGCCATAGCGGCCGCGGCTCGACTCGATGCCTTCGGTCAGCAGCGTCAGTGCCTGGTCGAACTCCGCCCACTCTAAATCGCGGTACGGCTGCGCACGACGGAAGACCTCAAACAGCGTCCGCTCCTCCCACGGCTCTGCGGAACATGCAGCCACAATCTGCTGCATGAGCACGTCAAATGGTTTTGCGGGAATCTCCAGCCGATCCAGCACTCCGCTGCGCATTGCCCGGATCAGGGCTGCTTGTTCCATGAGGTCGTCGCGGGTTACTGCAAAGAAACGCCCTTTGGGAATAGCTCCGCGCCAGTGTCCTGCCCTGCCCACGCGCTGCATGGCGACGGAAATCGCCCGCGGCGATTGAATCTGGCACACCAGATCGACGGTTCCAATGTCGATGCCCAGCTCCAGCGAAGCGGTCGCCACCAGCACGCGAATTTCGCCGGCCTTGAGTCGACGCTCAGCATTCAGACGCAGCTTTCGCGATAAGCTTCCGTGATGGCACGCGACATTTTCCGCGCTCAGCCGTTCGCCGAGCTGGAAGGCCAGCCGCTCCGCCATCGACCGCGTGTTCACAAACACAAGCGTCGAGCGATGCTCGAGCGTCAGCTCGGCCAGCCGCGAGTACACGCTCTCCCAAATCGCCATCGTCGCGACGGAGCCCAATTCATCCGTCGGAACCTCGATGGCGAGGTCCAGTTTGCGCCTCTGGCCCGCCTGCACAATCTGAACTTCGTTTCCACGCGTGCCGCCGAGAAATTGTGCGACCAGCTCAATCGGATTTTGCGTCGCCGACAATCCAATACGTAACGGTGGCGGATACTTGAGCAGACTCGCCCCGAACATGAGCGCGTTCTCGCCCGTCACAAGAGCATCCAGCC
>PMSS01000496.1 GCA_003167515.1 Acidobacterium sp. | reverse complement strand
CCGCCAGCAAATAATCCAGCAGCACCTGCGGCGCCAGATTCACACCCCACCGCAGCATCACCAGCAATCGCTCCTCGCCATACTGCTCGAGCCCAGGATTCTCCGCCTCCACCACCCCGTCCGTAAACGCAACCAGCCAGTCCCCCGCCTCCAGCATCACTTCGCCCGACGAGTGCCCAGCCGTATCCATAACCCCCAGCGGCACTCCGCCCACATCCAGCCGCTCCACCGCCCCCGACCTGCGCAGCACAATCGGATTGTTGTGTCCCGCATTCACATACGTCAGCCTGCGCATCGCCGGCTCATACTCGGCAATGAACGCCGTCGTAAACCGACGCCCATTCTGGCTGTTGCTGCACGCGTACCGATTCATCCTCTCCACCAGCTGGGTCAATGTCCCGGGCGTATCGCTCAGGGTCTTCAAACTCGCCTGAAACGTCGCCATCAGCATCGCCGCCGGCACGCTCTTCCCCGCCACATCGGCCACCGCTATCAGATAGGACTTGCCCTCCGTCTCCGGCCGCGCAAACACATCGTAATAATCGCCCGCCACCGTATTCGCCGGCTTCGTCGCAAACGCAATCTCGAGCCCCGGCACGTCAGGTGCGCGCGCCGGCAGCAGCCACGCCTGAATCTCCTTCGCAATCTGCAGATCGCGCTTCATCACCACGCGATCACCCACTTCCATCATCAGCAGCGCGAACATCAGCACCCCGCCCCACAAACGCAGGTCCGGCGTGTTCACTCCCACATCGCTGTGCGTCGTCTTCCAGTGCCACTGGCTGCCCGGAAAAAACATCAGCACCACCGCCAGCAGCAGTAACACCCGCCGCGCCGGCGACAGTTTTTCCAGAAACGCCCAGAACAGCTGCTTCCCTATCTCCAGAGCACGCCGGCCATGCGGTAATCCCGCGCCCCGCGTCGAATCGACTTCCTGTGAATACAGCCGATAGCTCGTCCGCGCATCCACGCGAAACTGCTTCCACAACTCATCCACCTGCATGCCCTGCGTGACGCGGTACCAAAACCGCCCCACGCTCTCACTGAGAGTCGGCTCTTTCACCGCGGACCGCCCCGTCACTGCCTCCGTTCGGCCTCTCATCGCACTCCCGAATATCTCTACGATCAGGATACGCACCCGCCCGCGCTCCGTTCACTGCCGGACCGTCCTGATCCGGCATCTGCTCGTTTTGTGCAGACGTGACCAGACGAATCCTTCCCTCGCCAGGCCCGGACGAGCGCCGTACATCATTCCTTCACACAACCCGCCTACATTGCCTGGTAGAGGACACAGGCATGGCCATCGAGCTCTCCGATCTGGACCAGAAGCAGAAGGACTACAAAGCCGCCGTCGACGCGTGGGTCGCCGCCATCCGCCAGGAAGAAGCCCTGGCCTCGGTGGATCACACCGTAGCCGAAATCGATAAGTGGGAAAACGCCGGCTTCCTCGAAGAAGAAACCAGAGACAAAGCCAAAGCCGCGAAGAAGGCATACGAGGACGCCCTCCGCGAGAAGTTCTTCAATTTCTGAGTTCGCGCGAGCGAACTCAGAATCCCAGCGCTCTATCCGCTGTCCTGTTCTCCGTTCTCTCCCCTTTTCACTCGGCCGTCGTCGGACCGATCATCGTCCGCACCTGCGAAATCCTGTTCGCCGGAAACCCGCCCATCTCCGCATGCTTCCGAACCGCCGTCTCATCCGGCGCAATATAGACGCAGTAAATCTTGTCGTCCGTAACAAAGCTCTCCACCCACTGGATCTGCGGCCCCATCTCCCGCAGCACGCCGCACGATTTCTGTGAAATCCCCTGCAATTGCTCCGGAGTCAGCTTGCCTGCCCCTGGAATCTCCCTCTCAATCACAAATTTCGGCATGGTCTCTTACTCCTCCTCGGTAAAGTCGATCCGCCACTCCCCAAACCCGAGCGGCTGATCCCATCGAGTGTATGTCATCCGAATACAATACGCGGACCCTGCACGACCTGCACCCTGTAGCCTGCCTTTATTCCATCCTCAGCACCTGCATAGGATGAATCCCCGCCGCCCGCCGCGCTGGCAGATAACACGCCAGCAGCGCCGACGCCATCAGCACCATCCCTACCGACACGAATGCCAGAACATCCAGCGCCTTCACCCCGAACNNGCATGCTCTGCATCGCGCGCCCCACAAAGTACGCGCCCACCAGTCCCAGCCCCAGCCCAACCGCCGCCAGAATCGCGCCTTCCCACATCACCAGCCCCACCACACCGCCGCGTGTCGCACCCAGCGCCATGCGCAGCGCAATCTCATGCGAACGCTGCGCCACGCTGAATGCCATCACCCCATAAATCCCCAGCACCGCCAGAAACAACGCCACCGCCGCGAAGGTCCCAAACAAAATCAGCGTGAACCTCTCGCTCGCCATCGTTTCCTCTTTGATCTGATCCAGCGTCTCCGGCTGCGCCAGTGCGACCTCCGGATCTACCGAATGCACCGCCGCCGCAATGCTCCTCTGCATCGACAGCGGATCCTCCGCCGTCCGCACCCCAAACCCCGCCGACGGCCACGGAATCTGCCAGAACGGAATCAGCATCTCCGGCCGGTCCTCGCGCTGATCCGCCGCATGCACGTTGTGATAAATCCCCACAATTTGCCACTCCTGGTACGGCCCCAGCTTCGTCACCCCAGGAATCAGCTGCTCCACCGAAATCTGCGTCCGCAGCGGATCCTTCCCCTTCAGCCACTTCTTCACGAAATCCTCATTCACCACCGCCACCTTCACGCTCGTCGCCGTGTCCTGATCGTTCAGTTCGCGCCCCTTCATCAGGTGAACCCCGAACGTCGAAAAATAATCCGGCGTCACCATCCCGAATCCCGTGTCCGGCCGCTGCGACGGATCCGCGTACGTCGGCCCACCCACAATCGTGAACGGCATCCCAAATCCCGCCCCGTACAACGGCATCCCCGTCGTCGCACTCGCATGCGAAACCCCCGGCACCGCATAGATTCGCGCCAAAATTTCCCGATAATAATTCGTAATCAGCACCGGATCCTTCGACCGCGCATCCGGCACCGGCAAAAAGAACGTCAGCACGTGATCCGTCTTCACCCCCAGATCCACCCGCGTCAAATTCCAGAAGCTGTGAATCGCGAGGCCGGCTCCCGCCAGCAGCACCAGCGCCAGCGTGAACTCCCCCACCACCAGAATCCGCCGCACACGATGCTTCCCCGCGCTCGTCCCCGTGCGTCCACCCTCCTTCAGCGCTTCGGCCGGATCCACCCGCGACGCGTACCACGCCGGCACCGAACCCGCCAGCAGTCCAGCCAGCGTCGTCGCCCCCAGCGTGAACAGCAGGATCGGAATATTCAGCCGCAGATCCGCCTCATACGGCAGCGTGTCCCGCGGCATCACCGCGATCAGCCCCTGCAGCATCCCGTAACCCACGCCCACTCCCAGCGCGCCGCCGGCCAGCGCCAGCAGCACGCTCTCCGTCAGCAGCTGCGCGAAGATCGTCTTCCGCCCCGCACCCATCGCGCTCCGCACCGCCAGCTCTTTTTGCCGTGTCATGCCCCGCGCCAGCAACAGATTCGCTACATTCACGCACGCAATCAGCAACACAAACCCCACCGCCCCCAGCAGCATCCACAACATCTGGATCCGCTCCTTCGGCAGAAAGTCATTCTTCAGCGGCTCCACATACGAGTCCCACCCCTTATCGCTCTTCGGATACGCCTCCGCAATGTGCTTCGTGACCGAGTCCATGTTCTGCTGCGCCTGCTTGATCGTGATGCCCGGCTTCAGCCGCCCCATCACCAGCAGCCAGTGAAAGTCATGGTTCAGCTGCTCCGGCTTGAACACCAGCGGCACCGTCAGCTCTTGCTGCCCCTTATCGAAGATTCCCGGCCTCTGCACCCCCACCACCGTGTACGGTTGTCCGTCCAGGCGAATCGTCGTCCCCACAATGTGCGGATTCGCTCCCAGCTTCACCCAAAACTTATGCGTCAGGATCGCGACGTGATTCTTCCCCTCCACCCCCTCTTCCGGTAAAAAGAACCGCCCCAGCAACAGCGGTTCCCCCATCATCTGCAGCATCTCCGGTGAGGTGAGCCGCGCCTGCAGATACTCCGGCTGATCCTTCGTCGCCACATTGAAGTTCGTCCCCGTCCATGCGCAGAGGTATGAGAACACCGACGACTGATTTTTCCAGTCCGTGTAGTCCCCCGCCGAGACCCCGTTGTGATACGTCTGAATCTTCGACCACACCATCACCAGCTGGTTGGGCTCCGGATACGGCAGCGGCGCCAGCAGCGTCGCATAGTCCACCGTGAAGATCGCTGTGTTCGCGCCAATCCCCAGCGCCAGCGTCAGCAAAACCGTGATCGTCAGGCCAGGATTCCTTCCCAGCATTCGCAAACTGAAGCGAAGATTCTGAAGCAGAGTCTCCATACCCCATCCCTCAATGCGAGATAAACAACCAGGTCCGTGAACGAATGTGCGCCGCGACTCCGCTTCAGCCGCGCGAACACGTTGGTACGAAGACGTGCAACGAAAGCACTGCGCTCATCCCAGAAGTCGACTCAGTCAGCGAATTTAGACTTTCGAACGCGTCTTCCGTTGGCGGACGCCACCGGCCACGGACCCCCAGCGATGTGTTACGCATAGTAACAGACACCGGTTCCACGGTTTTGGAAATTTGTTTTGAAATCAGTTCGGAGAATTTTCGGGAGCTGAACACTGAACGCCTTTCTATTTCCCAGTTCCCTACTCCCTACTCCCTGCTCTCTGCTACTTATCGTGCAGCACATCCTCCCCAATCCTCGGCTTCTTCGCCGTCCCCGTAATCGCCACCGGCACCACTGCCCCCGCATCTTTTTTCTTGAAGAACGGGCTCACCGGCTTCAACAGCGCCGCCTTCCATCCTGTCACCGCATGGGAGATGCTCCGCTCCAGCGCCACCTGTCCCGTCAGATGAATCCTCGTATCCAGCAGGTTGAACGTCCCATGCAGCCGCGCCTCCACGCCAGGCATACTGGCCCGAATATCCGGAAAGTACGCCATCCCACGCTCGAACCGCGTCTGCGACCGCGCCGCCATCGCAATCTCCGGCGCATCGCCAGCCGGTTTACCGCTCGCCGGCGTTGCCGGCGGATCCTTCCGCACCCGCGCACTGAACGCATCGACCTTCTCCTGCGCGTCAGCCTTCACCAACCTCATCTTCTCCAGTGAAACCTCGCCCTTAAGGTTCAGCTTCTTAAGAAACTGCCCCGGCTCCTCGCCGAATTTCACAGCAGCGTCAAAATCCACATGCCCTTCAACCGGCGGCGGCGCCCCTTCGACAATCTTCAGCAGGTCACTCACCTCGCTGTCCTTCGTCGCAATCGTGATCGCTACCGTCTTCGGTGATCCTGCCACCGATCCGCTCGCCGTAATGGTGCTGGTCCCGGTCTTCACCACGGCATTCTCAATCTCCACATCGCCATTTGTGCCGCTCACTGTGACGTGATAATCCGCATCCATTCGCACAGTATGTCCGGACCCAACCCGAAAGTCCAGAATCGCCGCCCCGCCCTTCACGTCCATCGCGGAAAATTTGCCGCCGAACCGCCCGCCGGCCTCAGCATGGCCCCACATCCCATCGAGCCCGTTCAAATCCGCATCCGTCAGCGAATATGATCCCGACATTGCCGTTGTCCCATAGCTGTTCGTCCGAAACGGCCCCAGCACCCCCGTCGCCACTACCGTTCCCTTCGGTTCCGAAGTCATCACCCGCGCAGTGAAGTCGAGCGGATGTTTGTCCTCCACGTTGTGTACGGCCAGCTTCGCAAAAACAAAGCGCAGCGGCGCTCCGTCGTGCCGCAGAAAATCCAGCACCGTTCCGTCCGCAAGAATCGTCAATATCCGCAGCTTCGAGTCCGACGTGCTGATCACCCCGTTATCGAGATCCATCCCCCGCGCCTTCGTCCCCGGCGGCGGAATCTGCACGTGCAATCCCTCCAGCCGAATCTGATACAGCGTATGCGGATGGAAGATCAGCCTCAGCCACTGCCCCGCCACCGTCATCTTCGCGACCGTGGCCAGCGGCGGTATGTGCGTATCGCCGTGCCGGTAGAAAGTGACGCCCTCAGCCACGAACCCCGGGTGCGGAAAATAAGTCCGGTGATAGCTCTTCACATCCACCCGGCTCTGAAAAACCTGCTCCAGCAGCGGATGCACCTCGCGATAACGAAACGGCCAGAAATAAAACATCAGGTCCACGCTCACCAGCGCCACTGTCACCACCCCGATGATGACCATCTCGGTGATGCGCAATTCGCGTTTCCAGTGAGTTGTTCGCGCAGCAGCGCCCCGAGCAGTAGCGTCCATGGTCGACCCTTTTCCGAACTACCTCTCCAGATGGCCCACCCGGTTGCGCGGTTGTACTGTTTAAAAACAGCGTCACCCCACAACACCGGGTGCCCCATATCAGCCCGCAGTTGGCAGATGTGGGATGACGCGCAAAGCGCGTCCGCCTTTCTGAACGCTGCACCCTGAACGCTATCTCCTCTTCATCCGCGCCGGGTTCGGAGGCAGCGTCGACTCCCGGATGATCAGCTCCGGCACAACCGGCACCTCTTCCGGATAATCCTTCAGACCCCGAAGCCTCTGCAGCAGGATACGCGCCGCCGTGTTGCCCATGCTGTTCAGCGGCTGCCGGATCGTTGTCAGGCTCGGCGTGTGATACGCCGCCCCCTGAATATCGTCGAACCCGATCACCGAAACATCTTCCGGCACACGCAACCCGTGATCGCGCAGTGCGCGGATCGCCCCAATGGCCGCAATATCGTTGTAGGAAACCAGCGCTGTAAACGGCCGCTTAGCCGCCAGCAGCCGCCCCACCACCGGATATCCCAGCTCCGGAGAAGACAAATTCAGCTGCAGCTGCACCACCAGCTCCGGCGGCACTTCAATCCCCAGTTCCTTCGCCACTATCATCAGGCTCTTCCATCGATCATCTGAGTCCGAGCTGAACGTCTGCCCTCTCATGAACGCGATCTGCCGGTGCCCCAACTGATACAAATGCCGCAGCGTCAGCTCTGCCGCCCGCCCGTGATCCAGCACGATCCGCGTCACTCCCGGCAGCGGCTTGTGCGCCGCCACCGCCACCACCGGCAGCGGCAAACTGTGCTGCAGCGCCGTATCGATCGCGATGAACCCCTCGACCGACCGGTCCATCAGCAGTCCCGGATACTCCTCGATCAGGTCCGCTTTGCGCCGGTGGCTCGCCGTCAGATAAAAATAGCCCTCTTCGATCAGCACTTCCTCAATGCCGTTCATCACCAGCACCGAGTAGCCGTCGCTCAGCTCCGGCACCAGCACACCCACCGAAAAGCTCTGCCGCCGCCGCAGCGATCGCGCAAAAAAACTGGGCCGGTAATCGAACTTCTTCGCCGCCGCGATCACCCGGTCCCGCGTCTCCTGCGGGATCGATCGCACCCCCGGCGCATTGTTCAGCACCAGCGAAATCGTCGCCGGCGAAAGATCCAGGTAATCCCCCAGCGTCCGCAGGCTGATCGGCCTCGGCGGTAGGAACTCCCCTTTCGTCTCCTCGCCCGATCCGTCAGGCCCCTGGGTCGCTTTCTTGCCTGATGCTTTCTTGCTTCCAGCCATCCTCACGTTGTACCGGCTCAGACAGGAATCTACAACTAAAATGCCACCCGCCTTTTAGCCGATCCGATTCGCGCTATCCTTATATCACCACTTTGCCGAAAAGAAAGGCCCGTTTTTCGCAAGCCTCGGGCGGGAGTTGCACCAGCCGTGTTCAATCGCGAAGAAAAGCTGCCCGCCATCCGGCTCGCCGTCATCCAGTACGCCATCGCGGCCATCATGGTCGTGCTGGTTCTGGGACTCTGGCGTCTGCAGGTCGTCGGCGGCCAAAATTACCACGCGCTGGCTGAAGCCAATCGCATCCGCAAAGTCCCCATCCTTGCCCCGCGCGGCAAACTCTTTGATCGCGACAACCGCCTCATCGTCGATAACTATCCTTCCGTCTCCTGCTTCCTCGTGCGCGAGCAGGGCCACGACATCGCTTCCGACCTGCCCCTCATCTCGCGCGGTCTGCACATGTCCGTCGACCAGATCGACGCCATCCTGAAACGCTATCGCACCGCCCCGAAATACCAGCCCCTCCCGCTCAAGCAGGACATCACCCCCGACGAAGTCGAGTTCATCGAGGCCCACAAAGACGAACTCCCCGAGCTCGAAACCATCCAGGAGCAGCGCCGCCTCTACCCCAAAGACGGCTTCGCCGCCCACCTCATCGGCTACGTCGGCGAGGTCAGCGAAGAGATGCTCAACGATCCTCACTACGCCGTGTATGAGCCCGGCGACGTCGTCGGACGCTCCGGCGTCGAAGCCTCCTACGACGCAGTTCTCCGCGGCGACGACGGCTCCCAGGACGTCGTCGTCGACAGCCACGGCCGCGAAGTCGGCAAGCTCGGGACCGAGCCCGCCAAGCCCGGGCAGAGCCTCAGGCTCACCATCGACCTCGACATCCAGCGCGCCGCCGAAAACGCGCTCGGCGACCGCAACGGCGCCGTCATCGCCATTGACCCGCATACTGGCGAGGTCCTCGCGCTGGTCAGCCGCCCCTGGTTCGATCCCAATGCGTTCGCCGTTCGCATCTCGCGTGATGACTGGAACAAATACGTCACGGATCCCGAAGATCCCCTGATGGACAAGGCCATCCAGGCGCAGCTCGCCCCTGGCTCCACCTTCAAGATCATCATGTCCCTCGCCGGCCTCGAAGAAGGCGTCGCGCAGGACATGAATGTCCACTGCGCCGGCGGCGTCAACTTATTCGGAACCTATCAGCGCTGCTGGGTTCACGGCGGCCACGGCGCAGTCAACATCAATAAGGCCATCTATCAGTCCTGCGACGTCTTCTTCTACACGCTCGCCGCGCGCCTCGGCATCGACAAAATCGCCTTCTGGGCCCACAAAGTCGGCCTCGGCTTCAAAACCGGCATCGACCTACCCGATGAAGTCTCCGGCACCATGCCCTCCGCCGAATGGAAAATGAAAAACTTCCATCAGAAGTGGTACCCTGGCGAGGTCACCTCCGTCGGCATCGGCCAGGGCGCAGTCGCAGCCACTCCCGTGCAGATGGTGCGCGCCATCGCAGGCATCGCCTCCGGCGGTGCTCTCAAACGGCCCCACGTCATCTTCCCCGACGAAATTCCCGCCGACTACCGCCAGTCCATTCTTGACAACTTCCCCGGCTCCGGTGACGTCAACTTCCCCATCGCTCCCGCCGACTGGGAGATGATCACCGACTCCATGGCCGAGGTCACCCTGCCCATCGGCACCGACCCCAGCGCCCACCTTGAAGGCATCGACTTCGCCGGCAAAACCGGCAGCGCCCAGACTATGAGCAACGCGCTCGCCGCAAAGATGGGCCACGCCCACTCCGTCAAGGACAACGCCTGGTTCGTCGGCTTCGCTCCGCGCGACAATCCGGAGATCGTGGTGGCAGCGCTGTGGGAAAACGGCGAGGAAGGTCCTTGGGTAGCGCCCATCGTGCGCGACGTCCTGAAAGCCTACTTCGACAAAAAGGTCAGGCTGGGCGAGCCGCGGCCTCAGATCGCCGGCATCCCGCGGCTTCTCACTCCTACCGCTGCTTCGGAGCCTGCGAATCCTTAATATGCAAGGCTACCGCTCACTTCGCGATTTCGATTGGCCGATGGTGATTCTGGCTTCGGCCATTTGCTCGCTCGGCGTGCTGCAGATTTTCAGCGCAACACACGATACCGCTTGGGCGGGCGCCTGGTGGAAGCAGGTGGTGTGGATTCTCGCCGGGTTCATCGCCATGTGGTTTGCCACGCTGATCGATTACGACACTCTGCTCGGGCAGATTCCCATTCTGTACAGCCTCTCGGTGGCTACCCTGATCGGGACCTTCGCCTTCGGAATGACCGCTTTCCATTCCAGGCGTTGGATCGGCACCACCAGTTTACATTTACAGGTGTCGGAATTCGTTAAACTGGTAATAGTGTTGTTGGTGGCTCGGTACATGACCGAGCTGAAGACCGAGCAGTTGGAATTGCCCGATCTCCTGAAGCTGGGAGGGTTGGTGGGCCTGCCGATGGCGCTGGTGATGCTCCAGCCCGATCTCGGTACGGCTCTCACTTATCTTCCGATTCTGGCTGCGGGCGTTTTCGTCGCCGGGCTGAGATGGCAATATGCGGTCGCCATTCTGGTGATCGTCGCGTTGGTGATGCCGGTCGGATATTTTTTTGTGTTGAAGGATTATCAAAAAGCCAGGCTGGTGAGTTTTCTGGATGCGAATCAGGACCCTAAAGGATCGGGCTACCAGGTGATTCAGTCGAAGATCGCGGTGGGCTCGGGAGCCCTGTGGGGCAGAGGCGTTACCAAGGGCACCCAAACGCAGGGCCGCTTCCTGCCGGTGCCGCACAAGGATTTTATTTTTTCAGCTTTCGCGGAGGAGCACGGTTTTGTTGGCGTAATTGTAGTGTTAGGTCTGTATTTCCTGTTGCTCATGCAGATTGTGCAGAACGCTCAAACGGCTCCGGATCGGGCCGGCATGTATATCTGCATGGGCATCGCAACGGTGTTGTTGTTTCACGTATTGGTGAACGTAGGCATGGTGGTTGGACGGATGCCGGTAACCGGCATTCCGCTGCCGTTGATGAGTTACGGCGGCTCGAATATTTTGGCGGCATTTTTGATGCTGGGGCTGGTGAATAACGTGCGGCTCCGGCGGTTTGTAAACTAAAGCGGGTCGAGACATGGCCGGCTTTCAAGAAGATTGAGGGTAAGTAAGTTCGATCTTTCTCACCGCGGGTCCCCAAGTCCTTGGATTCCCTGGTGTATTGGTCGAGCGCCTCAAAGGGTGTTGAGAATAGCATCTCCGCTCCGAGAGGCCCAAAGATTTTGAGGTCAAGCAGGCCGGGACAACGGTCCCCTGGATCACCCGGTTCGAGGCTTGGCAAGAGTCCCTCCGTTCTCTTGATCGGCTGTTCTCGCCCATGAAACAGCAAGGAGTTTTCATGAGCAAGGAACTGGTGATCTCATCGAATCGCCACGAAACAAAGGTGGCCATTCTTGAAGACGACCAACTAGTGGAAGTGTTTTTCCAGCGAGCCAATGAATATTCGCTCGCGGGCAGCATTCACAAGGGCCGCGTAACACGGGTCTTACCGGGCATGCAATCCGCCTTTGTCGACCTGGGCCTGGAACGCGACACGTTCTTGTATGTGTCGGACTTTTTCGAAGAAGCTGAAGAGGATTTCGACGGCCTGCCCGAGCCGCGTCGCGATGATTCACGTCGAGATGAACCGCGCCGGGAGCGTGAGAGCCGGCCGCCGGCGACCTTGCGCGAGGTTCCCCGTGTTGAAGAAGAACCTGCCGCGCGGACCGAGTCGGATGCTGCATCGAGCGTCGAACCAGTTGAAACCGCACCCCTCGCGCCTCCGAAACGCTCCGAAGATGACAGCCGTGACCGCCGAGGACGATCTCGCCGGCGCCGCAATCGTGGCCGTGGGTTCCCGGAATCGAAATACGCATCCAGTGAATCCAGGGGCGAATCCAGGCCTAGTGAATCCAGATAT
>PMSS01000274.1 GCA_003167515.1 Acidobacterium sp. | reverse complement strand
ACTATATGTGAGACCAGTTCTAGCGCGTCATGGCGTAGTGCACCTGCTCCTCAATGTCGGCGATGTGCAGCGGCTCACGATGAGCGCTGGTGAGCGCAGCATTCAGCGCGGCGAGATCGACGGTCTTAAAGTGTTCCCAGGCGTCGATGCCTTCCTGTGAAGCCTTCTTCATCTGCGCGAAGATCTCGAGCGCCGCAGCCGGGGCGGTGCGGTCGCCCCCCACTATCCGCAGGTCCGTAGCGAGACCGGAGGCTACTTCGGCGAGGCCGGGCTCTTCCGCCTTGTCGGCGCCGCCATGCTCACCGCCCCGAATCTTCTCGAGCTTTCCCTGCGCGCCGTGGACCGCGTCTTTCAGCTCCGGCGAATTATTGTCCCCGGCGTCCAGCTTCTTTAGCTGGCTCGCGACGCTTTCCAGCTCTGCCATGGCTTTGTGGCTTACCCGCAGCTGCGTGTAAATGGACTCGGCCAGGGCGTACTGCTGGTCGAGTACCTGCTTTGTCGCGGCCGCGCGCGGATCAATGATGACGCGCAGCGGCCGGTCCATTGTGGCGCTGTCGACGGAGAGCCGCAACGTGTAGGTACCGGGAGCCACGCGCGGTCCCGCAGGCAGGCCGACGGCGTCGTCGGAGTCGTCATCGCCGAGTCCGGCGCTCGATCCGCCCTCCGACAGGTCCCAAACGAAACGATGCTCGCCCGCGCCGGTTTCGAGAAGCTGCGGCTTGGGAAACCAGCGCTCGGCGATGGGCAGCAGAGGGCGGTTGGCGGTTTGCTTCTCGGCGCTCGAAAAGTGGCGCAGAACACGGCCCTGCGCGTCGAGAATCTGCAGCGTAACTTTTGTCGCGCTGTTGCTGAGGTAGTAGTCGATGATCGCCCCATTGGGAGGATTGTCCGCCTGCGGCTCTTCGGGAGGCAGCGGGGTGCCGAGGAAGCCGTCGTTATCGACGCGCACCGCCGTGGGCGGGGCATATAGATACGCCTTCGCAGTTTGCGCAGCAGCCGCCTGGCGCAGCGGAGCGATGTCATCCAGAACCCAAAACGAGCGGCCGTGCGTAGCGACGATTAAGTCACTGCCATTGATATCAATGTCGCGAACCGAGCTGACAGGCAGGTTGAGCTGCAGCGGCTGCCAGTGATCGCCCGCGTCGAAAGAGGCATAGATCCCAAATTCGGTTCCCGCGAAGAGCAGGTTCCGCTGCTCGGTATCTTCGCGCACGGCGCCGACGAAATGGTGCGGCGCGATGCCGTCGACCGAGAGCTTCCACGTCTTGCCGTAGTCGTGGGTGATGTAGAGGAACGGCGTCTGATCATCGAGACGATGGCGATCGACGGCCGCATACGATGTGCCGGGATCAAAGTGGGAAGCCTCGATCAGCGAAATTTTGCTCCACGGAGTCAGTTCAGGCGGCGTGACATCGCGCCAGGTTTTGCCGCCGTCCGTAGTGATGTGAATGCGCCCGGTGTCGCTGCCCGCCCAGATTTCATCGGCGCGCAGTGGAGACGGCGCAATCGTGTACACAACCCCGTAGCCGCGCTGCTCCGCGTTGTCGGGAGTCGTCGGGCCGTCGTTGCTCGCGCCCTTCACCGATCCGGTGAGGTCGGGGCTAATCTGCGACCAGTGCAGACCGCCGTCGGTCGTCTTCATCACATATTGCGTTCCCAGATAGAGCGACGTTTTGTCCGCCGGTGAGAAGACAAGCACCGGCGTCCAGGGATCGCGATAGCGGCGCTTGTTGATCTCCATGTCGAAGCCGCCCAGCGGCCAGGGCGTGACATTCTGGCTGAATGAAGTGCGTAAATCGTGGCGCTCCACGTCGCCATAGGTGCCGGAAAGATAGACGATGTTTTCGTCTTTGGGATCGATGGCGATGTAGCCGCTCTCGCTGCCCCCGGGCAGAAACCAGTCGCGCGCATCGATGTGCTGGTGGTCGGAACGGCTGTGGACGGCGATCGCGCCCGAGTCCTGCTGTGCGCCAAAGATGGTGTAAGGAAATTTGTGATCGGTGGTGACGTGATACAGCTGCGCAGTCGCCTGGTTGTACCACGTAGTCCAGGTCTTGCCCCGATCGAGACTCACGCTCGCACCCTGATCGACGCCGAGCACGATGTGATTCGAGTCCTTCGGATCAACCCAAACCTGGTGGTAGTCATCCCCGCCGGGAGCGCCGCGTACGACCTCAATGGTTTTCCCGCCATCGTTGGTGCGGTAAAGCGCAACGTTGGGGAAGTAAACAACATCGTCGTCCTCCGGATCGATAGTGATGGAGTTGAAGTACCACGCCCGGCTGACGAGCCGCGCGTCCGAGCTGGCCAGCGTCCACGAGTCGCCGCCGTCGTCCGATCGATAAAGCCCGTCGTGGCCCTTGCAGTCGATGGTCACGTAGACGCGCCGACCGTCCGCACTCACAGCGATTCCGGTGCGTCCCCAAGTTGCATCGGGCAGACCATGGCCGGACATTTGCGTCCACTGGGAGCCTCCATCGGTAGTCCGGTAAAGCGCGTTGCCTGCGCCTTCGAGCGGCGCATAGGTGCTCCACGGTGGCCGATGCGCGTTCCACGTTGTCGCGAAAAGAATCTGCGGCTGGCTCGTAGCCATTGCGACATCGGCGATACCAACGCTCGGGCCCTTGTCGAGGACCCGCTGCCAGTGTTCCCCGCCGTCCGTCGATTTGTAGACCCCACGCTCGTCATTGGGACCATACGCGTGTCCGAGAGCGCCCACATAAACGGTCCGCGGATCGGAAGGATCGACCAGGACGCGGCTGATCTGCCGCGAATCTTCGAGCCCGATGTGTTTCCAGGTTGCACCCGCGTCGTCGCTCCGATACATGCCGTCGCCGGAGGCAAGGTTCGAGCGGATGTCGGATTCGCCGGTGCCTGCGTAGATCACATTGGGATCGGAGGGCGCAACGGCCAGCGCCCCGATCGACGCGACGGGCTGCTGATCGAAGATGGGCTGCCACACGGTGCCGGCGTCAGTGGTCTTCCACACGCCGCCGTCGACTCCACCGAAATAATACGTCGTATCGCTACCCGGAACGCCGCTGACCGCGACCACGCGGCCGGCGCGGAAGGGCCCGACGAGACGCCAGCGTAGCCCGCTGAAGAGCTGCGGCGAGAGCTGGGTTTGAGCGAGAGATGCTGCGCAGAACGGGAGAATCAGAGAGAGCAAAAGAGCCGGTTGGCTCAGGCTTTGACGGCGGCAGAGTTTCATGGGTGAATCGATTGTGACGGCGAATCGGCAAATTACGCAAGCTCCGGGCCGCTCAAATCGGTTTCCGAACCCATGCCGAAGTTGCGGCGCGGTTACAATGGCCCGGTACTGAGCCCCTATAATGTGCCCGGTACTGTGCACCGATTTTGAAAGGAACCGAAGCTCATCATGTCCAGGTTTTCAGCTTCGAAGCTCATCTTGATTGCAGCCGCCGTCAGCGCGGCGATTCTGCCGGGTTCGTCTCTCATCGCGCAGCAGACCAGCCCCATGCCGGATATGCGCTGGCGCATGATCGGGCCCTTTCGCGGAGGCCGTACCCGCGCCGTCGCCGGGGTGCCGGATCAGCCGAACGTCTTCTATATCGGCCAGGTCAACGGTGGGGTGTGGAAGTCGACCGACTATGGTCGCACCTGGAATCCAATCTTCGATGCTCAGGACACACAGTCAGTGGGAGCGATTGCCGTCGCCCCATCGGACAGCAACATCGTTTACGTTGCCAGTGGTGAGGGCCTGCATCGGCCCGATCTCTCGATCGGCGATGGGATCTACCGCTCCGCCGATGCAGGCAAAACCTGGGCACATCTCGGCCTGCAGCGAGGCGAGCAGATTCCCGCGCTCGTTGTCGATCCCACCAATCCCAACCGCCTGTTTGCCGCCGTTCTCGGCCATCCCTATGGACCGAATGAGGAGCGCGGCATCTTTCGCTCCGACGATGGCGGCAAGACCTGGAAGAAAGTTCTGTATAAAGACGACCGCACCGGCGGATCGGATGTCATCCTCGATCCGAAGAATCCGCGCATCGTCTACGCCTCGCTTTGGGAGGACACCCTGGGGCCGTGGGAGGACGCGAACCAATATTCGGGCACGCATGGCGGATTGTTCAAGTCCATCGATGGCGGCGACACCTGGAAACAACTGACGAAAGGCCTTCCCGACGAACTGGTGCAGATCAACGTGGCCATCGCCGCAAGCGATCCGCAGCGTTTGTACGCGACGTTGCAGACGAAAACGGAGAGCGCTTACGCATCGAGCAGAGGGTTGGGCGTCTATCGCTCCGACGACGCTGGAGCGAGCTGGCAGAAGATCACCGATGATCCACGGCCCGCCATGAAGATCGGCGGCGGCGATTTGTCCGTCCCGGTTGTCGATCCAAAGAACCCGGACACGCTATATGTAACCAGCCTTGTTACTTGTCGCTCGACCGACGGCGGCAAAACCTGGATCAGCCTGCGCGGAGCGCCCGGCGGCGATGACTATCAGAACATGTGGATCAATCCGCTGAATCCGCGGATTCTGCTGCTCGTGAGCGACCAGGGAGCAGTGATCACCGTCAACGGAGGCGAAAGCTGGGGCTCCTGGTATAACCAGCCGACCGCGCAGCTGTATCACGTCGCAGCGACTGATACATTTCCGTACCTCGTATGCGCGGGCCAGCAGGAGAGCGGCTCCGTCTGCACTTCGACCCGCGGCAACGACGGCTACATCAGTTACCGCGAATGGCATCCGGCAGGGATCATCGAGTACGGCTACGCCGCGCCCGACCCGCTGCATCCGGAAATCATCTACGGAGCGGGCCGCACCGAAGTCTCGCGCTACAACAGCATCACCGGCGAGGTGCAGAATGTGACGCCGCTGCCGGCGAGAAAGCGCGATTTTCGAGCCGACCGCTCGGAGCCGATCCTCTTCTCTCCCGTAGACCCGCACACGATGTATTACGCCTCCAATCATCTCTTCAAGACCAGCAATTACGGCCACACCTGGCAGACCATCAGTCCCGACCTGAGCCAGGAAAAAAGCGGCCAGCCGGAGTCGCTGCCGCCGCTGACGCCGGAGCAGCAGGCCCAGCGGCGCGGCGTCATCTACTCGGTAGCCGCGTCGTACAAGACAACGCAGACGATCTGGGCCGGCACCGACGATGGCCTCGTCTGGATCACGCGCGACGGTGGAACGAATTGGTCCAACGTAACGCCGCCGGGCCTTTCCGCGTGGAGCAAGATCGCCCAGATCGACGCGTCGCGCTTCGACGACGACACCGCCTACGTGGCCGTGAATCGCTTGCGCATCGACGATCAGCATCCCTATGCGTTCCGCACCCACGATGGAGGAAAGACCTGGCAGTCGATCGGCGCGGGGCTGCCCGATGACGCTCCCGTCGATGCTGTGCGTGCGGATCCAATGCAGCCTGGTCTGCTCTACGCGGCCACCGAGCGCGCCGCGTGGGCGTCGTTCGATGAGGGCGCGCACTGGCGTCCGATCCAGTACAACCTGCCGCACACCTCGATGCGCGACTTGCTTGTGAAGGACGACGACCTGATCGTCGCCACGCACGGCCGCTCGTTCTGGATTCTGGACGACGTGGCCCCGCTGCGGCAGCTGGCCGCGGATGCGGGCGAAAAAACCGCGATGCTCTTCAAGCCTGCTGCAACATGGCGAGTGCGCAGCGCCGAATACACCGACACGCCGGTGCCTCCCGATGAACCCATGGGCGAAAATCCGCCCGATGGCGCGATCATCGACTACAACCTCGCCTCCGACGCTCACGAAGTCACCCTCGAAGTGCTCGACCGCGATGGCAAGGTCCTGCGCAGCTATTCGAGCAAAGATCCGGTAACGCCCACGCCGGAAGAGATGAAGAAGAATCTCATTCCTCCGTACTGGCCGCTAGTGCATGGGCCGCTGCCGGTCGCCGCCGGCATGCATCGTTGGGTGTGGGACCTGCGCTCGACCACGCCCACCGCCACGCGCTACGACTATCCCATCTCTGCGGTTCCGTATCGAACGCCGCTCAGACCCCAGGGACCGCTGGTCCTGCCCGGTGATTACACGGTGCGGTTCACGGTCGATGGAAAGAGCGAATCGCAAACCGTAACCGTGAAGCTTGACCCCAGAGTCCATACCGCTCCCGCAGATCTCGAGTCGTTGCACTCGGCACAGATGACGATGGCCGAAGCGCTGGACTCAGTGGCGAAGGCCGATCTGGCGGCGCACGCGGTCGCCGAACAGATTGCGGCGCCGAAGAATGCCTCGTTATCGGTGCAGCTGGCGCCATTCAGCGATGCGTTGAAGGCCATACTCACCGGCGATCCCGCGAAGCATAAGCCGGGCATCGACGCCGTCAATGGCGAAGTGGGCCAGCTCTACGGGGAACTGGAACAGGCCGATGGTGTTCCTACCGAAGCGCTGCTGGCCGCCGCAACCGATGCTCAGGGTGAGCTGAAGGAAGTGCTGCCGGCGTGGGAGGATTTCCGGGAGAAGCAACTGCCGGCCTTGAACCACGTGCTCGAAGCCGCACATCATGCGCGCATCGATCTGCACAAAACGCCGAGCGACATGCCGGACGAAGGGGACGAGGACTAGAACAAAATCACACCCACCCGCCGTCGATGACGCAGCTCTGGCTGGTGATGGCAGCGCTGTCATCGGCGGCGAGAAAGAGAACCAGACGCGCCACTTCTTCGGGCAGGATGAGCCGCTTGAGAGCCTGTGCCGCGAGGATTTCCGCCTCGTATTCCGGTGTGAACCACAGCCGACGCTGCCGCTCGGTGCGGATCGCGCCCGGCATAACGCAGTTGACCCGGATGTTGAACGGGCCCAGTTCGTGGGCCAGCGTGCGCGTCATGCCGACGACGGCTGCCTTCGCCGTCACATAGACAGGCAGCCTGGTCGAGGGAATGACCCAGCCGATAGAACTCATATTGATGATCGAGCCTCGGCCCGCCTTCTGCATGCCTTGAATAACCCCCTGGGCCATGAAGAATTGATGCCTCAGGTTGACGGCGATCCCACGGTCCCACGACTCAGGCGTGACTTCCGCGACGGAGTGGCGCGTGTCGTCACCCGCGTTGTTGACGAGAACGTCGACTGCCCCGAATCGCTCATGGATAGAGCGCAGGGCAGATTGCAACGCGGCAATGTCGGTGAGATCGCAGGCCAGAAAAAGCGGTGGAAGCGCTCCAACCGCTTCGAGACGCGCGACGAGCCGCTGACCGGCGTCGGCCTGCATATCGAGAAAAGCAACCCTCGATCCGTTTGCAGCGAAAGCCTCGACAATGGCCTCGCCAATTCCGCTGGCGCCGCCGGTCACGACCACAACACGATCTCTCAGGCTCGGATATGTGGCGTATGGTCCGGCGGATGACATGCGTATCGATAATAGCTCCGCCGAATTCTCAGACCTGCCTCACCGGGCGGAGCCAGCGATGCCGCCAGTGTGATCTACTGGATCGCCCCGAACCCTTCCGCCTGGCCGTGCAAAGGACGCGATGAATCTCAGCGAACCCGATCTCCGCAAGCGATGGACGCGCGTCCTGCCGGCGGTCTTCATCACCTACAGTCTCGCGTATCTGGATCGCACCAATTACGGATTTGGCGCAGCGGCAGGCCTGGCGCAGACGCTGCACATCACCGGATACCAGTCCTCGCTGCTGGGCGCGCTTTTCTTCCTGGGTTATTGTCTACCGCAGATTCCGGGCGTGATCCTGGTGCAACGGCACAGTGCGCGGCTGCTCATCTTTGGCGCGCTCGTCGCATGGGGCGCATTTGCGGCGCTCACCGGCGTCATTCGGACCTACTGGCTGTTGGCGGCGGACCGGCTGCTGCTGGGCGTGGCCGAGAGCTTCGTCTTTCCTGCGTTGCTGATCCTGCTCACGCGTTGGTTCACACGGACCGAGCGCTCCCGCGCCAACGCGCTCATGATCCTGGCGAATCCCGTCACGGTGCTCTGGATGTCCGCCGTAACCGGCTTCCTAATTCGCGCGCGGGGATGGCAGCAGGCCTTCATCGTTGAGGGGCTCGTAGCCGTGGTCTGGGGCGGTTTCTGGCTTGGACTCATGCGCGATAAGCCAGCGGATGCGCCCTGGATGAGCGCAGCGGCGCGCGCGGAGCTGGAGGTCGCGCTCGATCGGGAGCAGCAGCACCTGCCACGGATCGCGAACCTCCGAACCGCGTTCAGACAGCGCAACGTTGTGTGGCTGTGTATCAATTATTTCTTCTGGAGCCTCGGCATTTACGGCTTTGTGCTGTGGCTGCCGGTGGTCATTCGCAACGCAACCCGTGCGGAGATGGGCAGGACGGGCTTGCTGGCATCCGCGCCTTATCTGGCGGGCGTCGTTCTGATGCTGACGGTCTCGCATTTCTCTGATCGCACGATCCGGCGTCGTAAATTTGTCTGGCCGATTCTGATGGTAGCTGGTGTGGCCCTGGGGGGGTCGTACTTCAGCGTGGAACACTCGTTTTGGTGGGCGTACGCTTGCCTCATCGTGGCAGGCAGTTGCATGTATGCGCCGTATGGGCCGTTTTGGGCGATGGTCCCGGAGCTGCTGCCGCGAAATGTGGCTGGCGAAACATTTGCGCTCATCAATTGTTGCGGCGCGCTCGGTGGATTTTTCGGGACATACTTCGTCGGCGTACTGCAGACCTTTACCGGCAGCTCGGCCGCGGGCTTTCTGCTCATGTCGCTGTCGCTTATTCTGGCGGGAGCGTTGTTGCTGGGCATGAAGCCGGGGGCGGCCGTCCCGGCGAGCGCGCTGCGCGCAGAGACGTAGCGGTCGCAAATGCGCAGGCAGGTTAGCGGCTTATGAAGACAATTACAGTCGGTGAAGTGCTGGAGTCACCAGATCTGGACCTGCGCGGCGTTGCCACCCACGCGCGCGGGCCCGCCGGCGTGTTGCCGCTGACTCCCGAGATGCTGCTGACCCAACCCTCCGGAAATTTGTTCGGTCTGACCATGAATGCCGGGATGGGCTGGGATCCGGCGCGCCTCGGTGGGCCGGAGGTGCTCATCCTCAGTACGCATGGTGGATTGCGCGCGCCGGATGGCTCGCCGATCGCGCTTGGCTTCCACACCGGGCATTGGGAAGTGGGGCTGCTGGTGGCCGAGGCAGCGCACAAACTGAAGGCGCTCGACGCCGTGCCTTTTGCCGGAGCCTGCACCGATCCGTGCGATGGGCGCACACAAGGCACGACGGGCATGCTCGATTCGCTGCCGTTCCGTAACGATGCGGCGATTGTCCTGCGCAGGCTCATGCGTTCGTTGCCCACGCGCGCCGGCGTCCTGGGCGTTGCAACCTGCGACAAGGGATTGCCCGCGATGCTGATGGCCCTCGCTTCGTCGGGCGCGCTGCCGTCAGTGCTGATTCCCGGCGGTGTGACTCTTCTGCCGGAGAACGGTGAGGATGCTGGCAAGATTCAGACCATCGGCGCGCGCTTTGCGCAGGGCCAGATCACGCTGGAGTACGCGGCCGATGTCGGCTGCCGCGCATGCGCCACGCCCGGAGGCGGCTGTCAGTTTCTGGGAACGGCTGCGACCTCGCAGGTGGTTGCGGAGGCCCTGGGCCTGGCCTTGCCTCATACCGCTCTTGCCCCCTCGGGGCAGCCGGTGTGGCTCGATGCAGCGAAGCGATCCGCAGCTGCGCTGCTGCGGCTGCGCGCATTACAGATCGGTACGAGGGATATCCTGACCCAGGCTGCATTTGAGAATGCGATGGTGGTCTACGCCGCGTTTGGAGGATCGACGAATCTGCTGATCCATCTGCCTGCCATCGCGCACGCGGCTGGACGCACGCGGCCCGATGTTGCCGACTGGATGCGCGTGAACCGCGAAGTCCCACGCCTGGTGGACGCGCTGCCGAACGGCCCGAGGAATTTCGCGACGGTCCAGGTTTTCCTTGCCGGCGGTGTGCCGGAGGTGATGCTCCATCTTCGCGCGGCAGGACTTCTGAGCACGAAGGTGATGACGGCGGCGGGTGTGACCCTCGGCGAGTGTCTCGACTGGTGGGAGCAGAGCGAGCGGAGGCGCGCGCTCCGTGCAAACGTGAAAGATCGCGACGGGATCGATCCCGAGGATGTGATCTTCTCGCCAGACCGCGCGCGAGCCACAGGCCTGACGTCGACGGTGTGTTTTCCCACCGGCAACCTCGCCCCTGAGGGTTCGGTGGTCAAGAGCACGGCAATCGATCCGAGCCTGATCGGCGAGGACGGGGTCTTTTTCCATCGCGGCCCGGCGCGTGTGTTCACAGCTGAGAGCGACGCCATCGACGCGATTCGCCAGGGACAAATCGGGGCCGGCGATGTGATGGTGCTGATCTGCTGCGGCCCAAAGGGCGCGGGCATGCAGGAGATTTATCAGATCACCGCCGCGCTGAAGGCCTTGCCCCATTGCCGCCACGTGGCGCTGCTGACCGACGGGCGTTTCAGCGGCGTGTCGACCGGCCCATGCATCGGCCACATTTCGCCGGAAGCGCTCGCGGGCGGACCAATCGGCAAGATTCAGGAGGGCGATCTGATTCAGATTCGGATCGATCGCGGCCAGCTGGTCGCCACGGTCGATCTTGTGGGCGAGCACGGCGAAGTTTTTTCCCCGGCAGAAGGTACGCGACACCTGTTAGCCCGGGCACAAAGAGACGACCTGCGCCCGCATCCCGGCCTGCCTCAGGACACACGCCTGTGGGCCGCTCTGGTCGAAGCCAGTGGCGGCATTTGGGGCGGTTGTGTTTACGATGTCGATGCGATTACCGCGCGGCTTGCGGACTACACCCTTGAGCGCGACGCAGCGCAACTGCCCGCATTGAAGGAACCCGCAGTGAAGGAGCAAAGGTGATTCTCTATCGGTTGACTGATGGGTGGGTGGTCGAACAGAACGGGAAAATATTTGTCCTCGAAGACTCGCTGGACAAGCTGCTCGCCCAGCCCGACGTTCGCTCGTTTCTCGAAGCGCGAACCCGCGCCGGATCGTCGCCCGTCAGCTTGGATCAGACGAAGCTCCGCGCCCCAATCGAGAGCCAGGAAGTGTGGGCAGCGGGCGTCACCTACTTCCGCAGCCGCGTCGCGCGCATGGAGGAGTCGGAGCAGGCCAGCACCTTCTACGACCGCGTCTACAGCGCCGAGCGCCCCGAGCTCTTCTTCAAATGCATGCCCGCAAAAGTCGTCGGACCCAACGCACCCGTGGCCATTCGTCGCGACGCCACATGGTCGGTCCCCGAGCCCGAGCTCGTGCTGGTGATCAGCTCCAAAGGAAACATCGTCGGCTACACCATCGGCAACGACATGAGCTCGCGCGACATTGAAGGCGAGAATCCGCTCTACCTTCCGCAGGCCAAGGTTTACGAGGGGAGCTGTGCGCTGGGGCCTTGTGTACTGGTGAATTCCGGCCCGTTGCCGCATTCAACCGAAATCCAACTGGAGATCGATCGACAGGGCCGAGTGGAATTCTCGGGCTCGGTGGCACTGGCGGAGTTGAAGCGCGAACCCAAAATACTCGTCGAGTATCTGCTCCGCGACAACTCATTCCCAAGCGGTTGTTTTCTGATGACAGGAACGGGTATCGTGCCGCCTAGCTCGTTTACTTTGGCGAGCGGCGACCGGATCCGCATCAAGATCGAGCCGATCGGTACGCTTGAGAATGAGGTTGCCT
>PMSS01000468.1 GCA_003167515.1 Acidobacterium sp. | reverse complement strand
CCTACCCGACCGTCAACGTGATTCCCTTCCGGGCTCACCCTGAAGTACCGGCTCCGCACCATTCTGAAAAGGACACCTAAACCAAACCAAAACCCAGAGAAGCCAGGTTCACCCCATAGCAAGAAGCAAACTCCCCTGCCCACCCGACCGTCAACGAAATTTGATCCCCAGCTTAGCCGTCAGTACCGCCCTGACCCATTCTGGAAAAGCACAGTCCTCTCGGAAAAAACCGGATCGCCCGCTGGTCCGAACGCAAAATCAACAGGTGTTTCATCCCCCGCCGCCGCCTCACAGTCCGAGTCCCTTCCGGAAACCGAAAGCCGACCCCTATTTTCGTCACACGTTATGGCAATTCAGATTTCCTACGACCTTGTCGTCAAAGGCTGGGCCAGGTGCACGATTCGTGTGGAGGTGCAGCGAGTCCTCCATTCAGCGTCGCGGTAGCACTTTTCAAGTGCGACGCACGTTTTTCGAAGCAGATATAATATTCGGGGTTCCGTTAGGAGAGCCCAATGTTCAAAGATGCAGAAGAACTACAAGCATACGTAATGGAGACTTATCCAGAGGTAACAGACTCACGGATTACTAAAGATCATTGGGATTTACGTTGCTCCTCATGCAGGGTAGTGCGCGGCTTTCAGGTCGTGCGGCGTCAGCTTTCTGGCAACACAGTTGACACATACGGCGGCTTGGACTTTGACAAAGATGGTCACGCCCCAGTTATCTACACTTTTCGTTGTCCGGTCTGCGAGACCTTCAAACAATGGGTTCTGGTCGAAATCGCTATTCTACATGGCAATAAGTATCACACTCATTATTTCAAGGTAACGTCGCTGCCAAACGAAGGCATTGAAGACATTGAAGAGTTGCCGGTTGAACCTGCTTCCCTTCGCATTGCCTACAAACAGGCGATTCGAGCAATGGACGCAAATGCCAACATAGCTGCCGCCGCTATGTTCAGGCGGGCAGTTCAAGGGACCTATTAAAGGTCAAACCGGGCAATCTGGGCAAGGAACTGAAGGAAGCTGTAGGTAAGTCATTCAATGGGGGAGTAATAAAGGATAGCTTTGCTGAAGTGGGTTACATAGTAAAAGAGGCGGGAAATCAAGGCGCCCATCCTGACTCTGATCCAGATCTGCTTGATTTTACTGCCGAGGATGCAAACGACCTCCGGAACATATTCATGGAAATTGTCAGCGAATTATTCGTAATTCCCGCTGCACAGAAGAAAGCAAGAGATGAATTCCTTGCGCGTCGGAAGATCACAACGTAGCGCAAGAGAGGGATGGAGTAAATGACCTCTAAATTTCCAGCCGTCGTCAGCAGCTATGCCCGCATGTGGCCAAGGGAAGTATTTGATCGTGTCGTCAAAGGCGAAGGTCGTCAGCGCACGCTGGCGCAGCACCTAGATATTTTGAAGAAGTCTGGCATATACATCCTCTACAGAGATGGTGTTCCCTACTACATAGGGAAGGCGACCAAAATGCGCAGTCGGCTGTGGCAACACGCGTGGAATCCCCGGAGCCGCCATTACAACCTCTGGAACTTCTTTTCGTTTTTTGTGGTTGAAGACCCTGACCAACGTGACGAGCTTGAGGGGATTCTTATTGCTGCGATGCCAACCGCAAACAGTTCGCGTCCGCGACTTCCCCGCGAAAGACTCGACCCACGCATTACAGCAATGCTGCGCGATCTTAGAAAGTCTCACGCGAATCCGATAATTCATTGATCCGGCTGAAGAACTTTCTAGGCACTCCTCACCGCCTGCCCTACTCGCGCCTGCCCCCGGTTACTAAGTAGCCCCGCACCCCAAGACCCCTCAAAGCCAGGTTCACCCCATAGCAAGAAGCAAACTCCCCTGCCTACCCGACCGTCAACGCAATTCGATCTATGCTTCAGCACATCAGTACCGCCCCCAGCGCCATTTCGAAAAAAGCCAGCCGTTCGTCCCATTTCGCACCTGAACCGTCGCGCCCAGGGGCAATACTCTTGACCAAAACTTCGAAAGATGCCTTACCTCAACGCAGACTCTCCCCGAAGAACGTTATCGCCTGTCGCGCCGCCTCGACGTGAATCGCATCCCGATCCACCCCCGCCGCGTCCACGCAGAAACCCGCCGACTCCTGCCGCCCCAGCGCGCCGCACGTATCCAGAAACGTGTAGTGCCCCACACCACCCGGATAAATCGTCAGCTTCGCACCAGGAATTTCCCGCGCCAGCACCTCCGCATTCGCCTTCGGCGCCACAATCGGATCGCCAGCCCCGGCCACAATCTCTACCGGTATCGAAATTCGTCCCAGGCTCTCCGCCGTCAGCCGAATATCGACAGGCGCAATCGCAAACACCGCCCGCACCCGAGCATCCCCATGCGACACCGCCGACTCCTGCAAAGCCGCTCGATACCCCGCATCCGTCTTAGCCAAAGCAATCGCCTTGGCCGTCAACCCTGGAAATTCCGGAGGCGAATAGCACATCAGATCCCAGACCTTCCCCTCGACGCATTCCTGTTCCAGCTTTTCGAGATCGAACGGCACCGCCACTGCTCCAGCCAGCACCATCATCGTGTACCCGCCCAGCGAAAACCCCGCCGCCCCCACCCGCCCCGCATCGATCCGCGGCCCAAACCGCTCGTCCGCCAGCATCCCATCCAGCACCCGGCTCAGGTCCACCGCCCGCTCCCACCCCAGCGTGAACCCCTGCACCGTATACCCATCCACCGCGTTATTCCCAGGATGATTCACCGCCACCGCGATGTACCCATGCGCCGCCAGCTCCGTCCCCAGCCAAGCCATCATCAGCGCCGACCCGCCCGTCCCATGCGACAGCAAAATCAGCGAGAACTTCGCCGGCGCGCTCGCCAGCCCCGCATCCCGAGCCGCCCGCCCCGCGCTCGCAAAAGGATGCGCCGGATCCCCCACCCCCTGCTCTGTCTCCACAGCCCCCGCGTCAGCCGGATACCAGATCGTGGTCACCAGCGCGTGTGTCTTCGCTCCCCGCCAATCGTACGAAGCGTCTCTGCCCAGAAACGTCCGGTTCGCCACCCCCACGTGGAAGCTCGACTGGGCCCGTGCAATCGGGACCAGCGAGGTGATTGTCAGAAGAACCAGCGCAGCTGTTCGCATCGTCTCTCCGCACTTTGCTGCATCTGTTGCGGTCCCATTGTCCCACTGGGTTCCGGAATCGCCCGCGCGCGAACCCCGGCCTTCCCGGATTGCGGTCTGCAGCGTACCCATCGGCGCCCCGGGCCTACGGCCTGGCCATAAAGTCCGCATCCGCAAACGTCGGATTCACCACCACCTTCGTCAGCCGAAACGAGGCCTGGTAAAAATCGTAGTCCACCGAGTACGGAATCAGCACCGGCCCGGCCTGCCGATAATCCCCAAACAGAAACTCGAAGTACTTCTCCTGCCCCGGCTGCCCCGCCTGAATCCGCCATGACCGCAGCAAACCCGTCTTCGCGTCGAACACCAGATAATCGCGCCGCTCCCCATTCCATTCACTCGTCCCCCGCGCCTGCAGCACGCACTGCCCCGGCGCGCTCGGCGCAACCTCCAGCGCTCGGTATAGTTCCCTCGCCCGCGTCAGCAGCATCGGATCCGCCACCATCCGAAATTCCTGAAACTCGGGAGAATCGTTATACGGCAGCGCCATCAGCTTGCGCCGCAACTCCGGCGTCGCATCCTCGTTATGCGAGACGCGTCCGTTGTAGAGGCTCCAGGCCACGCCGTCGTAGATCACCGTCGCCGTGCTCAGCAGGTACTGGCGCTTCACCAGGATGCGGTTCTGAGACTCCCACTCGAAACGGAAACGCTGGTGCGCCATCGACTGCGGATGGAAGGTGTGCGGCTCGGTTTCCTTCGCCTCGATCAGCAGCGATTGCGCATGCGCGATCGCCGCCGCTCCGCCCAGCGCATCGAGATACCGCTGAAAAACCTCCCCCGCTGTTCCACAGTCAGCGGCCGGAAGATCGGCGTGCGCAGCGGCTGAACCGCACAAGATGAGCCAGGCGATGGCCCCGAAAATCTTCATCGAGACTCGATTCCAGCATAGGGACCGTCTCAGCGCGCACCTTCCCGTTTCGACCAACCTCTGTCTAACAGAGCCTCCAGGGTTCACTTGTCAGCGGAATGTCATCTGTCCGAGAAAACAGTAGTACTCCGCAGCGCCCCAACCCCGATGGACCCAGCCAGGTTCACCCCATAGCAAGAAGCAAACTCCCCAGCCGCCCAACCGTCAATGCAATTTGACCCAAGCTCACCCCGTCAGTACCACCCCGACCCATTCTGAAAACTCCCAGCCAACCCTCAACGCCGCCAACTCCCCGCTGTACCCTGTTACCTAACTCCAAAAACCCATGCCCCCCGACTTCGCCCAGCAAGTAAAACAACAAGCCGACATAGTAAAAATCATCAACGACTACGTCCGCCTCAAAAAATCCGGCGCCCAAAACTACAGCGGCCTCTGCCCCTTCCACAAAGAAAAAACTCCCTCCTTCAGCGTCCACGTCGGCCGCCAGCACTACTACTGCTTCGGCTGCCACGAGCATGGAGACGTCTTCAACTTCATCCAGAAAATCGAGAACCTCAGCTTCCCCGAAGCCGTCCGCGCCGTCGCTCAAAAATGCGGCATCCCCCTCCCCAAGCGCGACTTCGCCTCCCCTGAAGAAGCCGCCGAACACCGCCAGCGCGCCAAACTCCTCGACCTCCACGAAGCCGGCACCGCCTGGTTTGAAGAGCAGCTCCGCTCCCCCGAAGGCGCCTCAGCTCGCGAATACCTCACCGGCCGCGGCCTCAGCGCCGACGGCATAGCCAAATTCCGCATCGGCTACGCCCCCGACAATTTCCACGCCCTCCGCCAGCGCCTCGAACCCCTCGCCGACCAGGAAACCCTCCGCCAATCCGGCCTCTTCTCCTCGAAAGACCAGGAAGACGGCTCCCCCGGCCCTCTCTACGACCGCTTCCGCAAGCGCGTCATCTTCCCCATCGCCAACGAATCCGGCCGCATCATCGCCTTCACCGCCCGCACACTCGACACAGGTGAAAAAGCCGGCGCCAAATACATCAACTCACCCGAAACGCCCCTCTACTCAAAGAGCCACACCCTCTTCAACCTCGACAAAGCCCGCCAGGCCATCCGCGGCGACGGCGGCGCAATCCTCGTCGAAGGCCAGATGGACTGCATCTCCGTCTACCTCGCCGGCATCCCCAACGTCCTCGCCACCAGCGGCACCGCATTCACCGAATCGCAGGTCCGCCTCCTCCGCCGCTACGCCACCCGCGTCATCGTCAACTTCGACCCCGACACCGCCGGCGCCAACGCCGCCGAAAAATCCATCGCCCTCCTCACTGAAGAAGCCTTCGAAGTCCGCGTCCTCACCCTCCCCGCCGGCCTCGACCCCGACCGCTTCATCCGCGATCGCGGAGCCCGCGCCTACGCCGAAGCCCTCCGCGCCGCGCCGCCCTACCAGGACTACTTAGTCGAGCGCGCCCGCCAGCTCTTCCCCTCCCGCGACCCAAAATCCAAAACCGAAGCCCTCAACTTCCTCCTCCCCCACATCCGCCGCATGCCCAGCCGCATCGCTCGCGACGCCTTCGCCAACGACGCCGCCCAGGCCCTCGGCATCGACTCCGCCCTCGTCCGCGCCGAGCTCAAGGACGCCGCCGCCCGCCGCCGCGACTCCATCGGCCCCCAAGCCCATCCCCTCACCCGCGCCGAGCAGATCCTCCTCCAGGCCTTCTCCGCCCCGCGCTCAACCGAAGCCTATCTCGTAGCTGAAGGAGCATGGCACCAGCACCAGAGCGAGTTTGCCGCCATCCGTTCCGATGTCCGCGAAATAGCCGACCAGCTCCGCAACCGCCCCGACGGCGCCGACCCCATCAGCGCCCTCGCCAACGAAGACCACCGCCGCCTCCTCGCCGCCCTCTTCATCTCGATTCACGACGCAGAGCCCGAACCCGACGCAGTAGAAGAAGCCGTCCTCGCCATTCGCCGCACTGCCCTGGAACAGGAGCAGCGCCGCCTCCGCGCCGCCATCGAACAAGCCGAACGAGCCGCCAACCCCGACGAAGCCCTACGCCTAACCCGCGAAAACCAGGAAGTAACCCGCCGCCTCCGCGAACTCGACTAAGACCCAGGCGCATCCTTCAAATCGCCGGCCACCTGCCTCGTGGATGAGTGGCGACAAGGACTTCCGTGGACGAATCCGTCCGTCGGCGAGTGCATTCGCGATCAGCACGAACTCGATGGCCGACAGGAGCGTGCCAGTCTGCTTCTCTGCAGCCCGGCAGCAATCTGATGTTTAAGGGGAAGAGACGCTGCCCCCGGATTTCTCAGTGGCGGGTCAGAAGATATATCGGACGCCGAAGTCCGGGAACCTCACCATTTCATGTTGTTCGCTGATGCAGTTTTCGACGTTCCCACCGCATTGCCAGTACGCGCCGATCCGCGGCATCCAGTAATAGCCTAAAAAGTTTGTCCTGTTGAATGCGTTATCGAGTCCGCCATAAAGGACAAGCTTACGATCCCCGATATAGAAGCTCCGATCCGTTTCGAAATCCAGCCGGGAATAGAACGGCCCGCGCAGAGCGTTTACTTGCGAGAGGTCGTAGATGGGACGGTTCTGAGCGAGTGATGCGTCATTGAGAAACGGAGTATAAGGCCGCCCGGTCGTATATTCGTAACGCCCGCTGGCCTCATAGTGTTTGGCCGACCGATAGCTGCCAGAGGCGTTGGCAACAATCGGATAATCGAAGTTCCCGGGCCGCAGAACTCCGTCCAGGGCCGCGAACTCCGCTCGGGCATAAGCGACGTTGGCTTGGCCAACGATGTGCGAGCCCAGGCGAGTTTCGCCGAACAACTCAACGCCCCGGCTCACTCCGGTTCCCTGGCTGGTGAGTGGAATCCAGAGAAATTGCGCTCCCAGAGTGTCAACGGTGTTGGCCAACGAGATGGTGGGATATTCCGTGGACACGGGGTAATCCGAGTAGTTCTTTTGGTAGCCTTCGATGCCAATTCTTCCCCGCGATCCCGTATAGAGGTCGGAGCCGGCGACAATATGGCGGACCCGAATGGGGGGCAGCGAGTAATTCTGGGGCCAGGACGTGATGTACACGGAGGGGGGCATTTGGGCATATTCCCCGAAGGCCGCGTGCAGCCCCGTGTGTTGGGACAGTCGCAATGCTGAGCTGAGGCGCGGGGTAGCAGTCATATGTCCGCCGAGTGCGAAGGTCTGAACCCGGCCACCGGCGCTGACGCTCCAGCGGCTGAACGGGTGAATGGTCGCTTCGGCATACGAACCGGTTTCGCCGCTGAGGAAATCCGGCGCGAAGGAGGTTGAGTCGGAGTTAGCCGGGTTAACCGAGAGAGACGATGGCTCCCCGACCGGCTGCGAGATCGCATAATCCACGCGATTGAGAATGCCGCTGGCTCCAGCGATGAGCGTGAACGCGCGTCCGGGCTGGTAGACCAGATCGTATTTGAGGCTGGCGCGGCCATCGTGGCTGAGCTCGGAATAGACCTGTGTAAGCGGCGCGTTGGGGCCAAGCGCGGGGCTTATCGAGACAATGTCATAAAACTGATTCTGCTGCTGAATGTTTTGCTGCTGTTCGGAATCACTTGCGGTTACGACGCCGACCAAGCGCTGTGAGTAGATATGGCGCCAGCGGAGTCCGTTTGTCGTCCGCCAGCCGGAGTATTGTGTGTCAATTGTATTCGTCTCCTCGTCGTCATACGGGTAAGTGCCTCCCGGCTTGATCGCGATGGAATCGAATCCGCTCAAGCTCAGGAGGGTAAGCTGGTCCGACTTCGCGGGGTTGAGCTCTGTGCTGAGCAAAATGTTGCTGTAGATCGGCACGCCGTCGAGCCCAATGTCGTTGGTAAAGAGGTTGAGGAGACTGCGGTGGGCCGAAACAAGAAGCGAATCCGACCTGCCGAACGGCAAAAGGGCCACGCCGCCCGCACCGATGAATCCAAAATCGCCTTCGGCGTGACGATCACGATTGGCGAGGTCACGGGTTCGGATGTCCACGACAGCGGAAAGCCTTTCATCGTAGCTCGCGTCATAACCACCCGTATAGAGATCGACGCTCTGGATCGCGGAGGTATCGATCATGGAGACGAGGCCGCCCGTCGTACCTTCCGAAGCGATGTGGTTGATGTTGGGGATCTCGATACCATCAACGAGAAACAGATTCTCAAGGGGGTTCCCTCCCCGAACCAGGATGTCGTCGCTTTCATCTGTGTTGAACACGACGCCCGGGAAGAGCTGCAAATAGCGCGAGAAGTCTCCGTACGTCCCTGCGGAACCAAGGATCTCCCCCGCAGACGCGTGAAAAGGCGTAGGGGAGTTGCGGTCGGTGCTGACGCTTTCGGTTGTTGCGTCCACGTGAACCGTGGTCCTTACAACGACATTCCCGCTGGCGAACGGAGCTGAAGCGGTGGATGAAGCCTCCGCGACGGACGGATTGTCCTCCGCCCGAGGAGTGCCCGTGGTAGCAGTTTTCATTGCGTTCTGAGCCGTCACCGATGTAAGGGTTGACAGGACAAAAATGGAGCAGACTACGGGATAGTGGTATCGCATTCGGGTCTCCGCTGATGGCGGAGTACCTAGCGGGCGGCTGACCACGATGCTGGGCGAACGATTAGAAGAATCTCATTGGCCGCGTCTCCGTCAATATCAAGCATCGAATGCAACCACGGGCTTCTTGTCACCGAAACCCATAGAGGGGGCAATACCGCTTAGGCGAAGGAGCTGGCGTTCTTGCGTCGCCAACGTGTAGGGATCGACGCCCAGCATCAGCTGAACGAGCATTCGGGCCACGTCACTCTTGGTAATTTCGTCGCCGATGTCGGCGAATGCCCAGCTCCAGCAGAGCAAAATATCCGGGTCGACCGATTGCCAGTCGCCCTCAAAAGTGAAATTGTCCCATGTTGTATCGGCGGGGAAGTCTGTCTGCACCTCAGGTTCCTTTCTCGAAGTCCCTTCAAGCAATTCTTCGCGTATCGTCGCAAAGGGCAGGCTTGCGGGAAGTGACGTGTGTCACACCGCGGCTATAACTCATGACCCGAAGATCAATCTCAGGCGTCAACTACTCTCGAACGTGATTACCTATGGATGATCGATCACCCGGCTGGGTGATCAGGTATAGATAGCATCGTGGTTTATCGTTTTTGTGGGCCTGTACGCCAAAAGCGAGGCTCGTGGTATTCAAAACAAATATGTTCTATTAGTCATTGTGCAGTGTTTGCAGTACTATTGCCTCGGTTAAAATATGGAATCAAGCGGTCATTTCCGCCCACGTGGCGGGCGGTCTCTATTCGCGGTACAACATGTTGTCAAGCTCAAGGGAACAAGCCAGCCATCTATCGTGATGGCCTCTGGCGGGGCGTTGTATGTTGTGAAGTTCCGGGAGTTCACCGGCCGATACGGGCTCCTGAGCGAAGTGATTGGTGCAGAACTAATGTCGCGCATCGGGTTGCCCGTCCCAAATTGGGAAGCTATTGAATTCACGGATGCGTTTTTGGACGATCACCGCGAGATGTGGTATCGCGACCGTTCTGGCGCGCCAGGCCTGCGCCCTGAAGCTGGTCTTCACTTCGGCTCCCGGCTTACTCTTTCCGATGGGTCGAATCGCACGCATGAGCTAATCCCCGACGCTTGGGCGCCGCGGGTCAGCAATCGTCAGGACCTGGTGGGGGCGCTCGTGCTCGATCTCTGGACCAACAATTGTGACCGGCGCCAATGCTTGTTTCTTACAGGGACAAGCCCCCAGAGCCTGCGGGTAGTGTTCATCGACAACGACCATATGTTCGGGGGATATTTTGGGAACGAAGTAACCTGCGTCCGCCGAACAATGGTCCCGGCGAAGGGTTTGTATGCAGGCTTGTGGACAGCCCCCTCCGTCGGGAACTGGATGCGCGCAATCGACGGAATCGACGATGCCTTTCTGGAGTCGGTTATTGATCGAGTTCCCCCTGAGTGGGCACTGGAAGCGGATCGCCAGTTTGCACGCACACAACTTCGTGCTCGCCGTCGCCGGCTGGTGTCGCTCATAGATGAGGTTGAAAATGTCCTTAGAACGGACGGCGTTCCAACGGTCAAGACTCCTCGTACCGCCGCGGAGCCGAGTTTTCTAAACCGATGAATCAAGACCGGATGAGTAAGGTGCCCTGGATCAAGCGAGTGACCGGATATCCCCTGATAGCGCTTCTTTTTTCAGTTCATTGTGGCAAAATGGTAACGAAAGTCCCAATCGAAGATTGGCCCGTCCTTTTCTGCCGATATATCAGGGGTCCGGTGCCCACAATGGAATCATTCGTCCTTCTTTCCTATTCCCCTGAACAAAATGTCGAGATCGCCGTTTTGATCTTGTTCAACGGGAAGGCGTTGCAGGTGATTGTTCCGCCGGCATGGCAACAGAAGTTCGGAGCTGACGACCGCGAATACCTGACAGAGATGATCAAGGATTGGGGGCGAAAGCCCACTGCGGAGATTCCGGAGTTGATGCGCGAGCTGGCGGAGCTGTCGGTCGGTTCGCTGCGAGCTATGGAATCGGGCCACGTAGAATCTGACGACCGTGCGAACCTGATCCAAAGAGTGTCGGACAGATCCTTCTAGACAGAAGGATGTGCCTGGTCGCGAAGCGACGGCTCTCAAGAGCCGGAACCGCCATCGATAGGCCGACCCTGGTGCATCAGCAGTCCGTGAAAACCGACCTGTGCGATGTAGCCGGTACCCCCTGTGGAAACCTGTCAACCCCCTACCTTTAAATCCAAAGTAATAACCCAACATCCCCCTTTCTTAAGTGCCAACCAACCCAAAGAAAGTTGGCAGTTTATCCTCCCCAATTGCTATTCTGAGACCAAAAAAGGCCGCCCGCGCGGCCTTCTCTTTTGGAGAGGGACCCCAATCACGGACTGAAATCGTATGTTCTTTCGAATGAAACTCGTACCCGGGACCCCTCACCCGCGAGAACCAGCAGCCACCCGCCGCCTCCGCTCGAACCCCGTCCCCCTATATTTCTCTGCGCTCTCTGTAGTGAATATCGAATCCCACCGGCAGCAACGCCCGGGTATCCCGCACCCTAAACCCTGCACCCTGCCATTCTTGTCAAGTTTCCACCACTTATCCAAAGTAACAAGTCCTCATAAGACAAGACTTACAAACCAGGAAAGTTGGCAGTTTTTTCCTCTGAACCTGCTATTCTAAACTTAAGAGTAGAAAAAGAAAAAGCCGCCCGAACCAACCGCGCAACGAACTTAGATTGAGGCACAAAACCTGACGCCGCCGTTTTCCTCAAAAAACGGCGGCTCGTGTTTGCTCTTCCCAGAGCCTCGGATTGCGCGGCTGGTTCCATCAAGGCGGCTTTTCTGTTGCTGAAGAGAGGAGGTAGGCCCATGCTGAGCCCTGAGCTCTGTGCTCTGACACCCGCGAATGAATCATTCACACGCACGATGCCACCTGACCTGTTTTCAAGAGCCGCAGGGTACCCAAAGAAAAGAGTTACTGTCCAACTCCAACAAAACAAAGGCCAAGCAGAAACACCCCCTGGGGGGCATATTTCAGAAAACAGCGGTCAAGCCGCCTTCGGCACACCCATAAAATCGAGCGCCCGCACCAAATACGGTTTCAACTCGTGCCGCGCAACGATCGCGTCGAGAAAACCGTGCTGCAGCAGAAATTCCGACCGCTGGAAACCTTCCGGCAATTTCTGCCGAATCGTCTGCTCGATCACCCGCGGCCCCGCAAATCCGATCAGCGCCCCCGGCTCCGCAATATTCAGATCGCCGAGCATCGCAAAGCTCGCCGTAACGCCGCCTGTTGTCGGATCAGTTAACACCGAAATGAACGGAACCCGCGCCTCATCCAGCCGCGCCAGCGCCGTCGAAACCTTGGCCAGCTGCATCAGGCTCACGATGCCTTCCATCATCCGCGCTCCACCCGAAGCGGCGACCGTGATCAGCGGCTGCCGCGTATCGTGCGCCCGATCGATGGCCCGAGCAATCGTCTCGCCGACCACGGCGCCCATGCTGCCGCCAATAAAGCTGTACTCAATCACGCTCAGAATCACCCGATGCGGCCCGAGCAGTCCCTGCACGTTGACGATCGCGTCGTAAAGCCCGGTTTCCGATCGCGCTTTTTTCAGACGATCTTTGTAAGGCCGGAGATCGGAGAATTGCAGCGGATCAGTCGATTTAAGGTTGCCGTCGATCCAATCGTACCCCGGCTCCAGCAGGCTGTTGATACGCGCCTGCGCGCTGATCCGGCCATGTTCGCCGCATTTCGGACAGACCTGCAGGTTCGCTTCCAGATCCGCCTTCCACAGCGCCTGGCCGCATCCTTCGCATTTGGTCCAAAGCCCCTCGGTGCGCACGCGGTTCGCCCCCGACTCAATCCTATTGTCTTCCCGTCTGAACCAGGACATGCAAATCTCCAAAAGGCCGGGTTAACCCGCGAGACAACAGATTATCAGGGCCGACGATTGTCCGGAACCGGACGCTGTCCGCCTGCGTACTACTTAGAGTCCTCAATTGGAGGTGCGAACCATGTACTGCAGCGCATGTGGTCAGCCCATGGATCCTTATCAGCCGATCTGCCCAAGATGCGGCCGTCAGGTGATGCCGATTGCAACCGCAACGCCTCCTCCGTGGATTTGGACCCGCGTGCACCGGCATGTGCACACGCTCGGCATTCTGTGGATCGCCTATGCCGGCTGGACGCTTCTGCACTGGTTCGTGGCGGTCGGCATTCTCTCAGGCATGTTCCACGACTGGGGATTTCCCTTCGGCCATGGTTTCGACGGATTTTACGGTTTTCCCTTCGCGCACATGGCCTGGTTTATTCCGTTGGTCACAACGATTCTCCTCGCGCGTGCCATCTTATGTGTGGTCACCGGCATTGCTCTGTTGCACCGCGCGTCCTGGGCGCGCCCGCTGGCTCTGGTGACAGCGTTTCTGACGTTGATCCGGCCGTTTAGTGGAACCGCCCTGGCAATCTATACGCTGTGGGTATTGTTGCCGAGCGCGTCGGGGCAGGAGTACGACCAGATCGCCACTTCCTGAGGCGGCGACGAATGAGTTCTGCTGAGTTCTGCCCCTTACAATGGCTCTTATGGAATTTCCCATAACCCGGCTGCGCCGCCTGCGGCGCAACGAGCCTCTGCGTTCGCTCGTGCGCGAGACAAGACTCGAGCCGAGCGCTCTGATTCTGCCGCTGTTTCTATGTCCGGGCGAAGGTGTTCGCCGCGAGATCGGGTCGATGCCGGGAGTCTTCAATCTTTCCGTCGACGAGGCAGTGAAGCAAGCCGAAGCGGCCGCCGCGCTTGGCATCGGAGGGCTGCTGCTCTTCGGTCTTCCGGAAACCAAGGACGAGCAGGCCACCGGAGCCTGGGACGACAACGGCATTGTGCAGCGAGGGTTGCGGGCTCTGAAGCAATCAGCGGCGGTCAAAAAGCTGGTGCTGATCGCGGACGTGTGTCTCTGCGAGTACACCTCGCACGGCCACTGCGGCATTGTGAAACGGACCGGTGACGAATACGAAATTGAGAATGATACGACCCTGGAGTTGCTGGCGAAGGCTGGCGTTTCCCTGGCGCGCGCCGGAGCCGATGTGGTTGCGCCCAGCGACATGATGGATGGCCGGGTAGCCGCGATCCGCGACGAGTTGGATGAAGAGGGATTCGAGCAGACACCGATCCTCTCGTATGCTGCAAAATTCGCCTCGGCATTTTACGGACCCTTCCGCGAGGCGGCTGACTCGGCTCCGCAATTCGGCGACCGCCGCAGCTACCAGATGGATGGCGCGAATCTGCGCGAGGCAATGCGCGAAATCGATCTGGATCTGGGCGAGGGAGCGGACATGATCCTCATGAAGCCTGCCATGCCGTATCTCGACGTGATTCGTGCCGCACGCGAGCGGTTCGATGCGCCCATCGGGGCCTATCAGGTGTCCGGGGAGTACTCGATGCTGCAGGCTGCCTTTGCGCGCGACTGGCTGGAGCCGCAACGGGCCATGATGGAGTCGCTGTTGTCGATTCGTCGTGCCGGTGCGGGTTTCATTGTGACTTACTTTGCTCAGGAAGCGGCGAAGGCGCTGGGTTGACGGCCGCGCGTCGGGTCCGCCCGCTCAGGCAAACGCATCGTCGAATCGTTTGAGCGCGCCGCAGCATCTGCCAAAGTAACGCCCTGCGTAAAATGGAATGTTCGGGCAGAGGGAACGCGCCGCGTTTCTGACATTCCAGCGCCTTCACTCGAGACTTCAATTACCGAACGGAGCATTTCTTGGCAGAGACGATTTTCGACGTTGCAATTCTCGGCGGCGGTCCCGCGGGTTACACCGCGGCGATCCGCGCCGGGCAATATGGGCTGAAGGTTGCGCTGATTGAGAAGTCCGACAAGCTGGGCGGCACTTGCCTACACGTGGGCTGTATTCCGACCAAGTCGCTGCTTTTTAATGCCGAGGTCTACGACTACCTGAAGCACGCGAAGGAATATGGGATCGACGGGCTGGGCGAGGGCCAGGTGAACTGGCAGGCGGTGCTCGACCGCAAGAATCAGATCGTCACGAAACACGTCAAGGGCCTCGACTTCCTGATGCGGAAGAACAAGGTCACCGTGATATCCGGATACGGAAAGCTGACCGGCCCTGCAAAGAACGGCGTGTCGACGATTTCCGTTGAAGGCGGCAAAGGCGCGACCAGCGTGCAGGCGAAGAATTTGATCCTCGCGACTGGCTCCGATGCGAAACTGCTACCGGGGCTCGCGGCCGACGACACCACCCTCACCAACATCGAGATTCTCTCGCTCAAGCAGATTCCGAAATCGCTGGCCATCATCGGTGCGGGCGCGGTGGGCGTGGAGTTCGGATCGATCTTCCGCAGCTTCGGTTCGGAGATCAGCATCATCGAGTTCTTGCCTCGCGTCGTGCCCAACGAAGACGAGGACGTGAGCAAAGAGCTGGCGCGTGCCTTCAAAAAGCGCGGCATCGATATTAATGTGGGCGCGAAAGTCGAGAAGGTTGAAAAAACCAAAACCGGCGCGAAGGTCACGTTCACAGCATCGGACGGCAAGCAACTGGCTAAGGAAGCCGAAAAGGTCTTGGTTGCCGTGGGTCGCGCTCCGCGCACCGAGAACATCGGACTGGAATCGACAAAGATCAAGCCGGAGCGCGGCTTCATCAAAGTGAATGAGTGGATGCAGACCGATGAGCCAGGCATCTACGCGATCGGTGACATCGTGGCTGGACTTCCGCAGCTGGCCCACGTTGGAGCCATGGCAGGCATGGTGGTTGCGGCAAAGATCGCCGGCAAATACGCTCGGCCCGTGCGGCGCGAGCGCATTCCGGCCTGCACTTATACGGAGCCGCAAATCGGCAGCGTCGGTCTGACCGAAGCGCAGGCCAAAGAGAAGGGCTATACGGTAAAGGTCGGGAAGTTTCCGTTTTCGGCGAACTCCAAGGCGTCGATCATCAACTCGCACGAGGGCTTCGTTAAAGTCGTCGCCGACGCAAAATACGGCGAGATACTCGGCGTACATATCATTGGACCCCAGGCGACGGAGCTGATCGCTGAGGCAGTGACGGCAATGGAACTGGAAGCCACGGTGGACGAGATGATGTTCACCATCCATGCTCACCCAACGCTGGCTGAGGCTATGCTTGATGGTTTCGGCAGTGTTGAGGGCATGGCGATTAACGTTTAGTAACAGCGGGCCTCGGCTGTTCTGGAGGGACTACGGTATGCGAAACGAATTCACGGCAGTCATAGAGCGAGATGGTGACTGGTTTGTCGCGTGGTCACCGGAGATTCCAGGAGCGAATGGGCAGGGACGAACGCTGGAGGAATGCAGGGAAAACCTCGCCTCGGCGATCCAGTTGATCCTCGAGGATCGCCGAGAGGACGGGTTGCGCGGCATTCCCGACAGTGCGGTTCGCGACATCGTAACCGTTCAGTGAAACGCGAAGGTTTGCTCCGGCATCTTCGTCTTCACGGGTGCCATCTCAAACGGGAGGGTGGCTCACATTCGCTCTGGGTCAACCCGCAGACGGGGCAGATGGAAGCAGTTCCGCGGCATACGGAGATCGCTGACCTGTTAGCTCGAAAGATCTGCCGCGGTCTGACAATTCCCACTCCTGGCAACAAGTAATGATCCTCAACCTTCTCCAGTTCGGCCGCGTTGGTTATGGCGAGGGGCTCGACCTGCAAAGGCAGCTCGTTGATGCACGGCACGATGGGCGAATCGAAAATACGCTTGTGCTGCTGGAGCATCCGCCGGTGCTGACGCTGGGACGCAATGCCAGCCGCGCGAACATTCTCGCCAGCGATGAGTTTCTGGCGTATCGCGGGGTTGAGATTCACGAGATCAATCGCGGCGGCGACGTCACATATCACGGGCCGGGTCAACTCGTCGGATATCCGATCTTCGATTTGTGCAGTTTCGCTCCCCGGTTGGGAGCGGTCGAGTATGTGCGCTTGATGGAAGAGGCGCTGATTCGTACGTGCGGCGACTTTGGCGTGCTGACTACGCGGATCGCCGGGCGGACGGGCGTGTGGACCGTGACCGGCGGTTCTATGCAGGAAAAGAAAATCGCCGCCATCGGTGTTCACATCGCGCGCGGCATCACGTCGCATGGTTTTGCGCTGAACGTGAACCCGGATCTTCGTGACTTTCAGCTGATCGTGCCCTGCGGCATTGCCGATCGGGAGGTGACCAGCCTTGAGCGCGAAGCCGATCCGCCACCGGCAGTGGACGCCGTGCGAAATTCTGTAGCGCGTCAGTTCGGGCACGTCTTCAGGTCGCAGGTACTGTGGGTCGAGTCGCTCGCGGATTTGTTGCCCGACTCCCCGTTGGCCGCGAAGGCCCTTGCCGCGCATGCGGATTTATAATCGATTTTTGTGGCGAGCTTCTGATTCGCGATCTGCATCGTTGAGACCCATCTGTAGCGGAGAAAAACATTCATGCCAACCGACGTACTGATGCCCCAGATGGGCGAGTCGATTTTCGAGGGCACAATCACGAAATGGCTCAAGAAGCCGGGCGATACGGTACAACGTGACGAACCGCTGTTTGAGATCTCCACGGATAAGGTGGACGCCGAGATTCCATCGCCGGCGGCTGGCGTGCTGACGGAAATCCGTGCCGGCGAGGGCTCGACGGTGCAGGTCAACGCGGTGGTTGGCGTGATCGGCGATGGCAAGTCGGCAGCGCCCAGTGCGCCCCCGCCGGCAAAATCCGAACCTAAATCCGAACCAGCGCCGGCCGTAGCTGCGACGGCGCCTCCTGCGCCGGCAACAGAAGAGAAGCCGGCAGCCGAGAGCGAGGCCGCCGCGGGACCGCGCCAGGACGTCGTCATGCCGCAGATGGGCGAGTCCATCTTTGAAGGCAC
>PMSS01000230.1 GCA_003167515.1 Acidobacterium sp. | reverse complement strand
CCTCGCACAGCTCCGTCAGCCGATCCAGATCGCGGTGCGTCGCCTCGCCTTTCGTGATCTTTGTCAGCAGCTCGTACATCTGCACCGTCCCCGCGCGGCACGGAACGCACTTGCCGCACGACTCGGTCATGCAGAACTCCATAAAGAAGCGGGCGACAGACACCATGCACGAGGTATCGTCCATGACAATCATGCCCCCCGAACCCATCATGGAACCGGCGCTGATCAACGCGTCGTAGCTGATGGACAAATCAAGGTGCTCCTCAGGCAAACAACCGCCCGAGGGTCCGCCAGTTTGGACCGCCTTGAATTTCCTTCCGTCCGGAACCCCGCCGCCGATGCCGAAGATGATCTGCCGCAGCGTCATCCCCATCGGCACTTCGACGAGACCCGTCCGCTGAATCTTCCCCGTGAGCGCAAAGACTTTCGTCCCCTTACTACGCTCCGTCCCCATCGATGAGAACCACTCGCCGCCATGGCGAATAATCGGCGCCACGTTGGCGAAAGTCTCGACGTTGTTGATCAGCGTCGGATCGCCCCACAACCCCGACACCGCCGGATACGGCGGCCGTGGCCGCGGTGTGCCGCGCTTGCCTTCAATCGAAGCAATCAGCGCCGTCTCCTCGCCGCAGACAAACGCGCCGGCGCCGAGACGAATATCAATGTCGAAACTAAATGTCGTCTCGCAGATCCCGTTGCCCAGAAAACCGCGTCGTCGCGCCTCGCGCAGCGCAACGGTCAGCCGCTGCACCGCCAGCGGATACTCGGCGCGCACATAGATGTAGCCCTTCGACGCGCCAACGGCATACGCCGCAATCGCCATCCCCTCAATCACTCGCTGCGGATCGCTCTCGAGCACGCTGCGATCCATAAACGCCCCAGGATCGCCCTCGTCGCCATTGCAGATCACGTATTTCTGCGCGCCCTTCACCTTCGCGACCGTGTCCCACTTCAGTCCCGTGGGGTAGCCGCCGCCTCCGCGCCCACGCAAACCGCTCTTCGAGATCTGCTCGATCACCGACGCGGGATTCATATCCGTCAGCGCCTTCACCAGCGCCTCGTATCCGCCACGCGCGATGTATTCGTCAATCTTCTCCGGATCGATGTGCCCCGAATTTTCCAGCACCACATGCGTCTGGCCGTCAAAATACCCGCCCAAATGAGGATCGAGCCGCGGGTCGAGCTGCGCCACGCCCTCGCCGCCCCGCGACGCAACAATCTCTTTCGCGTCGCCCGCATGCACATGGCCGTAACGCGTCTCCGCCGGCTCCATTAGCACCAGAGGACCCGCCGCGCACAACCCCATACAGCCGGTCCGGCGAACGTGGCACTTCTTCCCGCAGCCCGCGGCCTCTTTTTCAATCGCTGCCTTCACCTTGTCGCTGTGCTGCGAAAGGCAGCCCGTGCCCATGCACACATTGATCTCGTAGTCGAATTTCGCCCGCTCTTCCTGGGCGGTGGCGGCAATCTCGTGCAGTTCTTCGACGTTCATTGCATCGTCCACCTTTCCAGCTGCTGGGTCAGCTCGGCGGCTTCCATCTGTCCGGAAAGTTCCCCGTCGAACAGAGCCACCGGCGCGCGTCCGCATGCACCCACACAACGAGCCGTCGTGAACGACACTTCACCGTCCGGCGTCGTCATCCCTGGATGAATGTGCAGCAGCTTCTCCGTCTGCGCAACAAGCTTGTCCGAGCCCTTGATGTAGCAGGCAGTGCCCGTGCAGACGGTACAGGTGTGCTTGCCCGGCGGCTTCAGGCTGAAGAAGTGATAAAAAGTCACCACCCCATACGCCTGGCTCAGCGGAACGCGCAGTGACTTCGCGACAAACCTGATCGACGGCTCGTCGAGAAATCCAAACGACGACTGCACCGTGTGCAGCGTCTCAATCAGCGCGTTGCGCGAGTAGCCATGCTTGCGCATCGTGCCGTTAACAATTCTCCATCGCTTGTCATCGGAAGGCAGAGGCGGGCGTTCTGCATAGAGCGGCATTTCGATCTCCCCGACTGCCAGCGGCAATCGCAGGCCAGGGTTCCCAATTCCACCGGACCGGTGCAGACGATTCTACAGTCGCATCAGGCGGAGATTTTTCCTCCCTCGCCGGCCGCCAACCCTCCTGCAACCAACGCGGGGTACAGGACAGATTGCAGTCCAGGGTGCACAACTGTCGGTGATAACCGTCACGGGCTGCAAGCACTGCCAAATGCTACCCTCTGTTCCCGAAAAAAGGCGGAGGCAAGATGCGACGCCAGATTCTCGGTTGGACAGCGATTTCCTTTTCCACAGTCTTAGCCTGCTTCTGGGCATTCTGGGGCGTTAACGAGAACTTCCACGAAGGCTGGTTTGACCCCAGCCTCCTAAAAAACCTCGGGCTGATGCTCGTACAGTATCTCAGCCCCATGCTGATCGTCCTGCTCCTCAGCGTGGTTGCCTTTCGCTGGCCGCGGCTTGCGTTTCCTCTCATGGGAGCCTGCGCGCTCTTCATCGCCTGGTTCTTTCGGCACGGACGCGTCACCGGCATCATTTTGCTCGTTGTCCCGCTGTTCGCCATGGCAGCGCTCTACCACTTCGGTCGCCCCACCCCCGCAGATGGGCATGGAGCATCCTGCTCGGCCTTCCCCTGATCACCGCAATCGGCTTCGCCATCTATCCAGCGTGGCTCGCCACGCATCGCTTCGACGATGGCAACTACGGCAAGCGCCAGATCGCTGGCAACGGCGTCGCTCTCATCTGGGCGCCCCTGGGTCCAGGCTGGGCGCCCCTGGGTCCAGGCTGGCCCCTCCACGGCTCTTCATGGGTCTGGGCGAACCAAAGCTGCGCAAGGCTCACTCTCGACGGCCACTCTCTCGCCGATCAGCCGCAGAATATCTGGCGCCTGCCCACCGTCGACGAAGCCGTTCGCTCTCTCAATTTTCGCGGAGGCAACGCCAGCGGCACATGGGACCCGATTCTCCATCGAGCCAACTTTAAAGTCACCCCCGACAAGGATTCCCCGCTGTGGAAGGTTCATTCGCCCATCATCTATTGGTGGGCCGCAACGAAATCGACGACAATCAAGCCTGCTACATCACCTACAACGGATATGTTCAGCCATTTTCCAAACGGATGCGCCCCGGCGACCTCGCGTATCGATGTGTCTGCGAACCCGGCAAGCTGAACCACGCTTCTCTCAGCCCTCCCGCCGATCGCTGATTTACTCCAATCGCGCAAAACGCGGAGCATCCTGACGGGAGCCACTTGGCTTGCGCTCTGGGCCCTGAGCTCTGTGCTCTGAGTTTTCACTCACCAATATCCTCATACCAAACCTCGGGATGCTTACCGATGAACTCGCTCATCAGATCCACGCACTCCTGCGCATCGAGATCGATCACCTCAACCCCCAGCGAACGCAACCAGTCGAGCCCACCCTGAAACGTCCTGCTCTCTCCCACGATCAGCGTGCGAAACCCAAACTGCCGCACCAGCCCGCTGCAGTACCAGCACGGAGCCAGCGTCGTCACCATGATCAGCTCCCGATATGAACGCTGCCGCCCCGCATTGCGAAACGCGTCCGTCTCCCCATGCGCCGAAGGATCGCCATCCTGCACCCGCCGATTGTGACCCGCGCCAACCAGTTGCCCCTCACGCGTGAAAATCGCCGCCCCGATAGGGAGCCCGCCTTCGTCGCGCCCTT
>PMSS01000486.1 GCA_003167515.1 Acidobacterium sp. | reverse complement strand
AAGGTGCCGTCGCGATTGTTATGGTAAAGGCGGTTGCTGGCTCCGGGCGGCACAGATTCGAGCCTGCGGCCTCCGAGAATGAGGATATCCATCCATCCATCGTTGTCGTAGTCGAAAAATGCGCAACCCCCTCCCATGATTTCGGTGATGTAGGTGGCTTTCGTTCCTTCTCCGTAAGACATGATGTTAGTGAGCCCGGCGGCCTGGGCTACATCGACAAAGTGAGAGAAAGGCCGTGGACTGGCGGGCGCTGGGCCGGCAGTGTTGGCGACGGCGGCAGGAAAGGCACTCGATGCCAGCAGGGCGGGCACGGACTGAAGGACACGGCGGCGGGACCAGCGCGCTGTCGATCTGAACCGCTCTGTCATGGGTCTGGACCTTCCCCGTTTCTGTCCTTCAGCAGAGATTGTAAGTGCGACCAGGCCTGAAGGGGCCAGGGCAGAGCACTACGGATTGGCGTGCGAGGCAGCGATCGCCTCATTCAGGCGGCGAGCCGCGGCGTTGTCAGGATCGATTGCGAGGGCGTGATCGACCGTCTGTTTCGCCTCGACCCATTTTGCCTCGCTCGCGAGGGTTGCTGCGAGGTTGACCCATGCGACCACATAGGAGGGAGAAGCTTTGACGGCGGCGCGAAAGAAAGTTTCCGCGCGAGCCGAGTCGTCGCTGCGGGCTGCGAGATAGCCCATTTGGTTTTGGGCTTCGGCCAGGCTGGGATTCAATCGAATCGCCTGTTCCAGTTCCGCCTGTTCGCCGGAATCGTCGTGCAACTGATCGAGCGCCCGCGACAACTTGTAGTGGAGAAGGGGCTCGTCGGGGTCGGATGCGATCGCGTCGCGATAGAGGGCGGCGGCCTGCGCGAAATTACCGGCGGCCATCGCCTGGTCGGCGGATTCGGCTTTACCGGCGGCCTGTGTTATTCCTGTCTGAGCATTCTTCAATTGCCGATAGATGAGGAGCCGCTTTTGGGCTTCGTCGGTTTCGCCGAGGCCGCGAAGAACCCTGGCCAGAGCGTATTCGGAGTCAGGCTGGTCATCGCCCAGCGCGATGCCTTTCTCCAGTTGCTCCTTTGCGCCGCGCAGATCTCCCAGGCTGGAGAGGGTGTTGCCGAGCGCGGTGTGCGACAGGGCGTATTCCGGGTGGAGCGCGATCGAGTGCTCAAACCAGGTGCGGGCCTGCTGAAAATCTCCATCGCTTGCCGCCAAAACACCGTTGAGGTATAGCACCTCCCAGTTTCCCGGTATGGCGGCGAGGAGCTGTCGTGCATACTGCGGCGCTTTCTCGGAATGGCTGGACACCAGGGTGCGCAGGTACAGAAGCTGCGTGGGGCGATCATCCGGATGCTTTTGCAGGGCGAGGTCGAAGACCGCATAGGCTTCGTGGTCTCGGCCCAGAAGCATCAGAACGAGGGCAAGTTCATCGGCGATCTGGAGCGAGTCGGGTGCGGTATTGAGCGCTTCACGCAGAACGCGAGCTGCATCGTCGAGCCTTGCCTCGCCGACATATGCCAGGCCCAGATTGAGACTCTGCAGCGGAGATCGCTCTCCGCTTGTGACCGGTTTTTCGAGCAGGGCGATGACCGACGCATAGTCTTTTTCGCCGATCAAATCCTGGGAGAGACTGTCGAAGGCGGTCGTGGAATCGGCGTCGATGGCCAGGGCGGCTCGCCATTCGACTTCAGCATCGCTGGTGCGTTTGAGCCGATCAAGCGCGGCTCCGAGTGCGAGATGAGGGCGGATGTCGCTCGGGTCGAGCTTTGCCGCTCGCTGGAGCGGTCCGAGCGCAGCCGCCTCGTGACCCGCGGAGTTGAGACTCAAACCCCAGAGGTAGGCGATGGAGGCGGATTGCGGTGCGAGCCTTGCGGCCGACGCAAAATCGTCGGTCGCACAGGCGAAGAGCTTTTGCGCGGCGAACCAGTTTCCCGCATCCACATACGCCTGTGCCGACGGCCGGTCTCCGGCGTGCGGCTTCATCGAAGGGGGCAGCGTGCAGGTGGTGGAGCCGAACGCGGCCGGGGGGAGGCAACAGAGAACTCCACTGAGAATGAGCGGTCGACCAGCGCAGAAGCGTGCTCTTTTTGTGGGGGAAAATGGCTTCATTTCAAGCGGCCGCGCACGAAAGTAACGTCCAAAGCGAGGGCTTTGTGTGCTGCATCCCGGGCGCCCACATTGAATTATACGTTTGAGGAACGCCGCGATATCGATGCCAGCGGTTTCGCCTTTCTCGCCGTAAGCCAGAGAATCCTCTTGATTTGCAGTTCAGGAAATCGCGGCGTATATGCATGGGGTGAAGGCACGCGGAAAAGACATCGATCCGGATGGATGGTCGACGAGGGGTTCTGTCAGTCACTGTTTGGTAAAGGTCCCTTGAGATATCTCTTGACAAGCCCGAATTCGCTGGACTACACGGGTAGACGCAAACAAAAGCTGTGATGGTTTGTGCAGGGAACGCGAACCGCTCGGGAAAACGGGGTGGGGCTGCGTGAAAGGCCCGGCGTGCACAAAAACCGTGGGCGTCGTTCGCTTTTACAGAATGTAAACGATTACAGACAAGCAACACGACTTGCAGAATCTTTGGTTTGAAAGCGATCTGAAGCAATCTTTGCGGGAGGCATCTATGCGAACACCCTGTACCGGTATCAAGTTCCTGCTCATGCTGCTCTTTCTGGCCCTCTTCGGTTTGAGCGGCTCCGACAAGTTTCTCTTTGCCCAGGGCACCAACGGCACCCTCACTGGTCAGGTTATCGATTCCTCCGGCGCAGCGATCCCGGGAGCGACGATCACCCTCACCAACGTCGGCACCAGCTATCCGCAGACGGAAACCACCGACGGCACGGGGATCTATCTTTTCAAGCTCGTTCCGCCGGGAAATTACATGCTGACCGTTGTTGCGCGGGGCTTTGAAAAATACGTACAGCAGGGGATCGTCATCGACGCCAACGCCAATGCGACCCAGAATGTCCAGATGAAGGTCGGTAGTCAAAGCCAGACGGTTAGTGTAACGGCCAATGCCGAACTCATCGACACGACCACGGCTGAACTCGGCCTGACCATCAACGAGAACGCTGTATCGCAATTGCCGCTGAACGGCCGCGATCCTTCGGCGCTGGCGCTTCTGGCGCCAGGCATGGTCAATGCCAGCACGGCCGGCGTCAGCTGGATGCAGTCCGGTTTCTCGTTCCCCGGCGAGAGCGCCGCCTCAGCCAATGGCGGCCGCATCGGCAGCACCTACTACATGCTCGACGGCGTCTCGAACATGGACAACTATCTGGGCACTAACTCGCCCACGCCCAACCCCGACGCTACCCAGGAATTCCGGCTGATCTCCAACAACTTCAGCGCGGTTTATGGCTTCTCGACGGGCGGCGTCGTTTCGATGGCCACCAGGAGCGGCACCAACCAGTGGCATGGCGGTCTCTTCGAATTCATGCGCAATGGCGATTTTGACGCAGGGAACTGGAGCAACCACCAGCAGGATACTTTCAGGCGAAACCAGTACGGCGGCTATGTCGGCGGGCCGGCCATCAGGAACAAGCTTTTCTTCTTCTTCAATTACCAGGGAACGACGGTTGCCGGTGGGCCGGGATCATCGAATAATTCGACCACAACGCCCACCGTGCAGATGCTGAACGGTGACTTCAGCGGGCTGGTCGATTATGCCGTGGCGAATGACCCTAAAGACTGTGGCTCTGGCTATACAGGGGCGGAGACTACCAAATGCGGCTGGCTCAACGGTCCATTCCAGATGGCCAATGGCAAGCCGAACCAGCTCATCGGCGGGGCCGGCGCGCTTGATCCGGTCGCCGTGCAAGTTACCAACGATGGCCTCCCCGGGCACACAGCCCCGGGTTCCGGGACTGCGGCGCCGACCTCTGCGGCCCAGAATCTGTCCGGGCAGATGTTGTACGCTTCGGCCAACCTGGCGAATTCCACGTTTAACGAGTACACCTCCAGGGTTGACTACGATCTGTCCAGGAACCAGCGCCTCACGGTGCGCTCCTACATCGACAAGTTCATTCAGCCGTCGGGCGACACGCCAGGCAATGTTCTCTCGGTGCTGAACCTGAACACCTGGAACCAAACCTTCGGCGAGAAGATGTGGTATTTCAACGAAATCCTGCAGCACACGTGGACGGTGAACGCCACCACGGTCAATACGGCCACGGTTCTTTGGACCCAGCAGAGCGCGCATAACGGCACGCCGGTGCTGGACAAAAATGGCAAGCCGATGTGCTGGTCGCGGTACATCAACATCGTCGAGCCGGTCTGCTATATGGAAGGCGCCTATTTCGGCAGCGCCAACGGCGGCTGGACTGAGCCCTCCAACGAAGTCCGTGGCACGGAGGGAATCTCAGATACGCTGATCAAGACCGTCCAACGTCACACCGTGTCGGTAGGCATCGACTTTCAGCACCAGAGGGCGGTCGAAAACGCAGCCAACTACCCGGCCGACGCCCTCATCAGCTTCAACGGCACCTACACCGGCAACGGCGTCGCCGACTGGCTGCTCGGTTACATGAACAGCTTCGAGCAGGGAGCGGGCGAACTGGCCGACATCCAGGGCTGGCAGGTGGACCCCTACGTGAACGATGAGTTCCGCGTGAGGCCAGGCCTGACTCTAACTCTCGGCCTGCGCTGGGATCCAGATCTCGCGCCGGTTTCTATCGGCGGCCGCGGATCGGCATTTGTGGCCGGCCAGCAGAGTGACATCTTCCCGGGCGCGCCAACCGGCCTCGTTTTCCCTGGCGACCAGGGTGTAGACAACGCGCTTCGCCCCAGCGACAAGCGTTTCTTCGAGCCCCGCATCGGTGTGGCCTACCAGCCCACCAGTATGCCGCACACTTCCTTCCACGCCGCATTCGGCATGTTCAGCGCCCCCGTGCCTTACTCCGATTACAACCACGTCGTCGATATCGCGCCCTTTGCTCCGGCGCTGGCTCCCGCTGCACCATCGAGCGTTCCTGTTTGCGCTACCGGCGGAGCGACTGGCACTTGCGCACCGGACACCGGCCAGTCGGTCACCGGATACGACAACTTCCACAACCCATGGGAAACCTCCTCGTTCGGGACCAACGGCAAGAGCCCGTTCCCGCCGTTCGCCAACGTCAATTACAAACCGCCATCCAACTCCGTGATTCCAGGCCCGGTCTATGAGCAGGATTCCTTCGGTCGGAATTTCAAGGCGGGCATGACCCAGGCATGGAACGCCTCCATCGAGCAGCAGCTGACCAATGTCATGGCGGTCCGCGTGGCCTATGTTGGCAGCGAGTCCTACCACCAGAGCTACGTGCAGGACGACAACTTCGCCGGCTACAGCTACTGCACCTCTTACACCTCCGCTGCCTGCCCAGCCCCAGCGGCGGCGGCCAAACCCGTTGCTCCGTATTCCAACTTCAGCGGCATCCTGGAATACGACAGCGGCGCTACAGCTAACTATCATTCACTTCAGGCCACTTTCCAGCGGAATATGGCGCACGGTCTGCAGTTGCAGTCCAGCTTTACCTGGCAGAAGACGATGGACGTGGCCAGCGCGGCCAACATCGCCGCCAGCCAGGACGGGATCGACAACCCCAGGAACCTGAATTGGAGTCGCGGCATTTCCTTAGCGAGTATCCCCTTCAACTCGGTCACTAACTTTGTTTACCGCAGCCCGGAGTTAAAGGGCCAGAACCTTTTAGTCCGCGAAACGCTGGGCGGATGGGAGGTCAGTCCCATTATTTCCTGGCTGTCGGGTGCGCCCTTTAGTATCAACGCTGGAAGCAGCAACGCAGCTTATAGCGAGCCTGGATACGGTGGTGGCTGCCTGCAATTCTGCGCCGGCGACCGTGCTGACCGTGTCCCAGGGCAGTCTCTCAAAGTTCGCCAGGGCGGCCGGTCGCAGTGGGAGAAGCAGTACTTCAACCCCGCTGCGTTCACTACCCGTCATGACGGAACCTTCGGCAACAGCGCCAGAGATCTCATTTACGGTCCGCCGAGTTTCAACACTGACGCGGCCCTGATGAAGAACTGGTCGATCGAGGAGAAGTACCAGGTGCAGTTCCGTTTCGAGTTCTTCAACGCTACCAACCACGTTGTCATGGGCACTCCGGACGAGACTCCAACCGACTCCACCTTTGGCAAAATCAACGGTGGCTCCGGCTCCGACGCGGCCACTCCGCGCGTGGGCCAGGCAGCCTTGAAGTTCACCTTCTAACCTTTTAGCCCAGGCCCGGGCGCCAGGCATTGGCGCTCGGGCTTGTTTGCATTTTAGGGGCTTTTCGGGCCCGCTCCCTGCCGTCCCTGGGCTGCCCCGGGTTGTCCGAGATAGAATCAGTGGCTGATCGCAGCTCGAGCGCGGCGCCCGGAGATAATGAATGCTCGAATCTGGTTCTGCAACGGTCTTTCACAAGAGGCGGGTCCTCTGGATCGCCTTGAACGCTCTGACCCTCATGCTCGCTCTGGCGCTCGTGCCGCAGATTCTGCCTCTGGCAACCGGCAGGACGCCGATTGTGAACGCAGCAGGGCCGTTGCCCGTTTCTGCCGCGGAATTGTGGCCCATCTCCGTCGACTATCCGGAAGACGGATCCATTTTCCCGCCAGGCATCGTACCTCCCACGTTTCTCTGGAGGGATGGACTCGCGAGTTATTGGGACATCGATATTCAATTTGCCGACGGCGCGCCCCCCATTCACGCCGTGTCGAAGGGCGAACGAATGCGCCTGGGCGCCATCGATCCGGAATGTGTCTCCGACACCAACGAACTGCCACGGCTAAGCCCGCAACAAGCCGCTTCCTGGGTGTGGACCCCCGACGCTGCCACATGGCAAAGGATTCAGTCGCATTCGACGGCTGGTCCGGCAACCCTGACCATCACAGGTTATAAGGACGCGAATACCACCTCGTCGCAAGGCCATATCAGCTTTACGACGTCGCTCGATCCGGTAGGCGCGCCCATCTTTTACCGCGATGTGCCGCTGATGCCCAGCGCGGGCGCGAACGGTACCGTGCAGCCGCTATCCCCCGCGCTCATCCATCTCATTCGCTGGCGGCTCAAGGATATTCGCAGCCCCGACAGCCGCACCGTCCTCACCAACATGCCGACCTGCGCGAATTGTCACTCCTTTTCCCGCGATGGCAAAACCATGGGGATCGACGTCGACGGGCCCGCCAATGACAAAGGCCTCTACGCCCTCGTTCCCGTACAAAAGCAGATCTCCATTCAAAACAAGGATGTCGTGCAGTGGAACACCGACGGCCAGGCGGGCAAGGTTCGCGTGGGCTTCATGTCCCAGGTTTCGCCGGACGGCCAATATGTCGTCAGCACGTTTGCAGGTTCATCCAGCGAAGATGTGAGCAATACGTATTACGTCACCAACTTCAAGGATTACCGGTTTCTCCAGGTCTTCTATCCGACGCGAGGGATTCTGGAGTGGTACAGCCGGGCCACAGGCACACGCCAGCCGCTCCCTGGCGCCGACGATCCCCGCTACGTGCAAACCGACGGCGTGTGGAGCCCCGACGGCAAATACATCGTCTTTGCGCGCGCAGAGGCAGTGGATCCCTATCCCGTAGGCGAGAAGAAAGCGCTCCGCGCCAACGATCCGAACGAGACTCCCATTCAATACAACCTCTACCGTGTTCCCTTCAACGACGGCAGGGGTGGCACCCCCGAGCCTATTGCCGGAGCCTCGAACAACGGCATGAGCAACAACTTCCCGAAAGTATCGCCGGACGGCCGCTGGATCGTCTTTGTCCAGTGCCATAACGGCCAGCTCATGCGTCCCGACAGCCAGCTTTACATCGTTCCGTTTGAAGGAGGGGTTGCGCGGCGTCTGCGAGCGAACACGCCGCTGATGAATTCATGGCACAGCTTCTCGCCCAATGGGCGGTGGTTGGTGTTTTCCTCGAAGGCCCGCTCTCCGTATACACAGATGTATCTCACGCATCTGGATGAGGACGGCAACTCGAGCCCGCCCATCCTGATCGAAAACGCCACCGCTTCCAACCGCGCCGTGAACCTGCCCGAGTTTGTCAACATCGCCGCGGATGGGATCGAGGAAATTCAGGTTCCGGCAGTCCAGCTCTACAAGCTGATGGACCAGGCGATGCAACTGGAGGAGAAGGGAGAAAACGATCAGGCGCTCAATATCTGGAAGCAGGCTGTGACGATGGAACCGGACAACGCAAAGGCGCAAAACGGACTGGGAATTTCGCTCTATGTGCATGGCGACACCCAGGCGGCGTTCGAGCACCTTCGTCGCGCGGTTCAGATTAATCCGTTGTCGGTTGAGAACCACTACGTCCTGGGCAAGTTTCTGCTGGAGCAGGATCACCCGGACGAGGCCCTTGGGGAGTTTCAGGCCGCCGTCTCTATCCGCCAGCATTACGTGCCCGGCGAGGAGGGAGCGGCCAGCGCTTATCAGGCTTTGGGCGATCTCCCGGCGGCCCTCGCTTACTGGCGTAAGGCGCACCTGATCGACCCGAGCAGCGTCAGCGCGACGACTGGCCTTGCCTGGCTGCTCGCGACTGCTCCCGACGCTTCGCTGCGCAACGCCCCCGAAGCTCTGTCTCTCGCCGAAAGCGCCAACCGTCTTGCATCGACCGATGATCCCGATGTGTTTGACACGCTGGGCGCGGCATACGCTGAAAACGGCCAGTTCGCCAACGCCATCGGGGCCGCCCGGCATGCTCTGGATCTGGCCGTTGCCCGAAAGAGCACAAAGATGGCGGCCGCCATTCGAGGCCGGCTGCAGTTGTATGAGGCGAAGAAGCCGTTTCGTGAGGCGCAGGTGGCCGCCGGCGCTCACAGGACCGTCGCCAGCATGGCGGCCATGCGGGAGCACCCGTGAGCGATATCGATTCCCTGCTGAGCATGATCGGCGCCGGGAGCAGGATGCCGGCACGGAAGCGGGCTCTCACCAACCATGACGTCCTGAATGAGGCCTGGTCCTATTCGAGACCCAGCTCTTTTTCCCGCGGCATCAGGATCGATCTGGGCGATGTCGCGATCCTCCTCATCTCCGGCACTGCCAGCATCGACGAGCACGGCAACAGCATTCACGTCGGCGACTTTCGCGCCCAGACCCGGCGGACATTCAGCAACATCACCGGTCTGTTAGCCTCGGAAGGCGCAACCTGGCACGATATCGTCCGTACCACCTGCTATCTCCGCGATATCGACCGGGACTACGAGGCATTCAACCAGGAGCGGACCGCCTTCTATGCCGAACAGAAACTCGACCCGCTCCCCGCATCCACCGGAATCCAGGCCATTCTCTGCAGGCCCGAACTTCTCATCGAGATTGAAGCAATTGCCATTTTCCAGCTCAAGCCCCCGGGGTAATGAGCAATGATCGAAAAGGACTCAAATGACCATATCGCGCAGGGACTTTCTGGAAGTCAGCGCATTGTCAGCTTCAGGACTTCTGTTCACGAATTTGCCGGCCTGGATGAGCGCAGAGGGCGCATCCGTTTCTGACGAAAAGCCTCCGGTCTCCGGCGGAGGGCGCGCCATCCCGGAAACACGGCTCGTGCTCAGCATGAACCAGGACTGGCAGTTTTTCCGGCCACAGACGGCCCCGCCACAGGGTTCTCAGCCTGCGCCGGCAACTGACGCTCCCCCCGAGAACGCCGCGTGGGAACCCGCAACCTTGCCTCACACCGTACGGCTTGAGCCGCTCGATGTAAGCGGTGGCCAGAATTATCAGGGAGTGTGCTGGTATCGGCGGTCATTCTCAGCCCAGCCGGAATGGAAGGGTCGCATTGTCTATCTTAAGTTCCAGGGAGCTATGCAGGTCGCCGATATCTGGATAAATGGCGCCCATAAGTTAACCCATTATGGTGGTTACATTCCCTTCACGGTCGATATCTCCCGGGATATTAAATCTGATAGCCCAAACACCTTGCTGGTTCGTCTCGATAACTCCGACAACCCCGAGGTTCCTCCCGGCAAGCCTCAGAACCAGCTCGATTTCTGCTACTTCGGAGGCCTCTACCGAAGTGTCGATCTCGAGGTGCTCGATCCGGTGCACATCACTGACCCTATTCTTGCCGACACGGTAGCCGGCGGCGGTATCTTCGTTACCTTTCCATCTGTGGCCGCCGGGCAATCGACTGTGCAGGTGCAAACCCACGTAGCCAATGAATCGGACGAACGCCGCAATTGCACCGTTGTGCAGGAGCTGATCGATTCCGACGGGAAGATCGCAGCCAGGAATTCCGCCAACGTCACTCTGCCACCTCGATCCTCTCATCCGGCAACGCAGACGATGAGCGTTCACAATGCCCGGCTCTGGCATCCGGAAGATCCTCAGCTTTATTGGCTGCACACGACGGTTAGCCAGAATGGCAGGGTCACCGACGATCAATATACCCGGATCGGCATCCGTTCCATTCGATTTGAAAAAGATCGCGGACTGCTGATCAACGGCCAGCCGTTCTTCTCTATAGGCGCTAATCGGCATCAGGACCATCCGTACGTGGGCTATGCGCTGCCACCCTCCGCGCACTATCGCGACGCTTACAAACTGCGCGAAGCCGGCTTCACCTCCTATCGAAGCCACTATCCACAGGACCCCAGTTTTATGGACGCGTGCGACGAGCTGGGCATCCTCGCCATTGTCTCGAATCCGGGCTGGCAGTTTGTCGGAGACGACATATTCAAAAAGCGCGCCTGCCAGGATGCACGCGAGATGATCCGCCGGGACCGGAATCACCCCTCGGTGGTGATCTGGGAGGCGGCGCTGAACGAAACCGATAACAGTGCGATCGCCGCTGACCTTTATCGGATCGTCCATGAGGAGTTTCCAGGATCAGGCGTTTATTCCGCCGGAGACCCCATCTTCAAACCCGCACCTGGATTCGAAGGCTGGGACGTTGGCTACGTGCGCTACCAGCATTTGGATCCCGCCAGACCGTCGTGGATTCGGGAATGGGGCGACCAGGTCGACAACTGGCACGACCAGCAGGGTCGGGTCCGCGTCGCCCGCGCCTGGGGTGAACAGCCGCTGCTGGTCCAGGCCCTGGCGCATATGTACAGCATGGACCGAATCTACGTGCAGGAAACCAAACCTGCGGGCGCCGATCTTTGGGCCGGTATCGACGCATTCCGCGGCTACCATCATCAGCCCTTCCTTGGAGCGCCGCTCGACCTGTTCCGTATCCCCAAGTTCGACTACTTCATGTTCCAGAGCCAGAGGCCGCCGGAGGCTCACCCGGCACGCGCCGGCAGCGGGCCCATGATCTTTGTCGCCAACTACGCTACGTTTCATTCACCACGGATGGTCACGGTGTTCAGCAACTGTGAACAGGTACGGCTGACCCTGAATGCCAACGTGGTGGCCACCCAGGAGCCGGATAGTGGATTCCACATCCCACATCCGCCGTTCACTTTCAAGGTGGAAGAATTCAGCTCCACGCGCAGCATGTTGTTCGGCAACGCCACTGTTCCTGAAGCCCTGTCGGCGCCGGCTGGCGTTCTGCTCGCCGAAGGCCTGATCGGCGGCAAGGTCGTTGCCACGCATCTTGTTCATTCACCCGGCGAGCCCAAAGCAATCCAGCTGCTGGTGGACACCTGTGGAGTCGATCCGGTTGCCGACGATGCGGACTGGGTGCGCGTTTACGCTCGCGTCTGCGACGCCCGAGGCATGACCTATCCCTACGGAGACGACGTGATCACCTTCTCTGTCAGCGGCGAAGGATCGATCGTCGGAGATGAAACGATCTTCGCTAACCCCGTGCGCGCAGAGGCGGGAATCGCCACCGCGCTGGTACGAACGACCAGAGTGGCTGGCCCGATTTCTGTGCGCGCCTCTTCGCCTGGACTGGGAGAATCTGAAGTGCGGTTCGAGTCGAAGGCGAACGCGCGACGCATGGTTCGATGAGTCCCCGTGCCATCGCCCAGGAGGACGAGTCGATACGGATCATGCAGGGAAGTATGTACAATCCTTCCGCTTTTGAGCGGGGCAACTACATGAAGGTGTTGAGTTTGCATCGTCCGGAGAACAAATTCCAGCGCCACGGTGCGATAGACCTGACGGCTTTCTGCGGCAGCACGCCGGAGTTATAATATTCGGAAGTTCCCCCTGTTTCCTCCGAATTGGAGGCGCTGCTGTGCTGTCGCTGCACTCTGGCGACCCCGCATGCGGAAAGGAGTCATCGCATGATTGACTTTACGAACGTTCCGTTCGACGCCGAGGCATTTCTCGCAAGTGCGGGCCTGGGACGAAAGATCGTGCAAGTGCAGGCGAAGCAGGTCTTCTTCTCACAGGGAGATCCTGCCGATTCGATTTTCTATCTTCAGGATGGCCGCGCCA
>PMSS01000301.1 GCA_003167515.1 Acidobacterium sp. | reverse complement strand
GTTCCAGTTACATTGACAGCATCACCTTGAGGGAAAAGTAGTGGCAATGGATATTGTGGGCGTTGGGCTGAACGCCACGGATACGCTGATCCCCGTGTCGCGGTATCCCGCTTCGGGCTCCAAGGTCGAGGTTCGCTCCGCGTCTCTGTTGCCAGGAGGACAGGTGGCCAGCGCGATGGTCGCCTGCCAGCGCTGGGGGCTGCGCGCACGCTACGTTGGCAAGCTCGGCGACGATAGTGCTGCCGATCTGCATCGTGCGGAGTTCGCGAAGGCAGGAGTGGAAGCCAAAATTCTCACCGCGCGCGAGTGTGGCAGCCAGCAGGCTTTCATTCTGGTAGAGGATTCCGGCGAGCGAACCGTTCTCTGGAAGCGCGATGAACGTCTCACGCTTCGCCCTGAGGAGCTGCGGAGGGAATGGATCACGGATGCCCGCGCTGTTCATGTGGATGGTCACGACACAGCTGCGGCCATCACTGTGGCGGGGTGGGCGCGGGAGGCGGGAATTCCCGTGATCGCCGATCTTGACGAACTGTACCCGACTGTCGAGCGATTGATCGAGAAAGTGGATTATCTGATCGTGAGCCGGGACATTCCTGGGCAGCTCACCGGCAAGTCCGATCTAAAAGAATCGCTGATGGCGATTCGGCGGCAGTTCGGTTGCCGGCTGGCGGCGGCGACGCTCGGGCGGGACGGAGTGCTGGCATGGGACGGACGTGATTTCTGTTATCGGCCGGCGTATCGGGTCGAAGCGGTGGATACAACCGGCTCCGGGGACATCTTTCATGCTGGATTCATTTATGGCCTGCTGCAGGGATTGGCGTTGGAGCAGACGCTCGACTTTGCATGCGCCGCTGCGGCTCTGAACTGCACTGCCACTGGAGCGAGGGGTGGAATTCGACCCGTCAGCCGCATTGAAAATCTGATGGCCACGGGAGCTCGCTACGAATCTGCGGTGAGTGTTTTCGGCGCTCCTGCGGAGTTCCAGGAATCCGTCGGCAGCTTCCCTGGATTGCTTCCTGCTGACGGAAAATGAGGTCGGAGAGGGGTTCGCACGCACGCTACCGTCAGGCTGCGGGTGGTCAAAATGCACAGATTTCGAGCACATTTCGAGCAAATATCGCCACGAAATCTATGCAACCGAAACCAGTCCGCGCACGTACCTGGCAATTTTAACCGCGTATAAATAGACGAAGAGCGGGTAAAAACTTCCCCTGTATCCGGTTTCAGCCTTGGCTCAAGTAGCGTTTACTCAACGAAGTAACGCTTTGGCCCTCCGATTGCCCTTGTGTTTGCGGAAGAGAGTTTAATAGCCACCTCCCCCGCAGGGCCGTGGCAGAAAGCTCAGGGCCATCAATATGGAGAAGCTATCGGCGAAAATTGAGAACTGGTCCATCGTGGACAATCTCATCTTCCACGGCTTCCGGGAACTGGAGCCCGGACAGCGGCTGACCGGTTACATCGTGGGCCACACAAATTTACCGAATGGCGTCATCTATACATCCGTCATACAGAGCGTCGACGCGGCCAACGGAGTAGTCCAGACACTGAACAGCGTCTACCACCTCGGGCAGGTTAACGAAGAGTACGAGTTGTGGGCATCGGAGCAGCCGAACGCGCGCGCAGCCCGGGAGGCCGTCCCCCACTTTGTGGGCGATCCCCGGAAGCACGTTACCGCGTATCCGTCAGCTCAGTCGATGCATCCCGCCCGTTAGGGGCAACTCGGGCCCCCGCATGAATCCCGCTGACGACCGCGGGATTGTAGTCCCCAAAATAGCCCAGGCATCGCCGGACCTCTTCCGACGATGTCTGGATTGTTTCAACAGCGCGATTCCAGCAAGCCCACCCGATCTTCCACGTATCTACTTCTTCACTACGCTTGCCGGGGCGGGCTGCGCAGGTGCGCCCACTTTGCCCAGCACCCATTTGTCATACCAATCGAACCACCGCTGATACCGGTCGCGGATAAAGCTTGGCCGCGTGAATTGGTGGAACTGCCCCGGATAGACGATCAGCTCCGTCGGAACATTCAGGCTGCGCAAGGCCTGATACATCTGCTCTCCGCCATTCAGCGGCACATTGAAATCCGAGGTGCCACCCATAAACAGCGTTGGCGTGTGAATGCGGTCGGCGTGGAAGAACGGATACCCCAGCTGAATGTATTTCTGCGGATCCTTCCACGGGCTGCCCAGTTCGTTGTCGTATTGCAGGATGTACTCATCAATTCCGTAGAGCGCCACCGGGTTCCCCACCCCAGCCCCGCTGCTCGCTGCCTTGAAACGTGTCGTGCTGGCGATGGTGTAGTCCGTGAGAATTCCACCATAACTCCATCCCCCAACTGCCAGGTGGTCGGGATCGGCCAGGCCCTCCTTCACAACCTCATCCACCACAGCCAGCAAATCCTGGACTTCGTGATCGCCCCAGTCCGCCGCAATCACCTTCTGGTATGCGTTGCCGCGCCCTGAACTACCGCGGTAATTCACGTTCAGCTCAGCGTACCCGTGCGCCGCGAACAGCTGCCGATGCACGTTGAAGCCGTGATTGTCCTGCCCATTCGGTCCGCCATGGATATAGAGCAGCAGCGGAATCTTCGTGCCCGCCTGCGCACCCGGCGGCAGCGTGATCAGCCCGTGAACCTCCGTCCCATCCTTCGCGATCGCTTTCACGTCTCGTGTGTTCGCCAGCTTCAGGCTCGCGACCACATCATCGTTGTGATGGGTAAGCCGCCGCAGGCTGCCGTTCTCGAGCGCATACACCTCCCCAGGCTGGCTGTCGGTCGTCCAGACCAGCGCCGTACGACCGGCAACTTCATTGAGCCCAGTGGTCGTGCCCGGATCGCTGACCGTCCGGTGAGCCCGCCCGCTGGCGATATCGACCGACGCCGGATATTCGTTGCGATCGTCCTCGACCACCACGTCGATCGATTTGCCGTCAGCCGAAAACAGGGGCGACGAAACCGAGCGATCAAGCGCCGCCGTCAGGATGCGCGGCGCCGAGCCGCCGTCTGCCGCGACGACGCCCAGCTTCTCCTGGCTGTATTGCCACAACTTCAACTCATCGCCTTCAGTAAAGGCGATCCACTTGCTGTCCGGACTCCAGGCAATACGGCCGCCATCGGGTCCGTCAAATGTCGTCAGCCGCTTTGCCGTCGAGTTGGGCTTGGCCTCGACGACAAAAACATCCGTATTGATCGACCGATCGGGATCGGGATCGTGATTGCTGACGTAGGCGATGTGCGTCCCATCCGGCGACCACACGGCATTGCTCTCGTCGTATTTGGTGTCGGTGGTCAGCTTGTCGAGTTTTTGCGTCGCAACGTCCCACAGCCAAAGCTCGGTGTGCTCGTTGCTCTTCAAGTAGCCTTCCACATCTTCCTTGAAGTGGTAGCGGTCCAGCACGATCGGCTTCGGCTTCTCCTTCTCCTTGTCCGCGCCCTTCGCCTTTTCAGCCGCCTCCGCCTCGTCGTCCGGCGTAATGGCCAGCAGCAGCTTTTTAGCATCCGGCGCCCAGGCATAGGAAGATAAATGACCTTTCACGTCCGTGAGCTGATGCGCTTCGCCGCCCCGACGATCCAGCACCCAAACCTGCGTGCCCTTGGCCTTGCCCGGCCTGCCCGCTGTAAAGGACAGGTATTTGCCATCCGGACTCCATCGCGGTGCTCCCGACGATCCCAGATCGTCGGAGTCCTCGTCCACGTCGCCGGCCCAGGTCAGACGGACGTCCTCTTTGCCGTCCCACGAGACCATCCACAGATCGGTGATTCTCTTGTCGGCCGTGGTCTCGACAGTCGAAACGGTATAGGCGACCCACTGGCCATCAGGCGACAAAACCGGCCCGCCCACATCGTGGAAGCGAAACAGATCGTCGAGCGTGATGGTGTGCGGCCCTGCCGGTGTGGCGGGCGCCGGGGTAGCGGCCGGGGTTGGTGCGGCGGAGGTCTGAGCGGACAGCGGCCGGCAAAAGGGCAGGAGAGCGAGGACGCCAATGGCGGAAAGTGCAAACGAAGCGCGCATGGAAAGCATTGCGGAAGTATATAGAACTGCTCCACTCGGGCCGAAAATTTGTGGATGCCGCCGGGCGTATGCGATCTGCTAATGGATAACAGTGCAACGCCGTCTCATGCCCGAGTCGACAAGGGTTGCTGTAAAAAGTTCCTCGCTCTTAGCTGGATTGTCCTGTAAGGGACGTGTTTGCAGCGCTACGCGTTGGCAATTCGATTGCATCTCACCAAGTGTCGGGTGTTTACTAGCCACTCAATCGGGCTCGACCGGTGGCGGATTACAGGTCACGGTCATGATCTCAGGTGCGGATAAGCCGATAGTCAGAATCGAGAATTGGTCGGTCGTCAGTAGTGTGGTCTTCGCTGGGTATCGGTCATTGGAGCCGGGGCAGCGCCTGGTGGGCGATGTCTTCGGACATAAGAGTCTCAGTGACGGGTTCATTTTGACTTCGGTGATCCTGTCGATCGACCCCGTCACCGGTCTGGTCGAGACCGCGAACACCGTGTATCAACTGGGCAAGGTAAATCAGGACTACGGCAGATGGGCGTCGATGCAGGAGAAGGCTGACGCTGCCTGAACCTTCTCCCGCTCGACCGCCGCGATCCGGCCCACCTCGCTCGTGGTCTGGCTGGAACTGGTCTCATACATAGCGCAGCGGCTTCGGCGGGCTGCATGAGGCCCGCTTCGATGGCGGGTCTCACACGATGCATTTCGGTGGTTTGAGGTTTTATGAGACCAGTTCACGCTGTCTTCGCGTGCTGCTCCTTCAGGTTCTGCAATAGTGCCTCAACCTGCTCCTCGCGCTCCAGCGCGGCAAATCGATCGTCTAGCGAATCGCCGTCCATCATTTCGCGAGAAGCCGCGTTGTGCGCCTCAGCTCCGGCAATGCGCGTCTTCATGCGCTGAATGCTGGTACCCCCCTCTTTCTTCGCGATCACTTCGCGCGCCTGCTGCGCGCGGCCAACCACGCGAGCCCGCCGATGCTCCGCGATCAACAGCTCGCAGCGGCTGCGTGTTTCCTGCAGCTTTTGCTCCAGGTGGCGCAGCGCGTTCTTCAGCGTTTCCACTTCCGTCTTCTGATCTTCGAGCTGCTGCGCGAATCCAGCCGCCATCGTCTTCGCGCTAAGCGAGCGCTCCAGTGCCGCCCGCGCCAGGCCATCGTCGGATTTCCGCACCGCCATCTCTGCCTTCCGCTTCCATTCCACCTCCGCGTCCTCGTGCTCCTTACGCTTCTTCTCCAAGAGATGCTCATCGGCGAGCGCAATCGCCACTTGCGTCTTTACCTGCATAAGCTGGTTCTCCATATCGAGAACGAGCTGCTTCAGAAGTTTCTCCGGATCTTCGGCCTTATCGATCAGATCGTTCAGATTGGCTCGAAGCAATGTGCCTACACGTTCGAGGAGTGCCATGACATTTTCCTCCTGGGAGATTTTGGGGCGGGGCGTTGAAGCGCTCCGCCCAAATGATGATTTGTCGAGCTACTTGCCGTCGACCACAGGACCGACCGCAGTGGTCCCATTACCGTTCCCGTCGCCGCGATGCCGAATGCTGGCAATGTTCTTCATCAGCTCGCGAATATCCATGCCGGAAAGCGCCTCAAAAAGAGCCGGGACTTGTGCCGCCATCTTCGCCATGTCCCCGGTAATCTTGTTGGCGCCCGCCGCATCGCCGCCTGTCGAAACGATCGTGATCTTGTCCACCTTCGACAGAGGTTCCGACATCGCGCGCACCACCTCCGGCAGGTTCGAGATCAGCCGATCCACAACCGCAGCCTGGTTCCAGTCCTGATAGGCCTCGGCCTTCAGGTTCATCGCTTTGGCTTCCGCCTCGCCCTTCTGGAAGATGATCGATGCTTCGGCTTCGCCCTGCGTCCGGATCGCCGACGCCCGTCCCTCCGCTTCCATCGTCAGCCGAGTCTTCTCCGCAGCCGCCAGCGTCTCGATGCGCTGCCGATTGACCTCAGCCTCCTTGAGGATCGTCGCGATCAGTTCCTTTTCGTGCCGCAGGATTTCCGCCTCCTGCACCTTGATCTGCTGTTCTTTCTCGATCTGCTGCACCTTCACCTGCTCGGCGACCACCTGCTGCTGGGTGATGTTGGTCTGCAGCTCATACGCTTTGTCCGCCGAGGCCTGCTGTTTGCGGCTCTGCTCAGAGAACTGCGCCTTCGAGATGTCCAGATCCCTCTGCGCCGCCGCCTGTTTCGCGAGCGACTGCGTCTCGGCGAGCACGCGCTCCTGATCGGCTGCAGCCTTGGCTACAGCAGCTTCTCGGGTCGCATTCGCGCGCCGGATCGCCGTGTCCCGCTCAGCTTCCGCCGTCGCAATCTCCGCGTCCCGCTTGATCCGAACGATGTCTGGGCGGCCCATGTTCGTGATGTATTCGTTCTTGTCGCG
>PMSS01000324.1 GCA_003167515.1 Acidobacterium sp. | reverse complement strand
CCTCGAGGCTGGTCGGCGCGCCAAACTCCGTCTGCATCTCCGCCAGAAACGGATGCATATCCCCGTTCCCCAGGAAATGCCAGTCGTGATAAGCCCACACATCGTCCATCGGCCACCGATCCGCCTTCGGCACCGCCGCCTCAAAAGCCTCCAGCGTCGAGAACGACGGCGTTCCTGTCTCCACAGAGAACCCATGGTTCAGCGCGGTGTAATACAGCTTCGGATCCATGTACCGGTACGGCCCGCTGTTCTGCAGATTCACCTGGTTGGAACTCGGCGAGTAGTAGCGCGTCCCATCCAGTTCGCGTATCAGCTTCGCGAGACCCTGGTTGATGATCGGCTGCGGCACGCCCTCGTTGCGCCCGCACCACACCGCAATCGATGGATGATTCCGGAATCGCAGAATCACATCCTCCGCATTCTTCAGGAACAGTGCCGGATCCTCGGCCTCGATGTTGTAGTTCTCCGTCGTCTCCCAAAAATCGTTCCAGATCAGAAATCCATATTCGTCCGCGAGATCGTAAAANNATTCCGTACTTGTCTGCCATGTCATAGAAATCGGGACTGGTGCTTTGTCCCACCCAGTTGCGGATGATGTTCTCGTGCGCATCGTGGTGCAGACGGAAATACGGCTCCAGATGCTCGCGCGAGACGCGCTTCATCGCATCGTCCATCCCCCAATTGCCGCCGCGGCACGCGATCCGGACGCCGTTGACTTTGATGACCAGATACGGTGCGGTTCCCAGATCGTCGCTCGCCTTCACCGCGACCGACTTCTCCCCTGCATCGGTTAGCGACGCCACCCAGGAATGCCAGTTCTCCCGCCACGCCTCCGGCAAATTTGGCGGCGGGGGATCGGCCGGCGGAATATTCCTCATCCCGTCGTGCGAAACATCCACATCGGGCTCCGCGTCCGCGCGCCCTTCGGTCGGCGAATACTCCACGCGCCGCAAGTGGCCGGTTGTGTCGAGCAGGCTCAGTTCATATGTAATCTCGCGAATCCCAAAACGCACTTCCTTCGTGTCCGATGTCCTTCCATTGGCCCCGAACGTCAGGTTCAGGTGATACAGCTCCTGCTTGCCGTACCCATTTGGCCACCACAATCGCGGATTTGTAACCGTCAATTGTGCAAATTCCTCCGGAGTCAGCTTGATTTGGTTCTCGCCCGGTTTCAGATCCACCTCTTTTGTAACCGTCACTCCTTCAAATTCAGCGTTCAGCGCCCCGTGCGCAACAGCGTCGCCCGCATTCTTCAGCGGAACCGTAATCTCCACCTTCGCGCTCGAGGTGTTGGGCAGCGGCAGCGAAGTCACCACCTGCGGATCGCCAATCTTTACGTCATCGGTCGCGCGCAGCGTCACCGGCTGCCAAATCCCAGCGTCGCGATCGCGAATTCCCGGAATCCAGTCCCACCCCTCAGTGGCAACAAACGTCGGCCCGTCCAGACACATCAGGCCGCCGTTCTCGCCGGGTCCTCCCTTGATCGACTGCTCCTGCGGAATGCCGGGATGCGGCGGAGGGGACACGCGAATCGCCAGCACATTCGTCTCGCCCGGCTTCAGGATTCCCGTCACGTCGAACACGCCGCGGATAAACGCGCCGGTGATCGAGCCGAGGCGCTGCCCGTTCAGCCAAACCGCCGCACGATAGTTGATCCCCTCAAACGTCAGCGTCAGCCGCTTGCCCTTCGCACCCTCTGGGCCGCGAAACTCCGTCCTATACCAGTAGTCCTGCTTGTTCAGCGTCTCGGGAATCGCGAGATTGTTCAGGCCATAGTAGGGATCGGGGTAAACTCCCCGATCCACGAGGGTCGTCAGCACCGTCCCCGGCACCGTCGCCGCATACCAGTCTTTTGCGTCGAAGCGCACTCCCGAAATCTCCGCCCCATCGGCCGAGACGTTTGGCGCAGCACTCAGCCGCCATCCGTGAATCGCCCAAACGTCTTCGCCACTCGCTGAAAGTGCCGGCCCCTTTGGCTCGGGTTTCGCCACCGGAGTGGAAAACGGCGCCTTGCTACTCGGCATCGTGGCTGGGTCCTGCGGCGCACGATACCCCGCCTGTCCGCGCGTCTGCACGGGCCAGGGCTTCGATCCCTCCTCGTAAACGGGCAGGGCAAAGTTCATCGGATGATCGGCCATTTGGCGTATAGCATCCGGCGCAAGCGTCTCCCGCAACAATTCCAGTCCGGCGATTTTGCCGCCGAAGTGGTCCCATCCTTTTGCCTGCGCGGGAGCGATTTCCAGGGTCGGCCCGGCAGTGCCCACAAGCAACGCCTTATCGGACACCGGTTCGTCCGGCTGGCGCAGCGCTGCGCCGTTCACGGGGGATCCATCCGCATATAACCGGAACTGCGACCCATCGAAGGTGGCAGCCAGCAGGTGCCACCGGCCGGGACCAATGGCCGCCGCCCCCTCGAGGCGGTTGTTTTGTCCGAGGTATAACTCGACCCTGCCCGGCGCGACGGCCAGGTAGCGCGGATATTCGTCGTCGGGCGAGCCGACCCCAGCGATCAGCTCGTGTCCGGTCGCCGCATCCTCGGCGTTCACCCAGGCCAGCAGCGTCCAGGGCGATCCCGCCTGCAAGATGGGATCGTTCTCAGACAGTTTTTCCTGGAGGCCGTCGCCGCCCGGCAGGATGAGAGCGTTCCACGGTCCATAGAAGGGTGGCGGCGGCTCACTGAGGGCCGGGGGCCGCTGAGCACGGCCGAGCAGCGGAGACAAAATGGCGAGGAGCGTCACAAGCGTGCCCAAGGAGACTTTTGCGTTTTTCATTGCTATACAGGCCCCCTTATGCTTCCGCAACACTGTACATCTATTGGCAGATCGGCGCACGCTGAGCTTGTTTCTTCGCCGGGGAGCGCGACTGTGGCTTCAGGGACTCGTCTGGTACAGAGCGGGTCCGGGCTGCACTCGCTTCTTCGTGGAACGGGCCGATTTCTTGGGGTCGTCCATGGTAACGTTCCCACATCCGGATGCCGGTTGGTAATATACCCCCTTCCCGATGAAAGTTTCCTGGAGAGACTGCGAATATGGCTTCCGATTTCCGCTCCCGCATCGTTTTTGGCTGTGTGCTGGCGCTGCTGGCATTCCGTGCTTCCGCCGCGACACCCGCTACTGGAATTTTTCAGGCAGACCAGGACATCGGGACCGTCCTTAATCCCGGCTCGATCCGGTACGATCCGGTACGCCAGACATACACGGTCAGCGGCAGCGGCGGCAACATGTGGTTCGGCGAGGACGATTTTCATTTTGTCTGGAGGAAAATAACCGAAGCGCACGATCTTGCTCTGACGGCCGACATCGCATTCATAGGCTCGACGGGGAATGAACATCGCAAAGCGGTGCTGATGATCCGGCAATCGCTCGATGCGAATTCTGCGTACGTTGATGTTGCTCGTCACGGAAATGGGCTCACTTCCCTTCAGTTCCGGGACGCTGCGGGCGCGAATACCCATGAGGTGGAATCGAACGTGTCGGGTCCCCTCACCGCGCGTCTGGAGAAGCGCGGCGACCGGTTCTACGCCTTTGTCTCAGGGAAAGACGGAGAACTGGAGCCGGCCGGGGCTGCCACCCAATTAGCGCTCAGCCTTCCGTTTTACGTCGGGATCGGAGTGTGCTCGCACGACAAGAATGTGACGGAGCAGGCGATGTTCTCGCACGTCACGTTGCAGGATCTTCCGCCGCCCGGGAAGACGGTTTTGTATAGCGTGCTGGAAACCGTGACGGCTGCCTCGACCGATCGCCGCGTGGAGTATCTGGCGCCCGCGCATTTTGAGGCGCCCAACTGGTATCGCGACGGATCGTCGCTGCTCTTCAATCAGGATGGAAAGCTCTACCGGCTGGCGCTGGATGGCTCCGCGCCGGTTCTGGTACCGACTGCGCCGGAAGACCACTGTAACAACGATCACGGATTTTCCCCGGACGGGCAATGGATCGCGATCAGCGATCAGTCGGGGGCGAGCCATTCATCTTCAATCTTCCTCGTACCCAGCGCCGGAGGAACGCCGCGGCGGGTCACGCAGAACTCGCCCTCGTACTGGCACGGATGGTCGCCGGACGGAACGACACTTGCATTTACGGGGCTGCGCGACGGCAACTTCGATATCTATACGATTCCGGTGACCGGTGGGCAGGAGACGCGGCTGACCACTGCACCGGGTCTGGATGACGGCCCCGAATACTCTCTGGACGGGAACTCCCTCTATTTCAACTCTGACCGCACCGGACAGATGCAGATCTGGCGCATGAAACCGGACGGCAGCAATCAGGAACAGGTGCTGTCTGACCAAACGAATGACTGGTTCCCGCACATTTCACCCGATGGGAAATGGATGGTTTTCCTTTCCTACAACCGGAGCGTGACGGGTCACCCGCCTGACAAAGACGTGCTTCTGAACCTGATGTCGATGAGCGATCGAAGAGCTCACGTTCTGGCGACGCTATTCGGAGGACAGGGAACCATCAACGTACCTTCCTGGTCGCCGGACGGCCGGCGGCTGGCCTTTGTAAGTTACGAATACTTGCCGGAAGAAGATATTAACTCGCTCACCAGCCCTTGATTATCGCAAACTGCTTATAACTACACCGCCGCCTTCGCGCAACGTCAGCAGCCGATTAGCGGCCAGCCCGATGTGCGATTCAACCGGTCCCGAGGGCCAGTGCACTTCGATGTCGGCGCTGGTTGCCGCTCCCAGCCCGAAATGCAGGCGCGGGTCGTTGCTGGAAAGATAGCTGCTCTGGCTCATCACTTCCTGCGCCTGGACATGTCCGCCGTAACGAACCAGCACGCGCGCGCCGATGGCGCTGCGGTTGCTCTTCGTCCCCACGAGCCGGACCTTGATCCAGTGGTTTCCGGCGGGGGCGTCGTTGCGCAGCAGCGAAGGCGGCTCATTCTGATTCATCACCAGGATGTCGAGATCGCCGTCGTTGTCGAAGTCGCCAAAAGCGCAGCCGCGGCTCACGTGGCGAGCATTGATCGCGGATCCGGCATCTTCGCCCAGTTCGAGAAAATGCCCATTCGCCAGATTGCGAAAGATGATGGCGGGACCTTTGGCGGGAAAACGTGCGTAAACCCGCTCTAACTCCGGATAGACGTTGCCGGTGACGCAGAATAAGTCCGGCCAACCGTCGTTATCGAGGTCGACGATGCCGTCCCCCCAGCTTACAAAGCGGCGTTCGCCGTAGATTCCTGCGGCAGCTGTTACATCTTCAAACTGGCCCTTGCCGTCGGAGCGGTAGAGGCCGCCCGCCTGTTGCTGGTAGTGGGTCTTATAGATGTCGATATGGCCGTCGAGGTTGAAGTCGCCAGGCCCGATGCCCATGCCCGCCATCTGCTGGCCCTCGGCGCTCACCGCCAGACCCCGCATCAGGCCGTCCTCGCGGAAGGTTCCGTCGCGGTTGTTCATGAAGAGCAAACTTGGCGTTGAATCGCAGGCCACGTAGATGTCGGGCCAGCCATCCTCGTCCACGTCCAGCGATACCGCTGTCAGGCCGTAGGAAGTTGCAACTTTGTCGATGCCCGATTCCTTCGACACGTCGGTAAATGTGCCGTCGCCGTTGTTGCGATAGAGCGCGTGCGTCGGGATGGACAGCCCGCGCGGCCCGCAGTAGACTGCGACTCCTTCGTAGGAGCACGTCGAAACCTGAGCGTCGGGTTTGGGAGCGTGTGCCAGATCGAAGTCGACGTAGTTGGCTACGAACAAATCGAGATGCCCGTCGCGGTTATAGTCGAGGAACGTGCATCCGGTGCCAAAGCGATTGCCCGGATGCAGAAGTCCAGCCTCGGCGGCGACATCGCTGAATGTCCCGTTGCCATTATTGCGAAACAGGCGATTATGGCCGTAATAGGTGACGAAGAGGTCTTCGAATCCGTCGTTGTTGTAATCGCCCACGCAGACGCCGTTCGCCCATCCCGGATCGGAGATGCCGGCTTTGGCGGTGACATCGGTGAACGTGCCATCGCGATTGTTGTGGTACAGGCGGTTCCCGGAGTCGAGCGGTATACCGTCGAGCCGTCGCCCGCCAACGATGAATACATCCATCCATCCGTCATTGTCGTAATCGAAAAACGCGCAGCCGCCGCCCATGGATTCGTTGATGTAGGTGACCAGGCCGGGAACGCCATAGACCACCGGCTGCGTGAGCCCTGCCTGCGCAGCGACATCCGCGAATCGCGAAAAGGGCGCGAGACGCGGTGGCGTCTGCTCAACGGCGCGCAACCACGGCGGCAATAAAACCGGCACAGCCGCCAGCGCACCCGACTGCAGCAGATGGCGGCGAGACCAGCGGTGAAGACGGCGGTCGGACATGGGCCTATTGCTTCTGCGGCCTGGGCGCGGCGCTGCCGGCAGCCGCCGGGCTCTGCTGCCGATCGGCGGACGACACAGGCAGCATCTGGCGAAGCCGGAGCGCCTCGGCATCGCTGGGATCCACCTTCAGGGCGGCTCCGACAGCCGACCGCGCCTCGCCGAATCGAGATTCACTGGCCAGGGTCGCTGCCAGATTCACCCATGCCGGCGCATAACGTGGATTGGACGCCACCGCGGAGCGGAACCATGTTTCCGCTTCCCGGTCGTGACCCTCCTGGCCTAACAACGTACCCAGATTGTTCGCGGCATCGGCGTAGCTGGGCGCGGCCGCGAGCGCATTGCGGAAATGCTGCTCGGCAGCCGCTGTGTCGCCGGCGAGCGCGCTCAGGTAGCCGAGTCGATTCTGCGCCTCGGGAAAGTTCGGCCTGAGCTGCACAGCCGCTTCCAGCGCCGTCTGCTCCGCGGCCTTGTCGCCGGCGCGGTCGAGCGCCTGCGCCAGGTTATATTGCATGATCGGGTCGTCGGGACGAGCAGCCACGGCTTCGCGGTACAGGCCCACCGCCGATTTTGCATCGCCGCTTTTCAGCGCCTTGTCGGCCTTGCTCGACTTGTTCGCAGCCAGTGCCCGCTTCACTTCGGCCTGCGCGCGCTCCTGGTAGAGGCGCATCTGAGCCTGGGCTTCGTCCTCTTTTCCAAGAGACCGCAGCACCTGAGCCAGCTGAAAGTGGGCTTGCGCCTCGTCGGGATTCAGAGCCACCGCCTTTTCGAGTTGCTCGCGCGCCGCCTCATTCTGCTGCGTTTTGAAGAACGCGAGGCCAAGCTGATAACGCACATCGTAGTGGTTCGGATTGATGGCGGCCGCGGCTTTCAGGTGCTCGATGGCCGCCGCGTACTGCTGTTCATTCATCTCGAGCAGCCCGGTCAGATAAAGCGCGTCGAAATTGTCCGGGTGCGCCGCCAGCATCTGTCGCACCAGCGGGCGCGGGCCAGAGATTGTCTCTCCTTCGAATCCCAATGCATAACGGCCGCATCACAGCGGGATGAACGTTCTCTACAAAACATGAAAACCCCGCGATTTCAACCGCTCTTTGCAGATGAGTTGCCAAATATGCTCGGCAGACTGCCGTTGTTGCGCTCATCAAAGCGAGACGGGCTCGTCGCCCCTCAGTCATCCTGATGCGGGTTGCGGGGGACCGATCTCCCGTCGATCGGTTCTCTGCGCTCTCGCAAGACGAGCTTAGCGTCAGCAGCGTTTTATACCGGCGACGGGGCGGCTTCAGGCCGATGGCATCTTTGCGCCGCGCAAATGAAAGGCCCTCTCCCCGATGATCGGAGAGAGGGCCGGTTGCAGCCGGAGACTGGGTTTAGTCGTCCAGGTCCGCGGTTACGGTTGCTGCCTTTTTGGTGAAATCGCTCGCCGGGCGAACCTTCTTCTCGCCGGGGAAGGGGACCCTAAACCCAGTGCCCTCGTACCAGTCGAAGTGGCTGACGGTGTCCGGGTCTAAGGAGTCGGGCATGTGATATCTGGCGGCGAAGACCTGCGTCTTCATTTTGAGCCAGCCGGCCCGCAGCGCTTTTACTTGAGGGCTATCCTGCAGGACCGCGGTTGCGGAGCTGCAAGTGTTGAGGCTGGTGGGGATGTTGGTCGGGGCCACATACCCGGCAACGCCGTAACACAGCGGGACGGCGTTCGGCACATGCGACCACGGCTTGAAGTTCTCCCTGGGCGGATCGTCAACGAAGAGCGTCTTCATCGGCGAGGCCACGAGGTCGTTCTGGTTCATGGGTTTGAGACCGAGGATCTGCTCGATCGTGCGGGTCAAGTTGACCTGCGTGTAGAAGGTGCTATCCTCGGTTACCCCAGCCCCGGTGCCATCGGAATTCACGTTCTGATGAACGTAAGGGCTGACGATGTAGCCCGGGCTGCGGTGGCCGTCCACGTGGTCGACGCCGTACTGCGCGTCGTCTTCCTCGATGAAGATCGCCGAATCCTTCCAGACGGAGCTGTGGCTGATGTAGTCGATAATGCGCCCAACGGCCAAGTCGTTATCGGCCTCTTCGGCTGTCGCGTTCGGCGGCCCGGTGGTGTGGTCTTGCATAATCCAGATGAATTCCACTTGGGGTACCGTACCGGCGGCCACGTCATTAGCGAAGTCCTGCTTCCAGACATCGACGCGGTACTGGTCGGGGATGCCCAGATCGAACTGTGGGAAGTTCTGGACCGTGATTTTGGACAGGTTCGGGAGCGGGGTGACCGATCCGATGGTGTTGTAGTACTGCAGCTGCGACTCCTTGCCATTCTCGTATTCCAGCGTGTCGTTGTAGAACTGAGTCCAGCTTGGCTCGCAACTGTCGGAAACAATAAAGGGCAATTCCACCGCGGCCCCCGGGCCGTTATAAGAATTAGCCTGGGTGTAATTATTTGGAGTGCAACCCGGCACGGTGAACGTGTTGTACTCAATGTACTCGCCGTAGTTCTTCATGCTGACGCCGGCCGCGGCCGCCACATCCCAGAGGTGGCCCTTCTTCTGGTAAGCGATCGCATCGCCGCCGTTGGAGGGATAGTCGCGGAGCCAGTCCGGCGACTGGATGTCGTCGGAGTAAGGCGCGATGGCCTGCATGATCCAGTTGTGACCATCGGCCGACTGACGGCTGGGGTCGTAGAAGTTATCCAGAAGCGGGAAGCGCTGCACCAGCGTGTGCATGTTGGGTGTTACGACGGGGTATTCGGCGAAGGTCGAGTTGTCGCCAAAGATTGCCAGGGACGGGTCGCCGTTGCCGCCGACCACGTCTCCCAGCATCTGATCGTAGGTGCGGTTTTCACGGATGATCAGAAAGACGTGCTTGATCTTCGAAGGATCGCCGATCCTCTCCGGTATTACGGCCGGTTTGCTCCACGGTTTGCCGCCTCCGGCCGACCAGATGTTTCGCGCCAGATCCCAGTGGTTGTTCTGGAAGACCTGCTGCGTCATCGCATCCAGCGTCCAGCGATTCGGCACAGGGACAATGCTGGCCGTGCCAAGATCCTGGTGGGTGTTGAAATCGCTCACGCCTTCCTCTTTTCCGTACGAATTTTCTGCCGTATTCGCCGGAGGAGGCGCCACCCCGTAGCCTGTGGTCCCGAGGCCCTTGTCGTTGGCGACGAGCAGCACGTCACTGGCCCTGTCCAGAACGACCGAGGCAGGTGCATAGCCGACCGGGATCATGCCCATGACCGGGCTCCACGCGCCCTCGTGGAGATCGACCACAGCGATCGTGTTGGCGTTATAAAGCGCGACGTAGGCAACGTCTCGCCCGGGATCGACGGCGATCGAGTTGGGGCCCGCGCCGTAGGCCGATTTCTCTTCGCCGGGCACCCCGATCGGAAGCCCGAGGTCGATCTTACGCACCACTTGGTTGGTGTACGTGTCAATCACCGAAATGCTGTCGTCATAGGTATTGGTGACCAGCAGATAGTGGTCCCAGAACGCCATACCCGTTGGGTGATGGCCCGTCGTGATGCTGCCGGTGACCGTAAACGAGGCCAGATCGACCACGGAAATGGTGCCGGGGGCGGTGGTGCCAGTGGGAGATTCGGCCACAACCGGGGTGCCGTTGGAGTATTCCTGGAAATCATTCGCGGTAGCGATCCGGCCGGCCTCGTTGGAGACGTAGGCGGTCTTGCCATCCGGCGAAATCACCACGCTGTGCGGGACGTTGCCCACGCGGATCTCCGGACCCTCGGCCGGGGTGGTCGCGGTCAGGTCGATCTTCGTCAGCGTATCGTTGTTGTCCAGCACGACATAAGCGGTCTTGCCATCCTTCGTGATCGCGATGCTGGTGGGATAGGAAGTGAACGTGTCATCGGAGAAAATCGAAACGGAGTAGCCGCACGGAATATCGAAGCTGCCCGAGGTCCCCCCAGGGCTGTTCGAGAAGCACGTCACGTTGGTGAGCTTGCCGGTGGCGTCGACATCGAACGGAACTTTGACCTGTGTGGGAAGGGGGTTGGTGCCGCCCGTCGATGTAACCAAGCCGGTGCTGGGATCGACCCTGGCGATGGTGACGTAGCTCGTAGGGCCATAACTGCCGTCCTGGCTAAACAGCAGGTGTTTGCCGTCCGGCGTATAAGCAATGCCGCCCTGGCCGCCGTCAGAATCGGACTTCGTGGTGGTACCTGACACATATGGCGCGCTGTAGGTCTGCAGGACTTTGCCGGTCTGGGTGTCGAAAATCGAGATGGCCTGCGGGGCTCCCATTTGCAGAACGGCGGCGGTGTGTGTGGCGCTGTTGGGGTTCAGCGCGATTTCTTTTGCGCGAGTCGTAATGCCGAGGTAGACCTGGGTGCCGACAGGGGTGATGATGGTGCCATCGCTGACGACCCACGGATTGGCCAGGGGCTGCGAGTAAGTCGGGCCGGTGGTCGCGTTCGTGTTCTCGCCGGGTGAGTAGGTCGGGAACGGCACGGACTGCGCCAGCGCCGGAACGCTCAGCCCCGCCGCCAGCAGGCCGGCGAGCGGAAGCAGACGCTTGATCAGAGAATGATGTTGAGACGTGTTTCGGGACATGTGGATTTTCTCCCCTTTGGTTTTCCATCAACGGTGTTGGAATCGGCGGCGCGATATCGATATACGACCAGCGCCCCCGCGGACATCAATTTTTTGCAGACGAGCTGTAACGGCTTGCGACAATTAGCGCGGACGAACCTTCGCCCTCGAAGCAAGACTAGAAACACGTGCCGCACGGCAGCGTGACACCGACATTACAGTTTTGTCACCGCGTGACCGGACAGGTATGGACAGCGTCACTCGCGTGCCGTGGTCCGGTTGACGGGCGATCTTTGCGCGGTCGTCGTCAAGCAGCTGGACCCCGCGCCACGGAATTTGATCCATGAAGGAGATCGCCGGGTATTTATCGATTGGGACGGGGCAGCTCCGGGAACTCGGCTCTGGGGAGCCGGGGAGACTCTCATATGCAGCACTGACTTTTTGCGCCGGTCGAGCCCGATTGCGGCCTGAAGAAGTTCCCGGACGTATTGGGGCGATCCTCCCGGGCTATGGGCTCGATACGTCGAACCATAGACAATTGATTACGCTCATGGTCCGCCGAGCACGAGCAATGTACGACTTGCTGGTCATTGGAGGAAGAACAGGACAGCAGCCTTGGGCCCGATTGTATGCCGATGGTCACGCCACATTCCGGGACCGGTCGCCGATTTCATCGAATCACAGTCTTCGTCTCTTGAGCTTCCACTTTCACGATCCGCCGCGACCTCAGCCAACAGGGCGAGTCACTCATTGGCACCAGTTTTCGAGTTTCTGGCGGATGGTCGGCCAACTGGACAGAACACTCCCCGACATTCAAGTCTCCGGTTTTTGCCGGTTATCCAACCATTACGCGATAGCCGTTGGCAGCGCGACGGATTCCAGTCAGGATGCATGAGCTTCGGATCGCCCAACGGTCATTCCGCCGAAGAGGTTCTGCGAGGCTATGCGTGTAAATTCAACAGCAGAGCGAGCATCGAGAGGAAGATTCCCGCTGATGGTCAGTTTGGCGATGCCATGGACGAACGACCAGGCAGTCCAGACGAGGGGCAGCAAATCGCCGGCCGGGAAATCCCCGGACTGTTGCGCGGCGGTGGTGCACTCAAGCAAAACCGCGTAGGCATTGTGCCCGGCAGCCTTGTGCTTTTCATGCTCCTGCGCAGGCCGAGGCAGATCGAACATCACCTGGAAATGTTGCGGCCAGCGAAGGGCAAATTCCACATAACCGCAACCGCACTCCTGCAGTCTCTCCATTGCCGACCCGCCCCGCTCCATGCGTTTCCGCATCGAGGCGGTGAGCCGGTCGAACCCCTGCGCGGCCACCTGTCAAGGGCGGAGTAAAACCAGGCCAGTGTGGCGGAGTAAAAGTAGGCCAGTAGATGGAAGTGAAGTTGTTGAGTATGCGGGGGAGAAGGGGCGCTGGAG
>PMSS01000267.1 GCA_003167515.1 Acidobacterium sp. | reverse complement strand
AGCCCTGCGCCGCTTCGCCTGGGCAGTTCTCGCCTACAACGTAGCCGTCATCGTCTGGGGCTCGGCCGTCCGCGCCACCGGCTCCGGCGCCGGCTGCGGAGACCACTGGCCCCTCTGCAATGGAACCCTCGTCCAGCGCCACCCCGCCATCGCCACACTCATCGAGCTCGCCCATCGCGCCACCAGCGGCATCGACCTCCTCTGCGTCCTCGCCCTCTTCTTCTGGACCTTTGCCGCCACCCCGCGCCACCACTTCGCCCGCGCCTGGGCTGTCGCCGTTCTCGTCCTCACCCTCAACGAAGCCCTCCTTGGAGCGCTCCTCGTCCTCCTCGGACACACCGCCCAGGACCGCTCCCCCGCTCGCGCCGTATACCTCGCCCTGCACCTCACCAACACGCTGCTTCTGCTCGCCGCCCTCACCATCACCGCCCACTTCCTCGCCCGCCGCACCGGCGCCATGCGCGGAACCGTGCTCATTCGCGCCCCGCGCCTCGCCCTCACCGGCCTCATCGCGACCCTCATCGTCGGCGTCAGCGGATCACTCGCCGCTCTCGGCGACACCCTCTATCCTGCGCACAACCTTCTCACCGCCATCGCACAGGATTTCTCCACCAGCAGTTCCTGGCTCCTCGAGATTCGCTGGCTTCACCCCGTTCTCAGCCTCATCGCCGGCGCCTTCATCGTCTGGCTCCTGATCCGCAATCTGCGCGACCCCGCTAATCGTTCCCTCGCCATTGGAGTCCTGCTCCTCCTCGTCCTCCAATACCTCCTTGGCGTCGCAGACGTCGCGCTCCTCGCCCCCACCTGGATGCAGATGACCCACCTCCTCGGCGCAGATCTGCTCTGGATCGCCCTCATCGTCCTCGCCGCCCGCACCTGTCTGGTCCCCAAGCCAGTCGGCCTCGAAAGCTAATTCTCGCTTCAGCTGTTGAGACAAAAGGGCCCACAAAGGTTTATCGTTTCGCCTGAAGTCTTTCTGCCCCGACGGTGTGGTCTCTGTGGCCGCGCCGCATCGCGATCAGCCAGGTCCGCCCTGGCTTCTCGCCGAGGTGTTAACTGCCATACCCAAATTCTGTCCCTGGAGATTCTCAAAATGCGCATCTCGCGCCGCATCGCTGCAAACGTTTTCACTGCGCTCCTCATCCTTGCCGGCCCGTACCTTCACGCCCAGGCCACCAACTATGCCGACAAGCCCCCGCTCCTCCTCGGCGCCGCCTGGTATCCCGAGCAGTGGCCCGAGTCTCAGTGGGATAAAGACCTCTCCCTGATGGAAGCCGCCCATATCACCGTGGTCCGCGTCGGCGAATTCGCCTGGAGCACCATGGAGCCCTCTGAAACCCAGTACGACTTTGGCTGGCTCGATCGTGCCGTCGCCCTCGCCGCAAAGCACCACATCTGCGTCGTCCTCGGCACCCCCGCCGCCGCGCCGCCCGCATGGCTCACCACCAAATACCCCGAAACCCTGCGTTGGGATGAGAACGGCGTCCGCGACGAGCACGGCAACCGCCAGCAATTCTCCTTCACCGATCCCAAATACCGCCAGTTCGCCCACGCAATCGCCGAGCAGATGGCCATCCAGTTCGGCCACAACCCCGACGTAGTCGGCTGGCAGCTCGACAACGAATACGCCAACCCCTCCTTCGATCCCACCGCGAAGGCCCAGTTCCACCAGTGGCTCCAGAAGAAATACGTAACTATCGCTGAGCTCAATCGCCGCTGGGCCACGGCCTACTGGAGCCAGACCTACGACAACTTCGACGAAATCCCCGTCCGCGAAGACGGCGAGAACCCCGCGCTCCTCCTCGAATGGAAGCGCTTCGTCAGCGACACATGGAAGAGCTACTCCGAAAATCAAATCTCCGCCATCCGTCCCCACGCCGACTCGCGCCAGTTCATCACCACCAACACCATGGGCTGGTTCGACGGCTTCGATGAATACACCGTACACAGCGTTCTCGACATCGCCGCATGGGACGATTACATCGACTCCGACCACTACGACTACATCTCGAACGGCGCCACCCACGACCTCACCCGCGGATATAAGCAGAAAAATTTCTGGGTCATGGAAACCGAACCCGCCTTCGTCAACTGGCGTAAGACCAACACGCCCCTGTTCAAAGGCGAGGTCCGCGATATGGCATGGCAGGCCATCGGCCACGGCGCCGAAACCGTCGAGTACTGGCAGTGGCGCAGCGCTCCCAACGGCCAGGAGGAGTACCACGGCGTTCTCGTCGGAGCCGACGGCACTCCCGTCCCTGTCTACGACGAAATCAAGAAGACCGGCGAGGAATTCGCCAAAGCCGGCGCCGCGCTCGCCGGAACTTCGCCCCACGCCGATGTCGCCCTCGTCAACGACTTTCCCAGCCGTTGGGCGATCGATTTCCAGCGTCACTCCGCCGCCTTCGAGCCCATCGGCGAAATGCTCGCTTTCTACCGGCCCCTGCGCGAGCAATCCCAGTCCGTCGATATGATCTCGATCGACGCCCCCCTCGACAGCTATAAAGTCGTCGAACTCCCCGGCCTGAACGTCATCTCCCAGGCCATCGCCGACCGCCTTATCGCATACGTCCGCAACGGCGGCCATCTCCTCCTCGGTCCTCGCTCCGCCATGAAGGATAAGTACAACGCGCTCCAGCCTGAACGCCAGCCCGGCCCCCTCGCTGATCTCCTCGGCGGCCGCGTCGATCAGTTCTACGCACTCGACGACAAAATTCCCGTCACCGGCAATGACGGCTCAGGCACCGCCAGCATCTGGGCCGAGCAGCTCAGTGTCCAGTCCCCTGACACCAAAGTCCTGATGACCTATGGCAAGAGCAACGGCTGGCTCGACGATCAACCCGCCGTCATCACGCGCCAGGTCGGCAAAGGCAGCATCACCTATGTTGGCACATGGCTCGACGACGCGACCCTCGACCATCTCACCGCACATCTCCTCAATGAGGCTGGCGTCAAACCCATCCTTCCCGGCATTCCCGCGGGCGTCGAGGTCTGCCGCCGCTCCGGCCAGGGAAAATCGGTTCTGATCCTCATCAACCACAACACCGATGCGGAGCACATTTCATTTCCCTCTCCCATGCGCGACCTCATCGGCAGCCAGGATTCCGCAGTGAGCGCCGTCGATCTCGCGCCCTACGGAGTCGCCGTCCTCATGCCCTAAAAATAAGACGGATCGCCCGGTGCAACGCGCAGCAAGAGGAGCTTGCTGTTCCCTGTTGCCTGTTGCCTGTTCCCTGTTGCCTACTCCCTGTTGCCTATTCCCTGCCTCTGATACACCCGCGAAATCGCCCGCAGCACCGCTTTCGCCGCAGCCTTCCCGTCTTCCCCCGCAAAAACAATCTCCCCCACCCGCTTCGCCTGCGGCCGGTAATACCACCGGCTGAAGAGACACAAATGATCCGCCACCTCCCCGCTGCGCGCGCGCCGTCGCTCTCCAGATGGAGCCAGTTCCCCCAAGACCGCCTCCAGTCGTTGCTCCAGCTCGTCGCGCGAAGCCACCGTCACCACTGCCCCCTCCAGCGGAACCGGCTCCGGCGCGCGCAGCGGCTGCGCAAACAGCGACGTCGCCCCCGCCGCCTCGTTCGGGTGCCGTATCCCTGCCACCGAAAATAGCGCCGGACCCCGCAGCGATCCCCGCGACAGCAGGAACAACGCAACATGCTCCGCATCGGCCGCCGCCTGCACCACCACCCCATCCAGATGCGCGAGCGCTCGTACCACCTCCGGCGCTTCCGCGGCCACGGCCTGCGCCTTCGTCAGCCTGGCATGCAGTTCCGCTGCTTTCTCGAATTCCATCAACTCCGAGGCGCTGTCCCGCTCTTTCTCGATCGCCTCCACCAGGCTCGCTCCCCGCGTCTGCAAAAACGCCCGCACCGCTGCGGCTTCCTCGCCATAACGCTCATCCGAGCAGCCCTTGAAGCATGGCGCAAGACACTTCTTCATCTCGGAATAAACGCATCCAGGAAATGCCGGATCCGGGGCCAGTTCCTCAACACAACGCCGCAGCTTAAACAGGTCCAGCATGTTTTCGTTGATTCTCTCCGCAGCAATCCGCGACGGAAAAGGACCATAAAGATCCTCCATCCCCACTTTTGTAACTCGATTGGTTACATATACCCGCGGATACGCATTCTCCACCGTCATTCGTAACAACGACGGCGACTTAAGATGCAGCCGCTTCCGTGCCCGATCCCCAAAAGCAGTCCAGCTCGCCTCATAGAGGCGCAGCAGAGCCTCAAAATCCGAGCCCGTCAGCGCATACTCGATCCGCGCCACCCGCCCCGCCAACTGCAACCGCTTCGACTGGTCCGGCCGAGCTTCCAGCAGCCTGCGAATTCGACGCCGCAAATTAGGCGTCCGGCTGATGTAAGGCTCCGCCCGCTCATCCTCCCCAAACAGCGCAAATACCCCCGCCACCGCGGGAATCTCCCCCCACGCCGGCCTCGCCTTGTCGAACGGTATTTGCTCCGGAAACATCAAATCTGCCTCAATGCCCTCGCGCAGACCTGCTTGACCGGCCGTTCCATCTTAGCTAACATAATTTAGCAGGCATAAGATTAATGATCTCCGCAACCATCTTCGAGGCTAAGACAAATCTTTCCGAACTGCTGAAGAAAGCTCTAAATGGAGAAACCGTCATCATCACTTCGGGCCGGAGCCGTACACCCGTTGCCAAACTCGAAGCGATCAAAGCCCGCCCACGCAAGCGCCTTGGCGCGCTGGAAACCCCTGGCTTTGTCCTCACCAAAGCCTTCTTTGAGCCGTTGCCGGAAGTGGCGCTCCGCCTCTGGAACGGAGCCGGCCAGCCGAAGAGAGCCGCCCGCCGGACAAAAAAGTGAGAGTCCTTCTCGATACCCACGCACTTCTTTGGGCCATCCTCTCCCCGCGAGCGCTGAGCCGCCGCGCCGCCACCCTCATTGCCGATCAGGCAAATGACATCCTGGTCTCCGCCGCATCCACGTGGGAGATCGCCACCAAAGTTCGTATCGGCAAACTCGAGGGTGCCGAGGTTCTCGAAAGAGATTTTCTTGATGTAATGGACGATGCGGGCTACTCCATGCTCCCCATCGACGCAGCGTGCGCACTCCGCGCTGGTCGTTTCACCGGTAACCATCGCGATCCCTTCGACCGTGTCCTCGCCGCCCAGGCGCTCGCCGAAGACATTCCCATCCTCAGTAGGGACAGCATCCTCGATACCTTTGGCGTCCGCCGCCTCTGGTAGCCGCAGACGTCCTCCCTGTTCCCTGTTGCCTGTTCCCTGTACCTTCACGCCCCCGCGATCGTCATCCCATCGATCCGCAGCGTAGGCGCAGCCGTCGAGCCACGAAACACCAGGTCGCTCCCGATCGCCGTGATGTTCCGCAGCATCTCCTTCACGTTCCCCGCGATCGTGATCTCCTGCACCGGATACGTCAGTTCGCCGTTCTCAATCCACAGCCCAGCCGCCCCCCGCGAATAATCTCCCGTCACCAGGTTCACACCATGCCCCATCAGCCGCGTCACATAAAGGCCCTGCTCCACGGCGCGCAGAATCTCCTCCGCCGTCTGCGTCCCGGCTTCCAGAAACAAATTCCCCGCATCCAGGTAAGGATTCCCCGCCAGCCCGCGTCCCGCATTTCCCGTACTCTTCATCCCCAGCTTGCGTCCCGCATAGGTATTCAGAATGTAGCTCCGCAGCACGCCCTTATCGACGATCACCGTCCGCCGGCTCGGCAATCCCTCCGCGTCGAACGGCGAAGTTCCAAATCCCCCCGGAATCGTTCCGTCATCCACCACCGTCACCGATGGCGCCGCGACCTCCTCGCCCAGCTTGCCCGCGAAGATCGACGCCCCGCGATAAATCGCATCGCCAGCAGCTGCCTCAAACACCGATCCAACGATTCCCCGCGCCACCTCCGGCGCAAACACCACCGGAACCCGCTGCGTCGGCACCCGTCGCGCATCGAGCATCCGCAGTGTCCGCCGCGCCGCCTCGCGTCCCACATCCTCCGGCTGATCGAGATTCCGAAACGCCCGCGCCTGCGACCACCAATAGTCGCGCTGCATCTCTCCGCTCGCCCCCTGCGCAATCGGACTCGCCGCAATCGAGCAATACGACGACCGGTACTCCCCCACAAATCCTCGCGAGTTGGCAAACACCCTCCGCCCCGTCGCCGCGTCGAAGCTCGCCCCATCGCTGTTCACCAGCCGCGTATCCACGGCCATCGCAGCAGCCTCCGCCCGCCGCGCCCACGCAATGCGTTCTTCGGTCGGCAGCGAATACACATCCTCGTGATAAAGCTCCAGGTCCCCACTCAACTTTCCAAACTCGCCCGCTTCCGCCAGCCCCGCAAACGCATCTACCGACGTCACCTGCGCAAGCCGCACCGCGCCCTGCACCAGATACTCGATTCCTTCCTGCGTAAAGTCGCTCGACGACGTGCTCGCCACGCGATACCCGGTCTCCGCCTCCACCAGCACCCGCAGCCCCACNNGCCCGCGCCACAACAAACTCCGCCAGCTCCTGCAAATTCGTTTGTGTTTCAAGAACTGCACTCATCGCCCCAACCTCTCTTTGCGCTTCCGCAGAAAGTCTCGCAGAGGTACCATCCCCCGCAGCTGTTCATCGGTCAGCGGCGGAATGTCGCTGAAGTCGATGCCCGAATCGTCTCCAGCCGCCTGTCGCTCAGCGATGCGTCGAAAAGCCTCGCGCTCCTTCTCGCTCCACTGCCTATTCCTGATTTCTTCGGACGTCACGCTCTTAAGCTTTATGGGCCGAAATGATGCGGATGATTTCTTCGCCATAGCTGTCCCCTTAATACGCATGGCACGCCGACCAAGGAGGCCTATTTCTCCAATGTGTCCAGGAGGTAGGCCAAACACTTGTTTCGTGCGGCCAAAAAATCCTCATACAGTCTGTCATATAGCGCCGCTTTTTCTGCGACACCCTCCGCATTCAGAACGTAAGAATCGGCCAACTGAAGGAAAAGCTGATTCAGGAAACTCAAATCGAGCTTCAATGGTATCGATAGCAGCATTTTTAAAGCGTGCTCACCCTCTGCGTGAAGGCTCTTGAGATTGTTATATGCGGAGTCGATGCATTCTGCCTGCTTGTCCTGAGCCCGCTCCAACTGGGGTTCGAACGGATTTCCCCCGTAAGCGCCTGAAACGGCCGCGCCCGCTCGCGGATTGCGCCGATCCGATGGTCGATCTGTTGCAGCTCAGATGCCAGATAGCCCAGTTCGTTCCTCGCGGCAAGAATATCCGAAGTATCTCCTCCATCAAGCGATTCGCTTGATCAGCTAAGAACCGCCTACGTTCACGTCGGCGAGCTTTGCGGTCGTCAACATAAGACCACACCTTCGAGACGACGATTCCAACGACGGCGCCGATGAGCGCGGGAAGAACACTATTCCAAATGCTGGATTGCTCTCTCACCAGCACCACCTGTGGCGTAGTGCTAGCTTGCAGGGCATCCAATAGCGCGTTCAGTTGCCACCCACCCGGAATCACCTGCATCCCCAATCTGCCCCAAATCTGACGTGGCGCGAAGCGCGTCCGCCCGTCCGGCTAGGACCCCGTACCCCCCACCGTCATCCGGTCCAGCTTCACCGTAGGCATTCCCACCCCCACTGGCACGCTCTGCCCATCCTTGCCGCACGTCCCGATCCCCTCATCGAGCGCCAGATCGTTCCCCACCATCGACACATGTTTCAGCGCCTCCGGCCCATTCCCGATCAGCGTTGCGTCCCGCACCGGTGCCGTCACCCTGCCGTCCTCGATCAGGTAAGCCTCCGACGCCGAGAACACAAACTTCCCGCTCGTGATATCCACCTGCCCGCCACCGAAATTCACCGCATATAGCCCGCGCTTCACGCTCCGAATAATGTCCTCCGGCGCATCGTCCCCCGCCAACATATAAGTGTTCGTCATGCGCGGCATCGGAATCTGCTGGTAGCTCTCCCGCCGCCCATTCCCGGTGCTCGCAATCCCCATCAGCCGCGCCGAAAGCTTGTCGCTCAAATACCCCTTCAGCACGCCGTTCTCAATCAGCACCGTCTCCTGTGTCGCCGACCCCTCATCGTCCACGTTCAGCGACCCGCGCCGCGAAGGCATCCGCCCGTTGTCCACGACCGTTACCTTGCTGCTCGCCACCTGCCGCCCAATCAGCCCCGCAAATGCCGAAGTCTTCTTCCGATTGAAGTCCGCTTCCAGCCCGTGCCCCACCGCCTCGTGCAGCAGAACCCCCGGCCATCCCGGACCCAGCACCACTTCCATCTCCCCCGCCGGCGCTGCCACCGCGCTCAGTTGCAGAATCGCCGTCCGCGCCGCTTCCTCCGCAAAATGCTCCGGCCCCTTCGCACCCGTAAAGTAGCCGATCTCCACGCGCCCGCCGCCCCCCGAGCTGCCCTTCGACGTCCGCCCCGCATCCTTCGCGATCACGAACACGCTCATCCGCGCCAGCGGCTGCGTGTCGCTCGCGTACGTCCCATCCGACGCCGCAATCAGAATCCGCCGCAGCTCATCGGCATAGCTCGCCCGCACCTGCGTAATCCGTGGATCGTACTTCCGCGCCGCCCGGTCCGCCCGCACCACCAGATCCAGCTTCGTCGCCAGGTCCGAATCCAGATCCGCCGCCGGCGCCGGATACAAACTCGGCGCCTCCGTCTCCGTGAATCCCTGCACCGTCTGCTTCGCCGGCCCGCTCGCAATCAGCGCCGCCGTCCGTGCCGCCCGCAGCAGCCGTTCCGCCGAGAGATCGTCGGTGTACGCATACCCCGTCCGCTCCCCGCTCACCACCCGCACGCCGCAGCCCGCGCTCATGCCCTGGCTCGCCGACTTCACAATCTGCTCGTCCAGCCCCAGCGACGTCGCCGCTACCGACTCGAAGTACAGATCCGCATAGTCCCCGCCCGCCGACAGCGCCTCGCCCAGGCAGCGCTCCAGCAGCCGCTCCGTGACTCCGAATTTCTCAAAAAAGTACCGCTTATGTTCCAAGCCAGCCCCTCTCGCACCTGCGCATCTTCCCCACCCGCGCCGTGGTCACTCCAGTAACTCTCACGCTTATGTTGCTTCTTTGATTCTTAATTAGATTTCTACTGCCGTCGACCCCTGTTCATGGCATGCTAATACCTATGAAGAAGCTTACCCTCCTCTGCTTCCTGATGCTGTTCACGGCCTCCGCTTTTGCTGCGCCGCGTCACCACCACCATCATCATCATCACCCGCACAACGGCACCCCCAACCACCACGGCGGCTAAAGGGCCAGCGGACGCGGCTCCCTCACTACTTTTGCCGGATCCGCACGATCTTCTCTGAATCTGTTTCGCGGGGCACGAAAACCCACCTTGCCGCTCCGCCTCTCCCGGTGTACCTTGCGGTGTATGAGCACAACCCCCGCACCCTCTGCGCCCGCCGCCGTTGACCCCCGCTTCCCCATCGGCAAATTCCACCGCGCCGAAGCCAACCTCACCGACCACGCAGCCTCCATCGCTGTCATCGCCGCGCTTCCGGAAAACCTCCGCGCCGCCACCGATCGTCTCAGCCACTCCCAGCTCGACACGCCTTACCGCGACGGTGGCTGGACCGTCCGCCAGCTCGTGCATCATGTCGCCGATAGCCATATGAACGCCTACATCCGCGTCCGCCTCGCCCTCACAGAGGACTGGCCCACCATTAAGCCCTACAACGAGAAGCTCTGGGCCGAACTGCCCGACGCCCTCACCGCTTCCCCAGATCACTCTCTCCGCCTCCTCGACGCCCTCCACTACCGCTGGGTCCTCCTCCTCCGCACCCTTTCCGAAGATCAATGGCAGCGCGGCTACAACCACCCTGAAAACGGCCGCCAGTCCATCGCCGAAGCCGTCGCCCTCTACGACTGGCATTCCCGCCACCACACCGCTCATATTGTCGAATTACGAAAGCGTATGGGCTGGTAAGCTTTTCGCTTGCCTCGCGCCGCGGCGGGCGCGGACCATCGAAGCAGATGCCCGCCCCCACGCCCACCTCCACCGCCGCCGCTCCCAATCCCACCGCCCTCGCCCGCTCCATCGAGGACTTCCTCGCCGGCCACCCCCACGCCGCCGTCCTTGAAGACGGCCGCCTGCTCTTCGATCTCCGCCTCGCCAGCTGCTCCGTCTCCGCCGCTCACGGCCGCTGCCTCCTCCACCTCTGGTCCGACGACAAGAACCTCGTCCGCACCATCTCCGCCATCCAGCCGCGTCGAGACACCCTCCGTATCGAAACCCACCGCTTCGGCCAAACCAAACCGCAGACCCTCACCTTCGTCCCCGACCCCGATTTCCGCACCCCCACCGCGCGCGACACCTCCCGCCGCCGCTACCTCCGCACCCTTGAGCAATCCCTCGCCACCCACTTCCCCGGTTGGACGCCCGAATCCTTTCGCTCCGCCATGGACCTCGAACACAGCTTCGGCCCCGCCTACGCCCGCGGCATCCTCACCCGCGCTCAATCCGCCTGGGCCATCATCGGAGTCGGCCCCGACGAACCGCCCGCCGTCATCGAAGGCGCTCTCACCCTCGGTATCCTCTGGCTCGCCTACTGTCGTGAGCACAGCAACGGTCGCCGCGTCTTCCACGGACTCCGCGTCATCGTCCCTCTCGGCTCGGCTCTCACCACCCGCGCCCGCATGGCCTGGCTCAACCCCGCACTCGCCCAGTGGGAGCTTCACGAACTCAACCCCTCCACCAGCGAACTCACCGCAAGCCCCATCGGAGACGACGGCAACGTCAGCATCCAGCTCCCTCACGCATTCGATCCCCAGGCCGCGCTCGACCGTTCCGCCATCGCCCTCGACCATCTCCGTTCCCTGCTTCCCCCCGGGCTACTCGCCGCCACCGAAATTCGCCCCCGCGGCGCAACCGAAATCGGCTTCTCCCTCCACGGCCTCGAATACGCCCGCATCCGCCACGGCCTCGTCCCCGGCTCCTTCGCCCGTCAGGACGAAATCTTCTTCGGCGCTGGTCCCAGCGAAACCCTCCTCGACGAGACCACCCAGGACCTCTTCCTCGACCTCATGGATCGCCTCTTCCAGAGCCGCTCCCCCACCGCCTCCGCCAACGATCCCCTCTTCCGCCTCCAGCCCGAGCGCTGGCTCGAATCCGTCCTCCGCCGCGACCTCTCCCTCATCGACCCGTCGCTCGGCAACGCCCCCGTCTACTCCCAATTACTCGCGTTTGCATCAGCCAGCCGCACCCTACTAGATCTCCTCACCGTCACCCGCCAGGGCCGCCTCGCCATCCTCGAACTCAAGGCCGACGACGACCTCCACCTGCCCCTTCAGGCCCTCGACTACTGGACCCGCGTCCGCATGCTCCACCGCTCCGGAGAAATCGCCCGCCACGGCTACTTCCCCGGCATCGAACTCTCCGCCGAAGACCCGCTCCTCTACTGCGTCGCCCCCGCCCTCCACATCCACCCCGCTAACGAAACCGTCTTCCACGCCTTCGCTCCCTCCATCCCCTGGGAACTCATTGCCGTCGACGAACACTGGCGCAACGACTGCCGAGTCCTCCTCCGCAAACGAAAAATGTCATCCTGAGCGAAGCGCCGCCACAGAACTCTCCAGCGATGGACCTGGACGGCGCGCAGCCGAAGGACCCCCCGTAGCAGCGCCGTGTAATGTTTGTCCGCTATCTCTGCGCGGAGGGGAATCGGGCGCGAAGCGACCGACCAACACTCAAACGGTGTGAGTCTTGTTCTCGTGCCCCGAGGATGCCGGGCTTTCTGTTCCCTGTTCCCTGCCGTTACCGCAATCCCCCCGAAGCCAGCAGAGTCTCCCCCGTCAACCACCCCGACTCCTCCGACGCCAGAAACACCGCGATCGGCCCAAAGTCCTCCGGCTGCCCGATCCGCCCCAGCGGAGTCTGCGCAATCGCGCCCTTCAGAAAGTCGCTGCCCATGAACCCCGCCGCATGCACGCCCTCCGTCTCCACCGGTCCCGGGTTAATTGAGTTCACCCGAATCTTCTTCGGCCCCAGCTCATTCGCCAGCGCCCGCGTCACCGAATCCAGAGCCCCTTTCGTCGCCGAGTACACCGCGCTCGTAGCCGGCCCCGAGGTGGCCGCTACCGATCCAACATTGATCACCGAGCCGCCCTCGCCTAGGTACTTCGCCGCTTCCCGCGTCGCCAATATCGGTCCCAGTACATTCGTGTCGAATAACCGATGAAAGTGCTTCTCCGTCACATCGCCGATCGGCGCAAACTCATACACCCCGGCGTTGTTCACCAGCACATCCAGCCGCCCAAAAGCCTTCTTCGTTTCCGCGAACAAACGCTCCACATCGGCCGCTTTCGCCACATCGCCCTGCACCGCGACGGCCTTCCCGCCCTTCGCCTTGATCTCCGCGACCACCTTGTCCGCGCCTTCCTTGCTCGACGCGTAATTCACCACCACCGACGCGCCCTCCGCCGCCAGCCCCTTCGCAATTCCCGCGCCAATGCCCTTCGATGCGCCCGTCACCACCGCAACCTTGTTTTTCAACCTGCTCATGTTGTGCCCTCCAAATCGAGATACTTAGACATGTGTCTAAGTATCGAATGGATGCCCCACACATCTCAAAGGGTTCAGCCAACCCTGTTTAAATCTTCCCGGTACATTTTTCGAACAGACAGAAGGAAGCCTTACCTGAGCGCCGAGCCCGGCGCCCGGTGCCCAGTGCCCTGCTAAATCATCGCCAGACGATCCAGATAAGCCTGCCAGACCCCCCGATCCAGCTCCAGCGTCGCGAATTTCCCCTCGCGCGCGATCCGAATCAGCCCCGCCGTCTCCAGCTCCTTCATATGGTGCGACAGTGTCGCCGCCGTCACCGGCTGGCACTCCCGCACCGCCGTGCACGACACCGACCCCCCGCATTTCCCAATCTGCTCGAGGATCTGATACCGTCGCGGATCGGCCAGCGCCCGCGCAATCCGCTCTATCTGCCGCTCCGTCAGCCGCACTTTTTTCGCCGTGGCCATGGCTGCTTCCCCCAGACTAACGCTTCGGACCTGAAGCGTCCGCCAGTCTCCTGTTTCGACGAACGGTTTCGTCTCTTGTCTCCCAGCCCCCGGCTCCCAGCTACGGGCTACCCGCTACAGGCTACCGGCCAGAATTTAATCCCCATCCTCCCCCAAACCGTCCTACAATCCTCGCCATGCCCAACATCGACAAACATCCCGCCGGCAATTTCGTCTGGATGGAGCTCTCCACCACCGACCCCTCCGCCGCGAAAATTTTCTACTCCTCCCTCTTCGGCTGGGAGTCCGAGGACATGCCCATGGGTCCAGGCATGGCCTACACCATGTTTCGCCTTAAAGGCCGCGACACCGCCGGCGCCTACACCATGAAAGCCGAAGACCGCGAGATGGGCATCCCGCCCAACTGGCTGCTCTACATCGCCGTCGACAATGCCGATGACACCGTGGCTCACGTCCTCGAGCACGGCGGCAATCCCATGTCTCCCGCCTTCGAAATCCCCAACGTCGGCCGCATGGCCGTCATCCGCGATCCCGGCGCCGCCATCTTCGCCATCTTCCAGCCCGGCCACCACAAAGGCGTCGGCATTTACGCCGAAAACGGTGCCCTCTGCTGGGCCGATCTCCAGACCCCCAACCGCGAGAGCGCCGAAAAGTTCTACAGCTCCATCTTCGGCTGGCAATTCACCCTCGGCAAAGACAAAGACCCCAACGGCTACCTCCACATTAAAAACGGTGAGCACTTCATCGGCGGCATGCCGCCCCCGCAATCTCTCCCGCCCCACGTGCCGCCGCACTGGATGGGCTACATACAAACCGCAAACTGCGAAACACAAACCGCGAAAGCCGCCGAACTCGGCGCAACAGTCCTCGTCCCCACCATGTCCATCGAAGGCGCGGGCAAATTCTCCGTCGTCGCCGACCCCCAGGGAGCCGTCTTCGCCCTCTTCGCCCCCGCCCGCTAAACCAGGACGAGGACAAGTAAACGGCTGTCATCCTGAGCGGAGCGCGGCCACAGCACCTTCCAGCGAAGCACGCAACATCGACCGCGCGCAGTCGAAGGACCCCCCGAAGCTGAAGATGATCGACCAGCATCGGGTCTCATCGCGAGGGGAATCGGTCGCGAAGCCGGGGTCCCCAGCACGCCCGCTTCTGGTGTGCTGGGGTGGAGAAGCGGCCGACCGAAAACTCAAGCGGTGAAGAGCGTCCTTTTCGGGCCCATGCACACGACCCTCCGGAGACCCGCTACTATATCGTCTGGATGCTTCCCCTCCGCGCATTTGCCCTGGCCGTTCTTCTAGCAACAGCCGTTCCCTTGGCCGTCACCGCGTCCCTCGGATCCGCACCCCCAACCCAGCAAATCCATTTCACCGACATCACCCAAAAAGCCGGCATCCGCTTCACCCACAACAACGGCGCCTTCGGCAAAAAGTTTTTGCCCGAAACCCTCGGTCCCGGCGTCGCCTTCATCGACTACGACAACGACGGCTGGCAGGACATCTTCATCGCTAACGGCGCCGCCTGGCCAGGCCATCCCGGCAGCCTCTCCACGCCCGTCCTCTATCACAACAACCACGACGGCACCTTTACCGACGTCACAAAAAAGGCCGGCCTCGCCATTCCCATGTACGGCATGGGCGTCGCCGTCGGCGATTACGATAACGACGGCTTCGACGACCTATTTGTAACAGCGTATGGACAGAATCATTTATTTCGTAACAACGGCAATGGCACATTCACCGACGTTACGAAAAAAGCCGGCCTGACCACGCAGCCCGAGCTCAGCGCCAGCGCCGCCTGGGTCGACTACGACCGCGATGGCCACCTCGACCTCCTCGTCACCAACTACGTCCAATGGTCCCCAGAAAAAGACCTCTACTGCACCATGGACGGCAAGACGAAATCCTACTGCACCCCCGAAACCTACCCCGGTTCCTCCGTGCGCCTCTGGCGCAACCGCGGCAACGGCACATTCGAAGACGTAACGAAGAAAGCCGGCCTCTACGACTCCACTTCAAAAAGTCTCGGCATCGCCATCCTCGACGCCAATCAGGATGGCTGGCCCGACATCGCCATCAGCGACGACACGCAGCCCAACAAGCTCTATATCAACAACCGCAATGGCACCTTCACCGAACAGGGCGTGGCCGCCGGCATTGCCTACAGCGAAGACGGTGTCACCCGCGCCGGCATGGGCATTGACGCCGCAGACTACGACCGCTCCGGCTATCCCAGCCTCGTCGTCACCAATTTTTCCAACCAGATGATCGGCCTCTATCACAACGAACGCAACGGCCTCTTCGTCGACGTTGCCCCCACCTCAGCGGTCGGCCGCTCCAGCCTCCTCACCCTCGGCTTCGGCTGCTTCTTCTTCGATTACGATCTCGATGGATGGCCCGATCTCTACGTCGCCGACGGCCATCTCGATGACTCGATCGAGCGCATTCAGCAGCGCATCCACTTCGCCGAGCCGCCCCACCTCTACCACAACCTCGCCGGCAAAGGGTTCGAAGACGTCGCCGCATCGATGGGCCAGTCCTTCGACGCCGCACGCGTAGCCCGCGGCGCAGCCTACGGCGACGTTAACAACGACGGCGCACCCGACATAGCCATCACCACCAACGCCGGGCCCGCTTCGCTCTTCCTCAATCAGGGATCGACCAATCACGCCCTGCGCATGAAGCTCATCGGCACAAAATCGAATCGCGATGGCATCGGCTCGGAAGTCCAGGTCAAGTCCGCCACTACAACGCAAAAACAAATGCTGCGCAGCGGATCCAGCTACCTCTCCTCGAGCGAACTCGTCCTCACCTTCGGCCTCGGTTCGTCGACCAAAGCCGACACCGTCGAAGTCCACTGGCCCTCGGGCGCCGTCGATCGCCTCACCAACATCAACGCCGATCAGATCATCACCGTGCGCGAAGGCTCCGGCCTCGCCCAGGCCCATCCCCTCGAAAAACGCCGCTGAGTGTCATCGTGGGTTACCAGATCGACTCGACAACGGGCGCGCTCACGGCCATCTCTGGAGACACGGTGACTTTGCCCCAGCCTCCGCAGGGAATAGCAATCGTCGCCGCACAATGAGCGCCACCTGATTCCCAAGGGCCGGTTCACGACCAGCGCCGCTGTCTGCTAACGGGTCGGCAAAATCCCCATCACTGGGGGTCTGTTCCCGCTGCTTGCCCTGCTGCCGTCTGAGTCGCCGCAGGCACCTGCTCCTGCAGCCGATACCCATCCCTCGTGCGCACGTGATATTTCTCCAGATCCTTGCCCACAAGCTTCACCGTTATCGTGCGCCAGCCTCGATTCGGATTCAGTTTGGGATAGTAGCTGATCGTGTACAGGTGAGCCAGGTCCTCCCGGATCGACGCAAAGGCCGTGCTCTCATCTCGCCAGTCCTTCGCAAAATAAGCTTTGCCGCCTGTGCCTTTGCTCATCCTCTCAAACACCGCGCTGGAAACCGGTTCTTCATGCGCCAGCCTGGTGCTGATGATGTAAATGATCGTACCCGTCGATTGCGCCAGTTCCTCCACATCTTCCGGCGGTACGGAGCTGGCATTGTCGGGACCGTTCGAAAACACTACAATCGCCTTCCGTCCCCGTAACTGGGCCGCATCCCGCACCGTGAGCAGCAGGCAGTTATAGAGCGCAGCTTCGTCGCCGGCCACGGTGCTGCGTACACCTCGCATCACCTGCGACCGGTCAGCCGTCAGAAGCGTGGCCCGCGAAAGGTTGCGGCTGTAGGAGTAGAAGGCTATTTTGTTGGCGTCCTCCATGGAGCGAACAAAACCCGCAATAGCATCCTGCGCAAATACAAATCCGCGGTACATATAGTCGCTGGTGTCGAACAGAACAAACACACTCGCGCCGGCAAGCCGTGAAACCGGTGGTGGCGCCGCTCCCCCGCCCACAACTTCGTTGCCCGGCTGGCCTCCACTCTCAGGCGCAGGCCCGGCGTCGCTCCTGGTCGCCTCGTTCCCGCTCGCCTCTGCTGAGCTACTGCTCGCCGAGCCCCCGCTCGCCTCAGTTGCAGCTCGGATCCCGCCTTCGGGCGCGCCTCCCTCTTCAAACGAGGCAATCTTTTCCTGGATCTTGTCCTCGCTGATGGCGAAGTTTTCCGGGCGCAGCCCGGTGATGTAGTTCCCGTTTCGATCCGTGACCGCAACGTTCAGCTGCACCAGAACCACATTCACAAAGATGCGTGAAGACTGGTCCTGGGCCGAAGTCCAGCCCGTCCCGGCCGCCACAACCACCAGACCCGAACTCAACGCGACGAATAGAAAAACCCTCATTGGCATACTGCTCCCGTGCATAACCTCACCGTGTCCCGTTAATGCTGAGAAATCGTAGCGGCGGCGGCTACGTGGATACCGCCTTGTCGAAACTCCTCCCCCGTTTGCTCCATCGCGCGCAGGATCGCCGGCCAATCCTCTATATCCGTCGCAAATATTTTCGCGATCATATGCCGGCTTAACTCCGGAATCAGCAGATTCAGCGTCACCGGAGAATATCCCATCTCATCCGCAAGCCGCGCCCAGTAGAGATTGCTCGATTCAAATGACTCTCCTACCAGTCCGTAGGCTTCCCCTGAATAGGCGGGCAGCGGTTTCACGTTCAGAATGGCGCAGCTGTTCGTTTGCTCCAGAATCGGATGGGGTACGCCGAAGTCCTTCGACACTCGCGCAGCGCTCACTTCCGAAGGGCTGCTGCGTGACAGACCGTCCAGTTCCTGACTCGCGCTTCCCCACGCCGCTGCTTCTGCCGGATACAGCCTGCGATATTCCGACGCCAGATAGAACTTCTCCGCCGGCGTGATTTGGGGCATGAACGCGGCCGCGTCGGCAGGGTGAAGAAGGGCCTGCTCCGTCATTTCCATGCGCCGCGGAGTCATTCGATCACTGAGAATATCGGCTACCCGCCCGCGCAGTTCCGCATTTCCTGTCGCATCCATCAACAGCTCTTCTCCCGTGCGCTGATACAGTGTCGCGGCGTGCAGCTCTGTTGAACTCACGTCCCACCACCGTGGCTGGATTGCGTCCACCAGCAGCGTGGGACCCGTGGCTTGCCAGATCAGAGCCTGAACGTTTTCCGGAGCTATGAAATCCTCTTCCGCGGTTGCCAGCGCATACGGCAGGTTGGCCAGTGACCCGATCAGATACGCGCCGCCGCCTGCCGTCACTCCGATACCGACCAGTTCTGGAGAATCCCAGATTTCCCCGTATCCCAATATCGATGTCCCTGAAAAATCGTGCGAACGCACAAAAAGTGGATTATTGTGCAGAACCTGCGCCCCCGGTGGCTCGTAATACGCATAGTTCAGCCCCACCAGCGTGTCCCGCAGAAACGGCGTCAGCTGGCCGCGTGCCGCTTCCAGTTGTGCCGAACTCCCCGACTCGATCACTTTCGCCAGATCGGTTCGCACCTGCAATTCCGCATGGCGGCTGGTGTAAATCGCCGGCGCCCACGCTGCCTTTTCTCCCGACGTAAAAATGGCGCGCGGCATCTCGAATTCCCGCAGGCTCGCCGCCAGCGGAATCAACTGGTCCTTCACCGCGGCTCCATGAGACATCTCATCCAGGCCGTCGTGGAGCGCGAACAGCGTATCGAGTGAAACCAGGCGCTGATCGTCCAGCACCGATCGCATTCGCTCCGCAATCTCCTCGTGCGCCCGTCGTCCCGCCTCACTCTGCTGAGCAGGCCCGGCCAGCAGCTCGATGATCTGATCCTGCGAAAGATTCCCCTCACCCGAAGCCCCGGCCAGTATCGACCGCAGCGAGCTGCGCGTTGCGTCGAACAGCCGCTCCGACGAGGAAATGCCGATAAACGGTTGAACCGCATCCTGCCAGGATGTGTTCATCGCCCGGTTCGGAATCTCCTGTTGCCGCGCCAGAATCTCCCACAGCCCGATGTTTGCCTCGAGCGCGCCCAGCGCATTCGAGCGCAGCACAGGATTCGAAATCCCCGTCACCCCCTCCGCCGCATTCACGAATTGGGTGATGGATGCATCGTTGAGCGCAGGAAATTCCGAAAACACCAGATACCAGCTGCCAAGCTGCGAATACTTCCCAGCCAGCAGACGTACTGTTCCTTCGGATAACCGGGCTTCCGCCGGGCGTGCACTGTCGATACCACTGAGCGCCAGGTAAATCTGCACTGGACCCCTGTCGGTAGAAAAGCATGCCGAGGCGACCAGCGACATCAGCAGTTGATCCGAGCTGTCCCAGCTGCGCGCGTTTTTCACCCAGTCGCGGACTAACTTCGGGGAGTAACTCTGGCTCAAAATCTCCTTCCATACCCCGAGGCCGCCCGGAATATAAAGAGTTCCGTCCGGCTGCCATTGGAGACGATTGAACAGCAGCAGCAGATCCCCGTTGCGCGGAAATACTCCCTTCGTCGCGCTCGCACCGTTTCCCGCCCGCTTATAAACGTCATACAGCTGTTTCAGCCGCGACCCTTCTGTCAGGCGAACCTGCTGCTCACGGCTCACCAGAGAGAGCGCATCATAATACGCAGCCAGCCAGCCGCGATCCCTCCCGCACAAATGATCGACGAATTCCCCCGGCGAACTCGGACTTGCCCCGACCAGTTCCTCCCAGCCCTTTTCAGCGTCCCGCCCTCCCGGGACCAGCACTCGTCCCGACCGAACCGAAACCTGGCTCCCATAAAACTCCAGAGCCGTAGCGAGCGGCAGTAAAGGCCGCAACCCGCGCCATTGGTGCAAAGCCAGCCGTGTTTCCTCATCGTTCTTTGACAAAGCCCAGTAGAGCCGGTCGAGTTCCTGGTCGTGCAGCAAGACATCGACCACGGTTGTTTCTCCCTTGGGCCGCCAGACACTGGCTGCCGTCCAGTCCTTCGCCCTGAACAGGACAGGAACCTGCGTCGCCGGAAACGAATACGCGAAGGGGGTGTGCTTCTCGAGCGCTTCCTCCAGTCCTGTAAGGGGAAATCCTGAATCAATGGTCAGAAAGGCCCGTCCAGCATTGGAAGTCACCAGGTACGCGGTTTTTTCCCCGCAGGTTCCCTCGAACTGGTAACCCAGAACATCCACCAGCCGGGCTGCTTCCTCGCAGCTGTCTGCATGGATTGTGTTCTGCGCGTCGGCCAGCTGCCGGAGCTCCTGGGCAAATTGCACATAGCGTCGCAGCAGAACCAGATACTCAGTCTCTGCGCCTCCTTCGTACCCGAGCATCGAGACAGTGCGGGCGAGCAACGGCAGCACTTCCTCCTGAGTCGCCTCCTGGCTGATGCCCGCCATGCGCAGAAAGGATCGCAGTGGGCCGGGTATCGTGACCATCTGCGTTGCAGCGGATGCCGCTGCGCGCGATGTCTCGGCGTGCAGCCGCCCACTCACCGAAAAACAGGCGCTCAGGCAAAGAACGCAAGCCAGAAATGGAGCCCGCGGGCGACAAGATAGCTTCATGGCCGAATACCTCCCGATTAGCCGAGACAACGAAACTCTACGAACACGGTAAAGACTGTCCTCGGCCGGCGACCGAACACGCTGGAACTGGTCTCATAAATCTCAGACGACTGGTGAGAGCACGTATGAGACCCGCCATCGAAGCGGGGCTCATGTAGCCCGCCAGAGTCGCTGCACCACATATGAGACCAGTTCTAGCCTCCCAAGGACCCGACCCGTCTGGCATCGATCATCATCCGGGCAGACGAATCTCCCGCTTCCAATCTGTTGTGCGCTCAGAAGGTCAAAGGATCACCGGAAGTTCGTCGCCTGGCGGCCCGACCCCTATCCGCGACGTACTGGATTTTGCCTGAGACCCTGCGCAGTGGCGAACCATTGTCGCAAATCTTTCCTCGTTTGGGCCAATTTTGTTGGCATACCCCGATTTCGCCCAGTTTCGTGGGCAATTCCGGCCGATTCGACCATCGTCGACCGCGACACAACTCAGCGAAGGCCAGGTTCACCCCACAGCAAGAAGCAAACTCCCCTGCCGCTCGAACTTCAATGCGAAACTATTCCCCGGTTGACCCCAAAGTACCTACCGTGCACCATTTTGGAATTAGGGACGCCCCGATTGCTTCCGGTTTGCCTGTGACGCGCCCGCACGCAGATTGCCCGTCCCAAAGTTCCCTCCGCATAGAAGACTTCAGTCCCGGCTCTCACGATTTCTTCACGCCTCGCGCTTGGCCTCGAGGAGCACCAGCCCCACTGCAAAAGCTGCCCCGCAACGTCGTGGGCATATCCGGCCGATCCACCATCGTCGACGGCGACACCCGCAGCACCCCATCGGCAACGTCGTCACCGCCACCCCGGGCCCATTCTCCACGGAGCCCATATCCAGTGTGCATACAGCAACGGCGGAATCAGCAAATTCCCTTAATGGGAATCGGTAACTGCTGAAGTCGTCGGAGTGAGCAAAATTGAGCTGTTTGGGGATTGACACTTTGGCATTCTGTTCTCAATTCCAACAAGGGTGTCCCCATACTGCTTCGGGAAGGTGGACGAAATCCATGCCGCAGGCGAAACTCCTGATCACAGATGACGAAGCGCCGGTTCGGACGGCTCTTTCAGCCGCCCTGGATGAATTTGGATACGAAGTGCGGACCGCTGATCACGGCTTCTCCGCATTGGCCGAGATCCGGCGCGAGCTTCCGGATGTTATCATCGCCGACCTCCATATGCCCGGCATGTCCGGCTTCGAACTGCTGTCGGTGGTGCGTCGCCGCTTTCCCGCGATTTGGACGATCGCGATGAGCGGCTCGTTTTCCGGCGACAGTGTGCCACCCGGCGTCGCCGCCGATGCCTTCTATGAAAAGGGATCTCATTCGGGCTTGTTGTTTCGCCTCGTGAAGGCAATGACGCAAAGCGAGAGGGCGGCACACCCGGATCGCTCTACCGCATTAGCGCCCATATGGATTCCGCGCAACGGGCACGACCCTGCCGGAGAACCGTACGTCATGATTACCTGCACGGAATGCCTGAGGTCGTTTTCGCAGGTTCTCGGCGGGGATCCCGCGACCATCCAGCATGCGGACTGCGTTCACTGCTCAAGTCCAATTCAATATGCCATCGTTCAGCAACAGCATTGCCGCGCCGCCGCCTGATTTCCAGCGGAAGCCCGGCGCGGATTCACCAACCTCGCCTGGCGTGCCGGCTCCAGGTTTCTAAAGTGACGACAGAGACCCGGCGTTGCATGGCCTTCAGAGCCATGATCGCAGCCGGCGCGGTACAGAATTCAACACGGCGCACTCGCTCCGAACATTGAGATTCAAGGCCCGCTGCACGGAGGTGAGTATTTGAACCCTGAATTGAGCAAACGATTGGACAGCATCGCAGTCCGGGCGTTCCTGCCCAGGGGAGCTGTACTTTTTCACGATGGCGATCCCGTTTCCGCTGTGTATGTAATACGCAAGGGCAGCCTCAATCTCGAATGGGCTTCTTATCGAATGGCGTTTCATCAATCGCTCGGTCCCGGCCAGATTGCCGGCTTGGCAGCCGCGCTGAATGGAACCTACAACCTCACGGCGACGGCCGCGGAGGACTGCGAGGTCGGTTACGTCCCCACAGCCGCCTTTGTCCAGTTGCTCGAGTGCGAAGCTTGCGTTTCCCGAATGGCCATGGAACAAGTGAGCTGGGAACTGCTGCGCATACGCGTTCTTGCCGCCTGCTGTCGATATCAGGCGATGCCGCGGGAGCGAAAGACGATCAGTGGCCCCACGGAACAGGCATGTCAGTCTGAATCGCCAGAGCGACGTGCAAGGCTGCCCCGGGAATAAGCAGGAGAACACTGATTTCGGCGTTGCTGACTTCCTGGCGAAAACCGGACCGGGCGCAGGCTCGTCCGGCTGAATTACTGAACCCGCTCCGCCGGCAAGGGAAAAGCGTGGTACTTTTCTGGGCAGCACAAGTTGTCTACCCAGCAGAAACTCAATCTTGCTCCATCGCCTCTGACGCGCGAAAGCGAGGGACTTTCCTATGAAAGGTCTACTGGAACGTAATGCTGGAGCCTCGTCACCAGGTTCTGCATCCAGGCTCCTGCTCATTCTCCTCGGCGTTTTCGTCCTTCACTCCTTCGCACAGAAACCCTCAACATCCAGGATTCAGGCCAGCAACCGCGGCATTCTGCTGGAGAACCTCTCCTGGGACGAAGCAGAACCAATATTGACCCCGGATCGCGTAGTGGTCATCGCGTTAGGCGCGGAATCCAAAGAGCACGGCAGGCATTTACAACTCAACAACGATTGGGTGATGGCGGAGTATCTCAGGAAAAGAGTGCTGGCCGCCGCTCCGGTAGTCATCGCACCAACCATTAATTACAGTTTCTATCCCGCTTTCCTGGACTATCCTGGCTCAACGTCCCTCAAATCGAATACAGCACGCGATATGGTCGTGGAAATCTGTCGCACCCTTGCAGCACATGGCCCGCGCCGTTTCTACATCATCAACACAGGAATCTCAACCATCAGACCACTTTCCGAAGCGGCCAGGGCCCTCAGCTCTGAAGGCATAACTTTGACGTACTTCGACTTCGATGAGATCGATGGAGTTGTTAAACAGGTCCAACAAGAGCCACAAGGCACTCACGCCGACGAAATTGAAACCTCGATGATGCTCTACATCGCGCCAGCCACCGTAAGAATGTCGAAGGCTGCGAAGGACCTGCATCCTGACCGTCCTGGACCACTCACCCGAGACCCGAACGCAACGGAAGGCCTCTACTCGCCCACGGGAGCATGGGGCGACCCGACACTGGCGACGAGAGAAAAGGGTCGGATTGTCACAGAAGCAGCGGTGAAGGCCATTCTGAGCGACATTCAGAACCTGCAACAGCTTCCGTGAACCATGTTGCGCACTGCTGAAGCCGACCGCTCGAGACGCCATCGCCCAACCACGGCTCGCGATGGCCATCCTCACCGATTCTTCCGCGAATTCTCTACAAAGCTCCAAAACGCCCGATCCGGCTTCAGCTTCATGATCGAATCATCCTGCGTGGGATCGGGCATCGATTCTCCCGGCAAAGTGTTCTTGCGCCGATCGAAGGCCTCCTGAAGATGGATCCGGGCCTGAGCCGCATTTCCTTCCTCCGCATCGGCGCACGCCAGATTGTAGTAGTTCAACGGATAATCAGGATCGGCCTGAATCGCCCGATTGGCCAACGCACGAGACCTGGCCAGGTCACCCGGCATGCCATGCCAAATCGCATGGCGCGGGTATATCGACCGCGCCTCTTCCGGAACAGGAAATCCCCGAGCCTCCGCAACTACAATCTCCCCAAATGTCCGGCCCAGTCTCCGCCCACTACGCCAACCTTCTGGCCCGCCACTACTCTTGGATGTTCGGTCTATCCTTCGAAGAAAAAGTAACCGAGCAACGCACCATTCTCGAACCCCTCCTCAAAGATTCTCCCCGAGGCTTTGCAGTCGACCTCGGCTCCGGCCCCGGATTTCAGACCATGGCGCTGTCTGAACTCGGCTACCGCATCATTCACGCGTTCGATACCAGCGATGAACTACTCGGTGAGCTCGTGCCACACATCGGCCGGTTGCCGATCGAACTGCATGGCGACCTGTTCACACTTTCCGAAATCGTTCCTTCCGAGATGGCCAACGTCATCGTCTGCATGGGCGACACCCTCACTCACCTCCCAACCCTGCAGTCAGTTCGCCAACTCTTCCGCGCCGCCCGCTCAGTCCTCGCCCCGGGCGGCCTCTTCATCCTCACCTGGCGCGACCTCACCCATGAACTCACCGGGGCCGACCGCTTTATCCCGGTCCGCGCCACCGACGAAAAAATCATGACCTGCTTCCTCGAATACGTGAGCCCCACCACCGTCCTGGTCCACGACCTCGTCTACACTCGAAACCCAACTCGAAACCCAACCCGCAACCCAGAGCCCGGCGCACCCAACACACCCCCCGCATGGTCTCTGGAAAAAAGCAGCTATCCCAAGCTCCGCCTCTCACCCTCTCAGGTCGCCGCCGAACTCACCGCCGCCAACCTCGAACCCGCCCCACCGTCCACCGCCGGCCGCCTGTCTTTACTCGTGGCCAGGCGGGCACAGAGCTAAGCGCTAACTGCCAGCGGCTAACAGCTCCGTGCTTCAGTCCCAGCTCAACCCACGCGCTATCCTGTTCAGTTGACTCCACCCGACTCCATCACCGCCCTGGTCGGCCGCCTCCGCCAGGGCGACACCCGCGCCCTCGCCCGCGCCATCTCCCTCGTCGAAAACGACGCCCCTGAGGCCCCCGCCCTGCTCTCCGCCTGCTTCCCTTCGACCGGCCGCGCCCTCCGCATCGGCATCACTGGCGCCCCCGGAGCCGGCAAGAGCACCCTCGTCGACCGCCTTGCCCGCGCTTTTCGTGAAACCCCGGAGGGGCGCGACCACAACAAAACCGTCGGCGTAGTCGCCGTCGACCCCACCAGCCCCTTCACCGGCGGCGCCCTCCTCGGCGACCGCATCCGTTTCCAGAATTACCAGGGCGACCCCGGCTTCTACGCCCGCTCCATGGCCACCCGCGGCACCCTCGGCGGGCTCGCCCTCTCGACCGCCGACGTAGCCCTCGTCCTCGAAGCCAGCGGCAAAGACGTCATCCTCATCGAAACGGTAGGCGTCGGCCAGGACGAAATCGAGATCGCCCGCCTCGCCGACATCACCCTCGTCGTCCTCGTCCCCGGCATGGGCGACGACGTCCAGAGCCTCAAAGCCGGAGTCATGGAAATCGCCGACATCTTCGTCGTGAATAAGTCGGACCGCGAAGGCGCCGACCGCGTCGAACAGGAAATCCGCGCCCTCCAGTCCCTCGCGCCTGACCACCCGGTCCACACACCGCCCGTCATCCGCACCACAGCCACCACCGGCGACGGCATCGAAGCCCTCGTCGCCGCCATCAATGAAATGCAACAGTGGCTGTTACAGGAAAATCGCCTTGGCGCACGCCGCGCCCAGCACTGGCGCCGCCGCCTCGACGCCATGCTCCGCACCGAGCTCATGCGCCGCGCCCGTCAAAACGGATTCGACGCGAAAATCCTCCACTTCCACGCCGCCCGCATAGCCTCCGGCCAACAAGACCCCTGGCAGCTCGTCGCTCAACTCACCGAGAAAGTGTTCGCACCAGGCAATTCAAGCTGAGCAATCGTTCCGCCCGGCTCCCAGCTCCCGGCTCCCAGCTGCCCTTGCACCCTGTACCCTGTACCCTGCACCCTGTCCTCATGCCCCAAATCGACCACATCGGCATCGCCGTCCGCAGCATCGCCCAGGCACGCAAGCTCTACGAATCCCTTGGCCTCACCATCGTTCACGAAGAAACCATAGAGCAGGAGCAGGTCCGCATCGCCATGATCCCCGCAGGCGAAGCCCGCATAGAGCTCCTCGAACCGACCCAGCTGGACTCGCCCGTCGGCCGCTTCCTCACCAAACGCGGCGAAGGCCTCCACCACATCGCCCTCCACGTCGACGACATCTCCGGCGCCCTCGAAACCCTCAAAGCCCAGGGAGCCCGCCTCATCTCCGAAGACATTCAAATCGGAGCCGGCGGCCACCTCTACTTCTTCGTCCACCCCTCCAGCGCCAACGGCGTCCTCCTCGAAATATGTGAAGACCCACCCACGGAATAGAACCGACTTCTCATGCTCGTCCTCTCCATCGACACTTGCAGTGGGCTCGGCACCATCGCCCTCGCCCGCCTCAAGGACGACGAACCGGAAATCCTCGGCCAAACCGAGCTCCCCGGCAAGACCTACTCCGCCCAGCTCACGCCCGCCATCCGCGGCCTCCTGAACCACCACAACGTCCGCCTCGCCGAAATTGCAACCATTGTTGTCACAAATGGCCCCGGATCCTTTACCGGCATCCGCATCGGCCTCTCCACCTCCAAAGGCCTCGCCGAACCCGGCTCCATCCCCATCCTCACCGTCTCCCGCCTCGCCGTCCTCGCCCACAAAGCCCAGTCGAAAACCGCCGCCCTTGACGCCAGCCGCCACGAATTCTACTTCGGCGACTACTCCGGCCCGAGCCCCGAAGAATCCCTGCTAACCGCCGCACAATTCGTCGAAATTGCCGGAGCCCACCAACTCGCCATCTGCGAAGAATCCATCCTCGTCACCGTCCCCGCCGCAACCCTGGTCCCCCCACCCACTGCTGCCGACGCCCTCCGCTTCGCCCTACCCCGCCTCCGCGCCCACGACTACGACAACCCCCTCACCCTCGACGGCAACTACCTCCGCCGCTCCGACGCCGAAATCTTCTCCAAGCCGAAGCTCTCCACCGAGCAAAAATGAGCATCGAAATCCGCCCAGCAACCCAAGCCGACCTCGAACCCATCCTCGCCATCGCCGCCGAATCCCCCGAAGCGCCGCAGTGGCAGCCCTCCGGCTACAACCCGTACCTCAGCTCCCAAACCTCCAACCCAGCCCTCCGCCGGACCGCCCTCATCGCAAGCTCTCAACAAAAAATCCTCGCCTTCGCCGCCGCCAGCCTTCTCCTGATTACGGATTCAGCCGGCCACGAAAATACCTGCCAGCTGGACTCCATGGCAGTCCAACCCGAAGCCCGCCGCCAGGGTCTCGCCACCGCTCTCCTGCACGCCATCCGAAACTGGGCCGCCCAAAATAACGCCCGCCATCTCACCCTCGAAGTCCGCTCCGGCAACACCCCCGCCATCGCCCTCTACCACCGGCTCGGCCTCCGCCCTGAAGGCCGCCGCCCCCGCTATTACGCTCATCCTGAAGAGGATGCCGTCATTTTGGGAATTCCATTACCTTAGTGCGTTCCCACCCCCGCTTTTCCACCAAGAATACCGTTGAAGGTCAGGCCTCCGCAGTGCTAGCTTGGTACGTCTCACTGAATGTGAGCGCAATTCGCCCGGCGAAACCACGTTCGAGCATCTCTCCTGATGCTGCCGAGGCGGGAACGGGACCGGACGTGGTCGTTCCATCGAAGAACGGCCACACAGAACGGTTCTGACCACCTGCAAGGATCAGGAGAGATGCACCTAGCCGCGGCTCCGCCGGGAGATGATCCCGAATCGGAGGTGTCCTCTATGGACCTTGAAGCGAACGGTTACCCGGATAGTGAAGCGATACGTCGTCTGGAAGAAGAACATCGTCACTATTCGGAGAAGCTCGAAGCCCTGCTCCAAAAACCCTGGCTTTCTGAAGACGAGCAAATCGAGGAAGTTCGCCTGAAAAAGCTCAAATTGCATATCAAAGACCAGATGACCCTGGTTCGTAGTCAGACCCGCACCTACACCGCCGCCTGACAAGGTTCGTTCTCTACATCCCATCGTCCCGTCGCGACGCCCCTGCATCGCCCCACGGAAGGTGTATGCGCAACTCGTCGCACCCGAGCCCCGCCGCGCCACCTCTGCGCCAGTCGAAAAAACAGTCAGCAAACAGGAGGCACACGAGGCCTGGGTGGTGGTCGTGTGCAACGAATACGGCTTTCCGGATTGGAGCAAAGTAGGACGAAAGCAAAATGACATTTTGAACGCCGCCACCGGAATCGTGGTGTCCTGGCCATGATTTTCCTAAGCCTCTTTAGCCCCTATCGGGTATCCTGCCCCGAAAGCAGGAGGTTCGCATGACGTCGCTGAAGAGGACCGCCCGTATCGCCGGCCTCTGGTATCTGGGCTTCACTCTCGGGCCGTTCTACCTGCTCTATGTCCCTTCGCACACGGTCGTGCACAACGACGCCGCCGCAACCGCAGCGCGTGTACTCGCCCACGAGACCCTTTACCGTTGGGGCATGCTTGCCGAGACGATGGGTGCGGTCGTCTTCATCGGGCTGAGCCTTGCGCTCTATCGCCTCTTTGAAGACGTGGACCGCCACCGCGCGCGGCAACTGGTGGTGCTGGTGCTGGTTTCGGCTGCCCTTGGCCTGGTAGCCGAGGTATTCAACGCGGCCGCGCTTCTCGTCTTTCGCGGCGGCGATGCCTTCGCCGCCCTCGACAACCACACGCGCAACTCGATCGGCATGCTCCTGATCCGCATTCATGGCCAGGCGAACAGCATCAACCAGACGTTTTGGGGATTGTGGCTCTTGCCCTTTGGATCGTTGGTCGTGCAATCACGCTTTTTACCGCGGTGGCTCGGATACTGGCTTCTGCTGGCATCGCCTGGGTTGTCCTCGGCATCACCTGGTTCCTCGCTCCGGACTCCACAGACGCTCTCTTCCGCTACTTCCAGCCGGTGTTCCTGGCCGAGCTAGTCGCCATGCTCTGGCTGCTGATCATGGGTGCGAAGGAGCAGCCACTCGTTGCGAGTGTCCCGACGTAATCCTCCACGACCTTCGCTTACAAGTATCCGCATAAATGCCGGCCCGTGAAGCTCCCGGGCTGCCCGGTTCGTCGGCAACCCGGCAAATTGCCAGTAGGTACCGAAGAGTAGCTGGTAAAACCGCCCACAAACCAGCGATCTGGAGGACCCCCTCCACCACACTCAATGAGCGCATTGGCGATT
>PMSS01000094.1 GCA_003167515.1 Acidobacterium sp. | reverse complement strand
CGGTGACGGAACTCTGCAGGCTGGAAACCGCCTCGGTATTGGCAGAGATGGTCTGCTGCTCGGCGGTGGCCGCCTGCTGCGCTGCCTGCGCGGCCGCCTGAGCCTGCTGGGCTGCCTGCTGCGCCGCCTGGAGCTGGGAATCACGATCGGAGAGCTGTTGCTTCAGCGAGTCGATCTGACCACGGTCGGACTGCTCCTGCTGCCGCAATTCCTCGATTTGAGATTCGACGCTCGGTCCTTTCGGTACCGGCTTCTTGTGATGGACCGGCTTTGCCGTGCCAGGGGTGCTGGCCGTGGTCTGCGCGTAACCGACGGAAACTGCTACGGTCAGCGCCAGGGTGGCGAGCGCCTTCAATTTGTTAGTCATTCGGCCTCTCAGGAGTTGGAAGTGCGTGAAAGATGAATTGCAGCGGGGGGAAATGCCCTGGGCTCCTGAGCGTGGCCGGAGCGGGGCATCGGGATTGCGCGTGCCGCTTCCGAACAGGCCTACAGATACCCAAGGGGCATGGTCGCAGGCAATTGTGAACGTGCGGAGAATTTGCGGTGAATGTTCGGGGAAAACCCCGGCCGGATACGGCGGGGAATTAGTGAGGGGTCAACAGCTTACGAGAGTCGTGAGCATCATTGACATAGGAGGCAGTATAAATCGAAAAACGGGTGGGAGTCCAGGCGTTTCGATGATTGGTAGTGGGCTAGCCCACTACCCGATGATTCAGGTCACCGCTGCGCCTGATTTTTTCCCGCGGCAATGAGATTGGCCAGCAGGCGATAGGCTCCGGGGACGCCTTCCGGGAGCTGGCGATAGACGGCATACGCCATGTAGAAGTAATTTCCCTTGCCGTAGTGCGCGTAGAGCAGTCCGCCCTTTTGCGGATCCTGGCCGGGATCATAAACCTCGGTTAGCGGAGTGTATTGCGAGGACCAGGATTCCAGGAACGAGTGGCCGCGCTCCTCGACCCATCCGTCAAAGTCGGCGGAGGTAATATGGTTCGGCCACGTGAAGACTCGGTTGTTGGGGTCGATGAGAGTCACTGGGGCATGCTCGTCGACGACTTTCTCCGGGTTGCGTCCCAGCGTAAGCGTATACGGAGCAGGGAACTCGGCGGTCTGGTACTGGACGACGAGGGTTCCGCCACTTTTGACATAGGACAGCAGGCGCGGCGTGGCGGTGGCTAGCTCAGGGCTGGAGGAATAAGCGCGGATGCCGATGATGATGGCGTCGTACGAGGACAGATCTTCCTGGGCCAGCTCCGATGACGTGAGCAGATGCGGCTGGATGCCGATTTCTGCGAGCGCCGCCGGGACCTCGTCCCCTGTGCCCATGATGTAGCCGACTTTCAGATCCTGAGGAAGCTTCACATCGACAGCGCGCAGCCGGTAGGTCGCGGGGCGGTACAGATAATAAGGACGCAACCCGGGATAGCCCACAGTCGTGAAGCCTTCGGTAAAGCGGTCGTTCCCGCTCTGCGCGATGGCGCTGATTTTGTAAGTCTGGTCCGTGAGTTGGCCGGGGTGGAGCGTGAATCGAATCTCCTGGCTGCTTACAGGAGTAAGGTGAAACGGCACTTCGGCCGGGTCGGCGGTCCAGCCCGAGGGAAGATCGAGGTGCAACGTGCCGTCGTCGTTGCCCTGCTGCTGGTTGCTGACCGTCACTGAGAAGGGGATCGTCGAAGTGCCGAGCGGAACCGCGCCGGCCGCTGCCGGGAGGTTGACGGATAACTGCGGCACGACGGCGAGCGGCTGATACACACCGCCAATGCCGTGAACGCGATGGACGGTTTGCACCACCTGCCCCAGACGAATGGGAACGCCCATGTACTTAAACTCTGCCCATCCCGCGAGCGGATAGGGGGCAAAAGGCAGAGTGAGCCAGCGCGGATCAGTGACGTCGTAGTAGGGCTGCTCGGTGCTGGGTCGAGTGAAGTAGGGACGGGTGACCGCCGAATTGCGAGGAACGTAGACACGGAAGATGGCGTCGCCGGCGTTGCTGGAAACAGCGTCCAGTCCGGGTGCGCCGATGCGCGTGATCTGCCAGGAACTGCCGTCGGGCTGGTCGAGCCAGGTGCGGGCGAGTTGCAACCCCTGGACAGACGGCCCCCAGAAAGGCGCAGCGGTGACGTGCACACGCACGTCGATTTCGGAGCCGGGCGTGACTGTGGGCGGTGTTTCCTCCGGCACGGTGGGCGGTGTGGGATTGGCGCCGGTCGCGGTGTGCGGCATCACCAGCGCGTTGACCTCGAGGCCCAGGGCTTCGGCGAGCGCCGTGTTGAACTGCGCCAGCTTGATGTTGAGTTCGTGAACGACGTTCGCCTTGTCGTCGGCGTTGAGGCCGCTGCCGTTGACCCAGGCGATCAGCTGCTGTGTCACTTTATAACCCGTCGCTAGTTCCGGTGCGACCTTTTCCGGATGAGCAGGCAAATCGCCGTAAAGCGCGGTTGCGATGTGGTGGTGAATATCACTGAGAGCCGCGGTCAGTGGGGCCGCGTCTCCGGAATGAACCAGCGAGGCGATGCCGGGAAGGGTCGTGTCGATGCCGTCGAAAAACGATTCTTCCTTGTCGCCGGTCTTTACCTGCGATCCGTAGCGGTGATAGGCAACGCTCACCGGACCTGGCAACGGAAGTGTGCCGCCGCCATTCTGCGACTTCTGCTCACTCCATCCGGTGCGGGCGATCTGGAAGTACGATTCGCCGAGGATCGGATCCCAGGTTCCTTCGGGGATCTCAAGGGTGGCCGCGGGAAAGTTGTCGCGCCACTGCTTCGTCACGTAGTCGTAGAAATGTGCCGGCGCCCATTTGTTCGTCGCGTAATCGAAGACGCCTTTGCTGCTGGCCGCGAAAAACGGGACGCGGGCGTAGACCTTGAGCGGTGCCCACGGCCGAAGACCCGCGGCGATTTGATCCGGGCAGACCGCCGGATCGCCCGCAGCGGTGAAGGCCTCCTGGTTCGCCTCTCCTGAAACCTGATGATGGCCGTGACCATCGGTGATATTGCCGGTAAAGGTTGAAGCCAGCACCAGCGGGCGCCAGGTGCGAACGGCCCGCACCACGTCGCAGAGAACGCGATCGTGGCCCCATTGCTGGTGCGCTTCGTCGATGGTCTTCGAGAATCCGTAATCGGCGACGGTGGAGAAAAACTGCTCGGAGCCGGAATATTGATCGGCCCGCAGCAGCTCGTTGGTGCGGATCAGTCCGAGCGCGTCGTAGCTTTCGCCGGACATCGCATTCTGGCCGCCCTCGCCGCGGGTGAGGGTCATAAGGGCCGTGCGCGCACCCACTCCGCGCGATTCGTAAGCCAGCATGCCGCCGTCCTCGTCGTCGGGATGCGCGACGATGAACATGAGGCTGGCCCATGTGTCGAGCTTGCGCAGGGTCTGCGCCAGGCCATCGGCGCCGCGATTCTCGGGAAGGGTCTGAGCATCAGGCGAGGCTGCAATCTGCGTCCGCCAGGGAACAACCTGTGCGCATGCGGCCAGCGTGGTGGCGAAAGTAAGCGCGAGCGCCGCAGCGCTGCGAGTGGTGCGAGCATTTGAAGGAGAGATGGGAAACATGAACCTGAACTGCCAGTGTAAACGCGGGGCGATCTGATACAAAGGCAGCACATGGTTCCCGAACCTGTTGCGCCCGGCGGGTCGGAGGCGAACGCCGACAAGGCTCAGCCACATCTGCACCCCGCGACGCCAGCAGCAGGCGCCTCGGGAACGCCGCATCTCGAGCGCCGTATTGGCCTGGCGAGCGCGGTCACGCTGAACATGATGTACATGATCGGCGTAGGCCCCTTCATCACTCTGCCCTTGATCGTGGCTGCTATGGGCGGATCGCAGGCGCTGCTGGGATGGCTGCTCGGCGCGCTGATCGCGGTCTGCGACGGCCTGGTGTGGGCGGAACTGGGCGCGGCCATGCCGGAAGCCGGAGGCTCGTACGCCTTTCTGCGGGAAATCTACGGTCGCGAGGGCGCCGGCCGCTTCTTCTCGTTTCTCTATATCTTTCAGCTCGGATTCAGCGCGCCACTCTCGATCGCTTCCGGCTGCATCGGCTTCGCGGAGTTCGCCTCGTTCCTCGTTCCGAAGCTGCGGCTCCCGATCCTCGCCGCGTGGCCGAATGGACCCCACTGGACCAGCGTGCTTGCGGCGGGTGCGTGCGCTGCAATCGTGGGCATGCTGTACCGGGACATCCGCGCGATCCTTCGCACCGCGTGGGTGCTATGGGCGGGCGTGATGGCCGCCATGGCCATCGTCCTGTTCGCCGGGTTCACGCATTTTCATCCAGCATTGTTGCGAATGTCGTCTCATCCCTTCAGCTTCTCGCCGGCGTTTTTCGCGGGGCTGGGGTCGGCGACGCTGATTGCCACTTACGACTACTGGGGCTACTACAACGTCTGCTTTCTCGGCGGGGAAATCCGCAACCCGGGCCGAACGATTCCTCGCGCCGTATTGATTTCGATCGCCGTTGTCGCTGTCCTCTATATCGCCATGAATCTCAGCGTGCTCGGCGTCATTCCGGCTCAAGGGATGGGCCGCACCGTAGTCGCGGAGATGGTGGCGCGCACGCTGGGACCAGGTGCGGCGGTCGTCATCGCGTGTCTCATCATGTGGACCGCCTTCTCTTCGGTCTTTGCCCTGCTGATGGGCTACTCGCGCGTCCCTTATGCAGCGGCGCTTGATGGGAACTACTTCCGCGTTTTTGCCCATCTGCATCCGAAAAGGAATTTTCCGGATTTTTCGCTGCTCGCACTGGGAGCTGTCTCCGCGATTTTCTGCTTCCTGCGGCTGGCCCAGGTCATCGCGGCGCTGGTGGTGATCCGCATTGTGCTGCAGTATCTGCTGCAACAAGTGGGAGTGATGGTGTTGCGGGTCCGGCGGCCGGATTTGCCGCGACCTTTCCGGATCTGGCTGTATCCGTTGCCGCCGCTGATGGCGCTTGCGGGGTTTCTCTTTATCCTGTTCTCTCGCGCGCAGGGCATGCGCGACCTGTTGTATGCCCTGGAGATCGCTCTGGCCGGCAGCATCCTGTATCTGCTGCGAGCGCGAAAGCGCCATGAATGGCCGTTTAGAATAACTCAGCCCGATGCGAGGTGATCGATGGTCGATCAGTCCGTGACCGACGCATTCGTTCTGGCTGGCGGGCAGAGTACGCGGATGGGCCGCGACAAGGCTCTGCTGGAGATCGACGGCCGGCCGCTCCTGGAACACATGCTGGAGCTGTTGCGCGGCCTCGGTCTGAACCCGCGCATCTGCGGCTCGCGTCCGGATCTGGCCCGTTTTGCCGAGGTCGTTCCCGACAACTTCCCGCAGTGTGGCCCGCTGGGCGGGATTGAGGCGGTGCTGGCCGTATCCGACACCGATTTGAATCTCTTCGTTCCCGTCGACTTGCCCGGTCTGCCCCGCGAATTTCTGCGCTGGATCATGGCGCGGGCCGAGCGAAGCCACGCGGTCGCAACGATCCCGCGCTTCGGGGATCGGCCACAGCCGCTTTGCGCCGTTTACAGCCGCCGGCTGCGGCATGGCCTCGAAAGATTCCTGTTAGCAGGCAACAGCAAAGTGATGACCGCCGTCCGAGAGGCGGCCGCGTCCCTGGGAGAAGGCGTCGATGAGTTTGATGTGGAGTCGGTCGCATCCACGTTGGCCCCGTCAGAATGGCCCTCGAATCCGCCCATAGCCGCCTGGTTTCGCAACGTGAACACGCCGGCGGAGTACGAATCGCAGTGCGCGGCCGCTGGAGCAAAACGCCGTCATCCAATAAGCTCAAAACAGAAGGGGTAAGCTGAAGATAGAAGAGGTAAGCTGAAGGCAGGAGAGGCCGGAAGACGACAGCCGAGGTTTATCGACCAAACGTGAGCAGCTTCCCGGAAGTTCCTATCGAGGTAAAGGCGGAATCGAACGGTCACCCCGACCGACATCCCTACATCGCCTTTGAAAATGTCTCGAAATCCTTCGGCAGTCTGGATGTGCTGCGCGACATCAGCTTTCACGTAATGGCTGGCGAGACGCTCTGCATCCTGGGCCGCTCCGGGGTGGGCAAGTCGGTTTCGCTGCAGCTCATCATGGGTTTTCTGCGGCCCGACTCCGGGCGTATTCTCGTCGCCGGCGAGGACATCACCAACTTCACGGAAGAGCAGATGCAGGCGGTCCGGCGCAAGGTCACCATGGTCTTCCAGAATGGCGCCCTGTTTGACTCCCTCTCCGTCGGCGAGAACGTCGCGTTCCCCCTCCGTGAGGGTCGCGGCCTCTCCGAAGACCAGATTCAGCAGATCGTGCGCGGCTTGCTCGAAATGGTGGGCGTGGCAGAGATGATCGACTTGCTGCCTTCCGATCTTTCTACGGGCATGAAGCGCTCGGTGGCGATCTCGCGAGCCCTGGCTGCGGAGCCGCAGGCAATTCTGTACGACGAACCCACGACCATGGTCGATCCACTGATTGCGCGCCTGCTTGGCAACCTGATTCTCAAGCTGCGAAGCCAGCTGCACCTCACCAGCATCGTGGTAACGCACGACATGCGCTTTGCGGAGCGGCTGGCGGATCGCGTTCTCTTCCTGCATCAGGGCAAGGCGGAGTTCTTTGGCACCGTGGAGGAAATGAAGCACACGAACGACGAGGTACTGCAGCAATTTCTGGAGCTGGACGCGCTGGTGCTGCCGCAGGTCTAACAGCAGCTTTGCCTGAAGCCTGGAATGCACCTGGACCTTTATTCGGACGGCGGCCTGACGGCGCGCTGATCCCTGACCGTAAAGCCCGCCGGCGCTTCGAAAAGCTGTGGGTCCGGCGCCGACATGTCCAGCTCATTTACGGTGAACGTCTGCTTCCCGAAGAGTGGATCGGTGCGGATCGACAGCAGATTTACCGCCAGTTGCTCCGATCGCCAGGTTTCGCGCATCTTCACCACCGGGCGATCGTTGCCTATGACTCCCGGATTGAGAGTCGTAGTGACGCGCGTCCCGGTTGTATCCACCCCGGCGATGATGCGGCTCCCAAGATTCTCCGTCTGAATGAATCCGCTTCCGCCACTCAATGGACCCGTAGGCGGCGGTGGTGGCGACGCGGCGGCAAGATCGCTCGCCGAAGCGTAGCGGAGCAGATCGCAGACGTGAACGATCATGTTGCAGTTGTACAGCGTGTGGAGATTCGGATCGCCGATCTGGATCCACTGCATTCGAGACTTTAAGTTGCCATCCTTCGGGACCAGCAACCACCTCTCCTGGTACACGCGTCCCTGAGAGTCCCGCGCTATCTGCCGCTGGTTGGTCAATGTGATCGTGGCACCGTCTGGCGTATACCTCACCCACTCGGTCATGAGCCGTGCTGTAAACGGAGCATTGGCGATCGGCGGAATGACGATGCTTTCGAGAACCTCGCGCACACCCCCATCCTGTGCGGGAAATACAGGACGAGATGCGGCCGGTGCGGGTGGATCAGGCGCCGGCGCCTGTTGCGCCGGAAGTACGGGACGTGATGGCGTGGGCCACTGCTGCGCGTGAGCGAGCGAAGCCGCGATGGTGAGGGCGATCAGACAGCCGCTTCGAGACACTGTCATCCTCTCCTGATGCGACCAATGCTATGCGGAGGGAAGCTGCGCGGTCAACGGCGCGGGGGGATTCGCAGGTATCCGTTCATGACGACGTTGGGAGGGCGAGCCCCTCTTCAGAGCACTTCGACCCGCGCTCTCGATCCCGCGGAGCGCAGCGCCCGATCCCGCGTCACGAGGGGCGCATCCAGCGCCTCGGCCAGCGCGAGATAGGCGGCGTCGTAAGCCGTGAAGTTGTTCCGCAATTGCCAGATGCGCTTCAGCAGAACGTCGTGAGGATACCGGTGGAGAGGAAGATCGGCGAGATCGCGCAACGCCTCACCGCCCCGTTCGGGCGAGATCAGGCTCAGACGGACGTACCTGCGCAAAACCGACGCCGCTTCAACGTCGAGCAGGTGCGGTGCGCAGAGGATCTCGTTCGGAGAGAAAATCCGCTGACTTACACGAGCGGCTGCGGTTGTTTGCAGCAAAACTTCAAGGATGGCCGACGCATCCACGACGATCAACGGCTCATCCTCTCGGCGCGCACCGCGGCGGCAGGCGCCAGTCTCGGTTGGACCGGCTGGCGCCCTGCCAACCGGGTCCTGATTTCATCGAGTGTGGGGCGCTCCAGGGAAGAGCGAAGCTCGCGAAGAAGGTAGTCGGACAGCGACATTCCTTCCAGGGCAGCACGAGCCTTCAGCGCGCGATGCACATCCGAGGGAACGTTTCGTATTTGAACCATGCCGGGCATGGGATCAGTATACTCGCATGTGGATCACATGTGCCTTGCCATTCTGCATGCGGCATTTGTCACGGGGACGTGACCCCTCCATACCGGTTGCTACACTAAGAGAGTGAAGGTTGCGCTGGCCCAGATCGATCCCACCGTGGGGGATTTCCGCGGGAATACCGCAAAAATCATCGATTTCACTCGCCGGGCCCAACAGGGCGGCGCCGATCTGGTGCTGTTTCCGGAACTGGCCATCTGTGGGTATCCACCGGCCGATCTGCTGGAGAAGCCCGAATTCGTCGCACGCTGCGGTGAGACTCTGTGCGAGATTGCCCGCGCGACGGCAAAGGATCGCATAGCCGTTGTGGCCGGTTACGTAACGGCAGCCGAGCATGGGGCAGGGAAGCACGTGATGAACTCTGCCGCCCTGGTGCACGATGGGCACGTGAAGTTCG